>NZ_AEPB01000037.1 GCF_000189395.1 Planococcus donghaensis MPA1U2 | reverse complement strand
CGACGACGTACGTCGTCTCTTTTTTATTGATCTTAATTTGATTATTGTCACCCATCGTTAATGCTAGTTCTGTGTTAGCTACAATATCACCTTTGATTAATTCGCGCGCAATATCAGTTTCGATTCTTCGCTGAATAAATCGTTTTAATGGACGTGCACCGAATACTGGATCGGTTCCAGCTTCAACAATATAGTTAATCACCGAATCATCGACAGACAATTTGATATGCTGTTGATTCATACGCGCTGCTAATTCCCCAATCATCTTTTTAGCAATACCATAAAAATGGTCGTTTGTTAATGCATGGAAGATGACAATATCGTCAATACGGTTTAACAGCTCTGGTTTAAAGTGTTTGCGCAATTCGCCCATGACAATGTCTTCTACATCATGTTCGCTGCTCGTTTCGTTAATATGAGCAGAGCCAATATTAGAAGTCATAATGACAACTGTATTTGAGAAGTTAATGAGGCGACCTTGACTATCCGTAATACGCCCATCATCTAAAATTTGCAATAAAATATTGGCAACGTCTGGATGTGCTTTTTCGATTTCATCGAGTAAGACAACAGAGTATGGGTTGCGACGTACTGCTTCTGTTAATTGTCCGCCTTCCTCGTAGCCAATATATCCGGGAGGTGCTCCGACTAGACGTGATACACTATGCTTTTCCATGTACTCGGACATATCGATTCGGATAAAATGATCTTCCGAGTCAAACAAATTGGCAGCAAGTGATTTCGCTAATTCTGTTTTCCCTACCCCCGTTGGCCCAAGGAAAATGAATGAACCAATCGGCTTTCTTTCATCTTTAATACCCGCTCGTGCTCTCCATACAGCTTCGGTGACAAGCTCTACCGCTTTATCTTGACCAATGACGCGTTCTTTTAAAGTTTCACCTAGACGCAATAGTTTTTCACGTTCACCTTCTACTAATTTAGTTACGGGAATCCCTGTCCAACGTGCGACAATTCCTGCAATTTCTTCTTCGGTTACTTCTTCACGCAGCAATCTTTCAGCACCTTCATTTTCCAAGCTTGCTTCTAACGCAATCAACTCTTTTTCGAGCGCTGGAATTTTGCCATGTTGCAACACAGCGGCTGCGTTCAAGTCGTACTTGTTTTCCGCATCTTCTAATTGTCTACGGAACTGATCTAGTTGCTCACGTTTTTGTTGAATTTTTTTCAATGATTCTTTTTCTTCTGTCCATTGATTTTTCATGTCCGCTGAAGACTCACGCAGTTCTTTTATTTCTTTTTGCAAAGTTTCTAATCGGATTTTACTCGCTTCGTCTTTTTCTTTCATCAACGCTTGTTCTTCAATCTCTAATTGTAATAAGCGACGCGTTACTTCATCAAGTTCTTGTGGCATCGAATCAATTTCAGTACGAATCATCGCACATGCTTCATCTATTAAGTCAATTGCTTTATCCGGCAAAAAGCGCTCTGTGATATAGCGATCTGACATAGCTGCGGCTGCTACAATCGCACGGTCATGAATACGAACAGCATGATGCAACTCAAAACGCTCTTTCAAGCCACGTAAAATCGAAACGGTATCTTCTACCGAAGGTTCTCGCACCATAACTTGTTGGAATCGACGTTCTAAAGCAGGATCTTTTTCAATATGCATGCGGTACTCATCTAATGTAGTTGCACCGATACAATACAGTTCTCCGCGAGCAAGCATTGGCTTCAGCATATTCCCTGCATCCATAGCTCCTTCTGTTTTACCTGCTCCAACAATGGTGTGGATTTCATCAATAAATAAGATGATTTGACCTTCGCTATCTTTTACTTGTTTTAACACAGCTTTTAGACGTTCTTCAAATTCCCCACGGTATTTTGCGCCTGCAATTAACGCACTCATGTCGAGTTCGTATATTGTCCGGTTTTTCAACCCTTCGGGAACGTCATTACGAACAATACGTTGCGCTAGACCTTCGACAATTGCTGTTTTACCAACACCTGGTTCTCCGATTAAAACCGGATTGTTTTTTGTTTTTCGTGATAAAATTCGAATGACGTTTCGAATTTCTTGATCACGACCAATGACAGGATCCATTTTCCCTGATTGTGCTTGTTCGACCATATTGCGACCAAACTGCTCTAATGGGGATTTTTGTTCTGTGTTTCCCTGTGGTTGAACCATAATAACCTCTCCTTTTTAAAAAGTTTGACTATCTTTGACTAATTAAATTATAGTCATTTTTTTTAGATTAAGCAATTATTATGGCTCTCTATTTTATCCTATTTGTAATGAGCTAATTAGACAAAAAAATCTCACTGGAATAAATTCCAGTGAGATTTTTAGTAATATTGCTTATCGAACGCCAAGTGCCATTTTTGCGTAGCGTGACATATGTTCTTTGCCCCATACTGGTTGCCATACGATTTTTACATCGACTTCTTCCACTTCTGGTAGCTCATATAATGCTGTTTTTACCATTTGCACGATTTGAGGTCCCATTGGGCACCCCATTGATGTTAATGTCATCGTAACTACTGCAAAACCGTCTTCTGACAACATTACATCATAAATAAGCCCTAAATTGACAATGTCAATTCCTAATTCGGGATCGATTACAGTTTCTAATGCACCCATCATGCTATCTTTCATATCTTGATCCATTCAAAATCCCTCCCTTTACTATTACAACCATCTTAACAAATTTCATCTGAAAATGGAATTGACACGATTATTCAGCTAAATGCTTAACAAACCACTCGGTTGCCTCAAGCATACCAGCTCGACTTACTGCGTGTCCTGCTTCTCGTTCGCGACGAAAGACAATTTTTTCCGGCACCTCTTCGTATTGCTTTTTAAGTGACTTAAACAAGCGATATGTCGGCTCAAATGGTACCGTAACATCTTGTTCGCCATGCCAAAAATAAATTGGGCGTTTTTGATAATTCTCCTGATGTTCGACACTATCGAACATCGCTAAAGTTGCTAGCATTTTTTCTCTTTCTTCTTCACTAATCGGCAATTGGAATCCTCTCGATTCGTATTGCGTCATTTGCGCTTGAGCCAATTCCACGTAATTTCCAGCACCCATCATCACTGCAGCTGCTTGAATCCACGGATAAACCGTCATAGCTCCCATTGTGGTGATACCGCCCATTGATGTACCACCAACACCTATTTCACCGACAACCATGTTTTGCTTATGTAACTCTTCATGTAAAAAGGCCAATTCTTCGATTGAAGTTAGGACGATTTCCCAGAATCGTAAACTAATTTGCACATGATCTAATCCTTCACTTCGTTCTCCATGAAGATGAGCATCTGGCAATATCACTCGAAGTCCTTTTTCGGCTAATTGATAGGCATAATGCAAATTATGCTCTTTTGCACTCATATGCCCATGAAAAAACACCACTGTTGGTAATGCAGATTGTTCATCATTGTCTGGAGTTATATGAAGTAACGGAATATGACCCCAAATTTGTCTTTGTACTTTCAATTTGACTCACTTCCTTCTCTATCTAATCGTACCAATCTTCCAGTTATCCAGCAAACCTCACTTCTTGACCTTTAAATAACCGCCAAAATTACCAATTTTTTTGACGTACCCCTTGCACTATCGCTACACTAGTAAGAGATAGAAAGGAGACGACTATTTATATGAAGAAACATTTAATCGTTCTAGATTTAGATGGAACGTTATTAACAGATGAAAAAGTCATTTCACCTAAAACAAAACTCACTTTAAATAAAGCAATGGAAGCGGGACACGAGGTTATGATTGCTACTGGCCGGCCATATCGCTCAAGTGAAACTTACTACAATGAATTGGGATTAACAACGCCAATCGTTAACTTTAACGGTGCGTTTGTCCATCACCCTACTGACCAACACTGGGGTATGCATCACACACCAATTGATTTGGGGGTTGTCCATGAAGTAGTTGAATCTATGTACAATTATAACTTTCACAATATTGTTGCCGAAGTGTTGGATGATGTGTATGTCCACCAACATGACGAACAACTTATGGACATCTTCAGGTTTGGAGACCCAACCATTACAACAGGTGATTTGCGAAACTACTTAAAAACAGACCCCACCTCTATTTTAATCCACGCGCCGTATGAACGCGTACAGGAGATTCACGACCACTTGTCTTCGGTTCATGCTGAAGTTATTGATCACCGTCGCTGGGGAGCTCCTTGGCATGTTATCGAAATTGTAAAAAGTGGTATGAGTAAAGCTGTTGGGTTAGACCGTGTTTCAAAATCTCTTGGCATTAGCAGAGAAAACATAATCGCTTTTGGCGATGAAGACAATGATTTAGAAATGATTGACTTTGCGGGTGTTGGTGTCGCTATGGGGAACGCCATTTCGCCTTTAAAAAATATTGCTAACGAAATCACTTTAAATAATAATGAAGATGGCATTGCTGAATTATTAATCGACCGGTTGAAGCTGTAATTATTAAGAGGAGGAGTGGTTATGAGGTTATTCGCTGATAGCGCATCTGATTTACCAAAAGGTTTTTTTGAAAACGAAGACGTAGTTTTATTCCCATTGCGCGTACATATCGGAGAGCAGGATTATGAAGATATACGCGGCATTCATTCCATTAAAGTATTTGATGCAATTCGTGCTGGCAATCACCCTAAAACGTCGCAAGTGTCTCCTGAAGAAATGCTAAAAGCTTTTGAACAGCTAGCCATCGCAGATGAAGAAGGTTTTTATCTTGCATTTTCTTCTGAGCTATCGGGTACTTATAGCACGGCGGTAATGGTAGCAGACCAAGTACGTGAAGATTACCCCGATTTAAAACTGACCATACTCGATTCTAAAGCTGCTTCACTTGGATACGGTTTGTTAGTAAAAGAAGCTGTGAAATTGCGTGCTGATGGTCAATCTCTTGAAACGATTCTAAAGAGAATTCGTTTTATGGTAGACCATTTAGAAAGTCTCTTTACTGTAGAAGATTTGGATTATATGGCTAAAGGCGGCCGCATTTCCAAAGGCAGCGCATTTGTTGGTGGATTATTAAATATCAAACCACTACTTCATGTAGAAAACGGGAAATTGGTACCAATTGAAAAATTGCGCGGACGTAAAAAAGTTATTAAGCGCATGATTGAATTGATGCAAGAACGCGGTAGCCAATTAAACCAACAAACCATTGCCATCAGTCATGGCGATGACGAAGAGTTTGCTTTAATTTTAAAGCAGGAAATCGAACAACATTTTAACCCTAAAGAAGTTGAAGTTCATATGATTGGTTCTGTTATTGCTGCACATACTGGACCGGGCACATTGGCTTTATTTTTCCTTAATAAGATCGAATAGGAGCTGATTAAACGGTGAAAAAAATAGTCATTGTAGGTGCTGTTGGCGGAGGCGCTACAGCTGCAGGTCAACTTCGATTTTACAATCCGGATGTCCAAATAGTTGTTTTTGACAGAGATTTAACGATGTCTTATGCAGCATGTGGAACACCTTATGTTATCGGAGATGTAATCGAAGACGAACAGTCAATCGTTTTAACAAATCCAGAGAAATTTAAGAAAAAACGCGATATCGATGTAAAGCTCGGACATGAAGTAAAAGAAATTGATAGAGCCGCTAAGAAAGTTCTTGTGCAAAACTTGGAAACCGGTAATCAATTTGAAGAGTCTTACGATGCGTTAATTTTGGCACCAGGTGGTTCTGCAATACTGCCAAAAATTGAAGGACTTGATTCTTCTCAAGTTTTTACATTGCGCAATTTTCAAGACATGCAACGGATTGATCGCTTTATCAAAAACGAAAAACCTACAAGTTGTGTAGTATCGGGTGGTGGGTTTATCGGTCTTGAAATGGCTGAAAACCTAAAAAATCTCGGATTGGATGTATCGCTCGTTCATCGATCGCCTGCCATTATGTCTATTTTGGATACCGATATTTCGTTGATGATCGAAAAAGAGTTGGCTGTTCAAGGAGTAAAATTACTTACTGGCACAGAAATAGTAAAAACTGAAGAGAAAACAATTAAGTTATCAAATGGCATTGAATTACAAGCTGACTTTATCATTATGAGTGTCGGTTTAAGACCTAATACCGGATTGGCTGTAAAAGCTGGGTTGAAAATTGGGGAAACCGGTGGCATACAAACCAACGAATTCATGCAAACAGATGATCCTTCGATTTATGCAATTGGCGATGCTTCTGAAAACTTTGATATGGTGACGGGAGATCCAAAAAGAGTACCCCTCGCCTCTCCGGCCCATCGACAAGCATTTATCGCGGCACGTCATATCTTAGGAGATAAAATAGCGAAAAAAGGATTACTTGGAACTTCTGTCTTAAAGATTTTTTCTTTAACTGCTGCTATGACTGGGTTGAATGAAAAAGCCATCAAAGATAAAAATTTAGAATCTGCTACAGTGACGCATAACGGCATCTCAAATGCTGGCTATTATCCTGACCATTCTAAAATCACATTAAAAGTTCATTATGATCCAAAAACGAGAAAGATTTTGGGCGCTCAATGTATCGGTGGAAAAGGCGTCGATAAACGAATCGATGTCATCGTTACAGCTATATACGGTGGCTTAACGATTGATGATTTGCAGGCGTTAGAGCTTTGCTATGCACCTCCTTATTCATCACCAAAAGACCCAATAAATATGGTCGGCTATAAAGCCGTTAATGATCAATAAAAAACAGGAAGAAAAAGCAAATTGCTTTTTCTTCCTGTTTTATGTTCGGTCAGTTGTTTTTTGTTTTGCAGCATCTGCCTTACGTTGTTTTCCTTTTCGCCATACAAACCATAAGAATAACATAAACACGATATACATAATAACTAGTGTTGCGATATAAGCCGTATTTAGTTTAGTTTCTTCTGTGACATGGAAAACTTCCGCAATTTCACGGTCTTGTGTCAGACGATAATCTCCTCCGTCTTCTTGACGGACAATATCACTTTCAAACAAGCCCCGTAGCTCTTGATTTTCTCCAATTACATCAGCTGACAAATTAAGAGTTTTGGTTGATGAGGAATTGTTAATAGCGATAACCCATGCTTCGTCGTCATTTGAACGCTTATAAACGAGCCAGCCATCTTCATCATGCAAAACTTCTACTTTTCCCGTGCGTAAAGCTTCTGATGAATTGCGCAATGAGGTCAAATTCGTAATGTGATCAACTAATTCTTTGTCTACTGCCATATCCAAAATTTGATGAGATTCAGATGGCGTTACGCCGTTCATTGCTGATTCTGACCCGTATTGAACTACTGGAATTCCTGGCATTGTTAGTAATTGTGTTAATAACAATTTCCAACGCGTAGGTGGAAATCCCTTTTCATCAACAATGTCTGACGTAAACCGAGAACCTAATAATGAATCTACTTGGATTAGCTGATTTTCACTTTGCTTCATAATGGTCTTTATCCCAGTCAAATCTTGGTCGAAATTCTTATAAGCTGATCGTAAAGCTTCTTCAACACCCGGAATAACGACTGCGTCAAATCCAGCTGTTTCTTCCATTTCACGATCACTTAAAATATAACTCGGACGAATGTCTTTCATTGCCTTAGAAAAATCACGTAAAAATTGTGGGTTTACTTGATCTGCATCTTGCAGTCGGAAACCATCCACTTGATAAGTTTCATTAAATTCTGTAAAGGTAGTGATGAATGCTTTTTGAACTTCTGAATTAGAAGTGTCTAGTGCTAAACTGCCATCCTCATTTTCTGTAAACCACTGAGGATTTTCCACTGCCCATACATGGTTAGCACTTACTTGTTGAGTTGGGATATCCACAATCACTTTCATGTTGTGTTCATGAATTTCTTCTACCAATGTTTGAAATTCTTCTTTTGTCCCAAAGTGGCGCTCAAACTCTGTATAGTCCAACACTTTTTTTCCATCATACGTTTCTGTTGAAAATACAGGTCCTATCGAAAGAGCCGTAAAGCCCATGTCTTTCACAAATAAAAGTTCACTGGCCATTCCATCAAAATCGCCCCCATTAAAAGCTGTAGGGTCTAGTGCATTTACTTCATAATCGTTATCGATTTTTTTGTTAAAGTAACGATCAACTAGTACATCATAAATAAGTTCTTCTTTTAATTCATATTCTTTTTCAGCATATGCAGGTTGGACAAATGCCAACAGCAATATTGCTGTGATCATACCCGAAATCCATTTTGCTTTCAATTTGATATCCTCCTTCAATGAGGTCGTCATTGCGTTCTACCCGGTTCATTTTATCAAACTCCCGCTTTTACTGCTATGTAAAGTTAAGGTTTTCCCAGCATCTCTTTTGAGTTTCGTCTAAACTGTGAAAATTGACAAAGAAAAAGACAGGTGCGCGGTGCACCTGTCTACTTGCTTAAAAGAAATCCATCCCAACCGGTAACATGAATCCGATAAACATTGTTGCAAATAAGAAGACTGCAAACAATGCCCAGAACATCGTAACCGATTTTTGTTTTTTCGAACGAACTAATACCATTTCCATCATCCCGATTGTCAAAATGCCCAATAGGAATTTGATGCCGTAAAGCATAGGGTCAGCAGAAGACCATTCGATAAATAACGTTAAGCCAGTAATGATGATTAAGACGTAAAACAATCTTAATACCATATGCATAATCTTACGCGCTTTGCTATCGCGTTGCATAAATGCTGCAACTAAGAACAAAATGATAGCAACAACCCATGTCGTAATGTGTAGATGTGTAGTGTCTGTTAAAATACTCAAAATCTCACCTCTTCTAATAATGTCCTCTCTAGTTTAGCATAACTAGGACACAGGCAAGAGCAATTATCCTATGACAAATGTGTGACGAGCGTGCCGATTGACTCAATCGATACTTTTACCGTATCGCCTGCTTTTAAAAACTTCGGTGGAGTGAAACCTTTGCCCACTCCAGCAGGTGTACCTGTAAGCAAAATATCGCCCGGCTCTAACGCTACATATTTTGATACTTCTGCAATCAGTTCATCCACGCGGCGAATCATTTTTTCAGTATTGCCATTTTGACGAATCTCATCATTTACTTTAGTTACAATCGACAAATTTTGTGATTGCGGAATTTCATCTTTTGTAACGATATATGGTCCAATTGGACACGAACCTGGCAAGCTTTTCCCAAGAAAATACTGTTGATGTTTTGCTTGTATATCGCGTGCTGTTAGATCATTTGCGATCGTATAACCAAACACGTAGTCATAAGCCATTTGTTTTGGTATTTTATGACCTGCTTTTCCGATAACAACAGCTAACTCACCTTCGTAGTCATACGAATCTGTTACGTCGCTATGAACCGAAACGGTTTCACCGTCTGCTGAGATGCTAGTAGACGCTTTAGTGAAAACCACTAAATCTGCAGGTGCTTCTCCGCCCATTTCTTTGGCGTGATCTGCATAATTTTTGCCAATCGCAATAATATTTTTCGGTGTTTTTGAAATCGGAGCTAACCATTCAATTTCTGCGTATGAGTGTTTGAATTCTTCAGAGCGGTCAGATTGGACAGCGGCTTCCGTCAATTTACGAATTTGTTCGACAAACTCCATTCCTTGTGGAATTCCTTCTATCAATTGTGCAGGAAATGCAGGCAAGACTTCTAATTGCTGTTGAATCGCAACTAAATCCCATACAGCATCTTCCTTTTTAACTTTTGGTCCAAATCCTTCTTTTCCTTCGTAGCGAAATGATAACAGCTTCATTCGTCAAACACTCCTTTTCTGTGGTTGAATTCATTATACACATTCAGCGTTTTGAATTGTTAGTTTTTTCGAAATTATTTCCGTAAGTCCATTTTCTCCAAAGAATTTCGAGCGGGCCTCGTGAAAATTTTTCAAACCAAAGTTCTGCAAAAATTAGTTGGACAACGAAGATACCGAAGGCAATCAATGTTCCCGTTAGCAAGTCAACTTTTCCATACAGCCCCAACCCGTAAGAATAAAATATCAGTGTGGCTAAGACCGATTGTGTTATATAAGTCGTTAATGACATGCTACCTACTTTGGCTATAGGTGAGAATAGCTTTTGCAAGCTTTGTTTTTGAGCCATTAAAGCTATCAACGTAGCATAACCGATAGATACAAGGGGTCCCCCAAATAGATCTTGTAAATAGACAAAAGCATAATTTGAGTCAAATATATATGGGCTGCTTTTCAAAGCTAAGCCTATTAATAGTGGCACAATCGCTAAAAATAACCATAGCTTCCGCTTTTCCTGCGTCCGTTCAATCAACCGCCATTTTGCTGCAGCTGCTCCAAACATAAGAAAAGGCAAAATGGTAAACACTAAAAACACAAAGCCTATTCCATTATTTCTGTAGCTCCAGTCAGCCAATCGTTGGCTAAAAATCTCTGCAAAACTACCTGATTGGTAGGATTGAATCGAATTTTCAATTTCCATATATCCTACGTAAGTATTCGGATCTGCAGTAGCCGCGATAAACAGAATTACAAGCATTAGTAGGTGAGGCACTGCATAAATAACTGCACCAAAGCTCATAAGCCAACTAGAAGGTAATCGTATCAAGCCAATTAATAAAAAGCCCATAATAGCATAGGTAATTAAAATATCGCCATACCAGATTAGAAACGCATGAACAACGCCAAAGAGCAAAAGTACGGTAAGCCGTTTGAGCGCAAGCGGCGTAAAGGGTTGTCCTATAGCCTCTGCACGCATATATTGCATAGCTAAGCCATAACCAAATAACATAGCGAATAATGGATAAAAACTAGCTTGGATGAAAATATCAATCACCAAATAGATTCCTTCATTCACACTCCCGTTAAACCATTTGTAAGGGTCTATATAGGATAAGGGTGAGTGAAAAGCCAGCATATTAATAAGTAGAATACCTAAAAGCGCAAATCCTCTCATCAAGTCAATCGCTTTTATTCGTTCATTGGTGGAAACCGGCTGTAAATTCAAAATAATCCTCCTAAATATTCACTTCTTGGTTAGCTGAAAACAAGTAGAGTAAGCGTTCTTGAACCGGTATTTTCAATATTGATTCAATTGCTTCTTGATAGACAGTTAACTGAACGCCATATCGTTCTGATATTTCATTTTGTATATTGGTAATCTGTGTTACACGATCCGTTTTGTAATCTAGCAACACCCAGCCGTCTTGTTCTTCAAACAAACAATCGACAATCCCTTGGATAATTTGATGGTCCCCGTCTGCATCTTTTTTTGCATAAGTAAAAGGCACTTCTCTTTTAATGTTTGTGGCAGCTCTAAGACGTGCAGCTGTTTTACTTGCATAAAAACGTTCAAGTTCTTCCACTTTAACCGCTTTGCCCTCATCTGGTGACAAAATCTCCATCCCAACTAATGTTTCGATAAACTCTATTATTTCGTTGCGATTCAAGGTACGATCCAACGGAATATGCTGCATCACTGCATGGACCGCCGTTCCAATATCAGCTCCGGATAAACGTTTGTCCATCATGAAATTCGGACGGTGTAGCAACATTTTCCGTTCGGGCGTAACTTTCTGAATAAAGGACTCTGGCTCATCAAGACGTTGCAACATTTGCAATCGCTTCATTTCAGTTACAGACTGCTTTGATCGTTTATCAACCGCTAGCTGGTGTGGGTATTGAAAGTTAAAGCGCTCATTAACCTGCTGTTGATAATCTCCCGAAAATTCTTCGTCTTTCAGCAATTCTTCGATGTTTCCAACTGCTGGCAGCAATGATTGCGATTCAATAATTTCAATATGAAACCGAGACGAATGATTAAGGAAATTCCCTGTCATGTTCAATTGTGCTTCTGCATCGGGGTGTCTTGCTACAGCTGGTCCGATCCAATCCAAATATCCTTTAGCACGAGACCGCATAAAGTCTGGCAGGCGCACCTCGTTTGTCGACACCTTCCATTTTTCAAAGAGTTTATCAATGTCTTTAACAGAAGCTGTCATGTATAGGCTTTCTTTTGCTCGCGTCATTGCTACATATAAAACCCGCATCTCTTCTGCTTTCATTTGCAATTGCTTCATTTCCCGAACAGCTAAAAATGGCAAGGAGGTGTATTCGATTCGCGTATCCGGATTTACGGCTTTAACTGCCAATCCGTAATCTTGGTCAAACAAATAAGATTTTTTAAAATCCATTTCATTAAAAGCTCGCCCTGTACCTGCAAAAAAGACTACTGGAAACTCAAGTCCTTTTGACTTGTGAACGGTCATTAGACGAACGACGTTTTCTTTTTCACTAAGTGATTTAGCTGTGCCTAAGTCATCGCCGCGTTCTCGCATCCGATCGATAAAGCGAAGAAAACGGAACAATCCACGAAAAGATGTTTTTTCATATTCGAGTGCACGGTCATGCAACGCTCGTAAATTCGCTTTTCGTTGTTTGCCATTGGTCATAGCCCCAACCATCTCATAATAATTGGTATCCAAATAAACTTGCCAAATCAGTTCTGCAAGTGAACCTCGACGCGCCAAATTCCGCCAGCCTTCTAATTGCAGCATAAAACGGCGCAATTTCTCAGCCGCAGCGGGATCGATTCCTGTACCTGCACGCATAAAGGTTTTTACCGCTTCATAAAAAGATGCTTGAGGTGCTGCTAAACGTATTTCGGCCAATTCATTTTCCTTCAAGCCGATAAACGGCGCACGTAAAACAGAAACGAGCGGGATGTCTTGGTAAGGGTTATCAATGACGCGTAATGTATTCAGCATAATCATCACTTCAAGCGCTTCAAAATAGCCGCCTGTCAATTCTGCATATAATGGAACTCCAGCCATTTTAAATTCATCTACAAAGTCACCTGACCATGTCATTGAACGCATTAAGACAACGATATCTCGGTATTCTAGCGGTCGCTGTTTTTGTGTCCACGGATCATTAACCATTTTTTCACTATTCATCAATTCGTTAATTTTTTTGGCGATAAATCGTGCTTCCCATTGCGATTTTGCTAAATCTTCATCTTCTAATTCTTCTTCAGTCTCAGGTTCATGTATTAAAGTCAATTCAATGGGAGATAGCTGTTCAGAATAAGGCGCTTTCGCTTTTAACGCAGCCGCTTCATCATAGTCAATTTCACCAACGCGTTCCCCCATAATTTGCGAGAAGATATAATTGGTGCCATCTAGAATTTCTTTGCGACTTCTGAAATTCGCATTTAAATCAATACGTAACCCAGTGTTTTCAGCATCGTGTCTAAACCGTGAATATTTCCCTAGAAATAACATAGGTTCAGCAAGGCGGAAACGATAAATCGATTGTTTCACATCACCCACCATAAATAGATTGCCGTTTTGTTCATCGCCTGATTTTACTAAGTTAAGGATGGTCTCTTGCAAAAGGTTGGTATCTTGATATTCATCCACTAACACTTCTTTAAAGTGATCTTGATATTCTTTTGCAATAGCGGAAGGTTCGCCTTCTTCCATTAAAATCTCCAATGCATAATGTTCTAAGTCAGAAAAATCGACTAATGCTCGATCAATTTTCAAGGCTTTGTATTGATCAGCGAAAAGCTGTGTCAACTCGACTAAAGTTTTCATCAATGGAGCCATCTCGCGCATTTCCTCTAATAAGCGCTTTGGAGATCGAGTAAAATAAGCGTCAAATAGACCGCTGACAATTTTCTTCACATCATTCCGCCGCGCTTTTGCTTCTTCAGCTAAAGCAGGATCGCAAGAATCTTTGCGGATACTTGCTGCTTTTTCCCATTTAAATGATTTTGAAAAAGCATATAAGCTCTCCCATGAATTTTCTAATGCACCAATTGCTGTTTGAATCACTTCAGCATCTGTTCTGAACGTACTTTCTAATACAGCAGGTCCATCCGGCTCATATGCTATTTGAAGGCCTTGATCCGCCAATTGCAACGCTTCTTCTAAAGCATGACGTATCGTTAGTTTTAAATCTCCGATAAATGGCAATTCGTCGATTGTCGCATCCGCAGGTACATTATACAGATTAGGTACTTGTTGCAACCATTCTTGTGGATTCGGGTGCACGCGCGAATAATCATAAAGCTTGCTTAATAATACTTCCATCGCTTGATCACTGCGATCTGATGTGAAGCTATCCGCTAGTCTGTAAACAGCGTCCGCTCCTTCACCTTCATATGCAGATTCAAGTACTGCTTCTAGAACATCATCTCGCAAAAGAGCAGCTTCTGTTTCTCCTGCAATTCGAAAACCCGGATCAATTTCAAGTAAATACGCATATTGTTTTACGACCTGCAAACAAAATGAATGTAGCGTAGAAATTTGAGCTTTGTTGATCAAGCGCAATTGTTTTCGTAAATGACTCGAGTCCGGATTTTCTGCAACCGCTTTTTCCAATGCCTTTGACATCCGGTGCCTCATTTCAGCAGCTGAAGCATTGGTAAACGTGACAACTAAAAGTTCATCGACAGATATCGGATCGTCTTCGGCTAATACTTTTTCAATCATGCGATTGATTAGTACAGCCGTTTTGCCCGATCCAGCCGCTGCTGATACCAACATATCTTGTCCTTTTGCCCATATAGCCATCCATTGTTCATCGGTCCAAGTAGCATCAATTGGTTTTTTCGGAATCATCTGCAGCGGTCTCCTTTCTAATCAATTCCACTGCTTTATCAGGAGATAAAGCAGTCAATTTTCGGTAGCTTTGGTCGGGGTCTGCCGGATCAAATTGGCAAACCGAACGATAAGAACAAAATTGACATGGTGTATCTTCTTTCATTTTATATGGTGTAATACTCGTGTCGCCTTCTAATATGCCATTGCCTGCATTTTGATGCTTGTTACGTACAAAACGGCGGACGGCTTGCATATCATCTTTCATCACCGTTTTGGATTGAGATGCAGACACCGCTCCACTTTTGTTAAGTCTTACTGGAATTACATTAGAATAACCATCAATTTGGTTATCCATTGCTTCAATTACCTCGGGATCTTCGACGACTAAACCATTCATCTTAAAGGATTTGGCCATTTCTTCATCTAACTCTTCAGCTGTCAGTAATTTCGTCAGCTTTAACATGGGATTGTGCATATGAAAATACAGCACACCAGCTGGTTCTGCTTCTTCTCCAAGCCAACGTTCAGAATGTGTTAACGCCACATCTAAATACGTGAATGTTTGCAAAGAAAGACCGTGATAAACATTGCTAAGATCAAGACCTTGTTTAGAAGATTTGTAATCGACAATACGCAAATAAGGTTTGCCATGAATGTCTGTTGAATCAATGCGGTCAATACGGCCACGCACATTCATCTTGCGTCCTCGATCTAAAGAAATTTCTAGAGGCGGAATCGTCTCTTTTGGTCCAAATCCAACTTCTAATGCAATCGGTACAAACCCTGAAACTTTAGCATGCTTACTAAGCATATAAGCTGTTTGGCGAATAATGCCTTCTAGTTTATGTTGTATATAGCGATAACGATGGGAACTTATCAAGATATGATTAACAAAATAAGGAGAAAGCTGTTCGATCGCTTCTTTCGCCAGGTTTTGACATTGTTTTTGTGTCAGTGATGACCACGAAATGCCTAACCGTAATACTTCATCGGATATCCACTTTATCGCCGCATGGAAAAGGTCACCCATTGCGGGAGCTGCTAATTTATATTGACTTCTTTCTTCAAGACGTAACCCATAAGCCACATAATGTGCAAATGGACAGCCATAATACGTTTCTACCCTAGATACACTTGAAGAAATAGGTGTTCCATACAATGGTTCTGCAATAGCCTCACGAAGAGGGTCTGCTTTATTTGGTTTGATTGGCGATAAAATACGATTAATAATAGAAGACCAAAATGGATCCTCCTCATAATAGTGATAAACCGCACGCCACTCTGCTGATAATTCACCGCTCCGGAGTTGTGAAGTTAAATACGCTAAACTCGCTCGTGGATGCGAGATGTATTCCATAGGTGATACATCTACAAGTTCTTCCGGGTCAATAACTGCAGGAACTGTATCAATTGACAACATATCCTTTAATTTTTGAATGTAAAGAGAAGGCAATAAGGCTTTTCCTTCTTCATCCGCGATGGGAAATGAAACGGTCAATAAATCAGACGCTGATGTAAAGGCACGATATACCATATAAGTTTCATCCATTAAACGCATTTTCGAAGTAGGAGCAAGCTCAAAGCCAATTTGAGCAAACCACTCCCGGTCTGTATCTGTTAACAACCCATCTTGTTCGATACGCTTTGGTAAAACACCGTCATTGGCTCCGACAACAAAGACCGACTTAATATCCATTAAACGAGCCAAGTCGATTTTCGATACCATTACTTGATCTAATGAAGGCGGTATACGCGAAAACTCTAAAGTTTCAAAACCTTCATCTAATATTTTCACAGCTGTTGGTAAATCCACTTCTTTCTCGCCGAACATAAGTACAAATTGATCTAAAACACCGACCCATTGATTCCAAGCCTGTTCGTGCTCTGTAGCGGCAAGTAGGCGATGCTCACTTTCTTCTCGTTCTCGTAAATCTTGAATTTTTGCATAGACGTCCATTTTCTCTATAAAAAGAAACAAAGACTCCGCTATATCTCGTCCTGTTTTACTCAGTTTTAACTGTTCTTTTAACTGGGCTAAAGGCTCCCTTATTAAATCGCGTACTGCATGGAGCTCTACTTGTGCCGCTAGCTCTTCATCTGTTTGGATCGATGTGTGAAATTCCAAGCCACGGTATTTTTTATAAAACCAGCGCTTTTCATCAAACCACCGCTCTCCGTAAATACCATTAGCAATAACGAAGTTCTCTAGTAAATCACTTCTTTCTCGCCACTTTGTAGCAGGACCTTGTGGAAAGAACAAATCCGTTTTAACAGCTCGAAAAATCGATTCATAAGAATAATTCGAAACAACGGATTCAAGAACCGATCGACTAAACTCTATCAAAGGGTGATGAAGCATCGATTTTTTTTGACTGATAAAATAAGGAATTTCATACTGCGAAAAAATTGTATGGATCAATTCATCATAAATTTCAGGTTGTCTGTAAAGAATGGCGATTTCATTATAACGAAAGCCATTTCTCACTTGGTCTCTTATCGCCCGTGCTACGGCATGCATTTCGGCTCGTCTGTTTGATGCTTCAACTAAAGAAACATTTCCTTGTCCCTGAATTTTCTGGATTGGAAAATCATCAAAATGACGTTCAATATGTTCAAGTTCAGGATTCATAAAACGGCGTGGCAAAGCCAAGTAGACCGAATTATCAATGTCGATTCCCTCTTTTGCTGCTTGTTCAGTTAACCTGTGTGCGGTGTTAGCAGACTGATAGAATAGCGATTGTTCATCGTTTGGATCGGTTTTTTCATCCATAGGCAAAGCAATTGTGACTGATTTAGCATGTTTCATTAATTCAAAGAGAATTTCATATTCCCTCGCGGTAAACGTGACAAATCCATCAATGTAAATTGTTGACGATTTGATCAAATCAGAATGTGGAATTTTTTCACTTAATAAAGCTAAATGGCCTTCAGAATCTACAAATACTTTTCCTAAACGATTTTCAATTTCTGTAAGGATTAACTCAAGATCCTGTGCTTTGTCGAGTAAAGTTTTTGGTGCTCCCGCTTCAACTAAAGAAAAACGGATGGCATTTAATTCTCCACAATCTACACAATAACGAGCAAATTCTTTTACCAATTGCTCGATTTGATCAGTAAATCCTCTTTTGCCTGCAGCTCTTCGAAACAATTGGAATTCCTCTCGATTATCTTCGAGCAAGCTTCGAATTAACATTCGGTAACCGAATGTATCTACTTCTCTCCTGCTGATGCCACCAACTTCTTGAAGTACACGCCAAGCCAATCGTTTAAATGTCACTGCTTGTGCGCGAATCATGCCATTCATATTGTATGCTGCAGCTAGTCGATATTCTGTAGAAAAAGACATTTGGTCGGGCACAATAAGAAAAATTGGATCCCCGTCTGCCTGTCGTTTTAACTCATCTACGATTTCCTCTTGAACAAAACGAGTTTTCCCGGCTCCCGCTCTACCATAAACAATGCGTAATGACACATGACCCCTCCTCTAACAAGAACATTTGTTCTTATTATACTTTTTTCTCCGTTCGATTGCACTTCTCATGCTATTATGATTTCTGTTTTTTTCGTTCTTCACTAGCTAGGCGGAAATCTTCCTCTACTTTTTTATGCAAACGATTTTCAAAGATTTTGCCGATTACGTACAGTAAAATAATGACCAAAATAACAATGGCTGTTCGGATCGGTTGCGTGAAAAGTGCACGTAAGTCGTAACCGACAAAAGAAATGGTAAACACCATTACAAGTTTCCCCGCCATAACCGTTAGCAAATAATAATATTTCCGAATATTTGATAAGCCTGCGACTAAGTTTACAAGCGCGGATGGAGTAAAAGGTAAACACAGCAATAAAAACAATGGACCAAAGCCATTACGCTCTACCCAATGAATTAACTTTTGAACTTTGTCATGGCGAGTCATAAAATTCATAAACCGTGCTCTGCCATATTTGCGTACCAATAAAAATACAGCGTATGCACCAACTACTGAACCGCCCCAAGAAAGCAAAAATCCTAACCATAATCCATACGCTGTTGCGTTGGCAAAAACAAAAACAAATAAGGGCAAGAACGGTAAAAAAGCTTCAATAAAGGGCAAAAGGAATCCGATTAACGGACCAAAAGCCTTGTAGGATTTTGTTAACTCCACAATATTTTCCATTGAAAAAAAATCCATCATAAGCTCAGTCCTTTTAATTGTTTAATTTTTCTAAATCTCATTCCAAACTAAAAAGTTTTTGTGATATGCTATTATAATTACTTTACACTCTTTCAAAGAGTTTGGAAAAGGAAATACTTATACATAAGGAGCGAAACGAATGAACGGACGTGAGTTTTCTGCCGGATTAAAGGCAGGAACTAGCATTGCAATCGGCTATTTCCCTATAGCATTAACTTTTGGCTTGCTAGCAAAAACTACTGGGCTTTCTTTACTTGAAGCTACTGCCATGAGTATTTTTGTGTTTGCAGGTGCCTCACAGTATATTGCATTGTCACTAATTACTGCTGGCGTGGCACCCATTGTCATTGTTTTAAATACGTTTGTTGTCAATATTCGGCATTTTCTTATGACTGCTTCACTCAATGAAAAAATGGCACCGGATAACAGATGGAAAAAAGCTTTATATGCTTTTGGAATAACCGATGAAACTTTCTCTGTATTGGCCACACAAAAAGTCCATAAAATCACCACTGCTTTTGCTGTTGGTGTAATTACGATTGCTTATGGAAGTTGGGTTGTGTTTACTTCTGTCGGCCATTTAATTGGGGCAAATCTTCCTCAGTTTCTTCAAGCTGCTATGTCGATTGCACTTTACGCTATGTTCATCGGGTTATTGGTTCCATCAATGCGTGGCAACCGCAAAGTTGTTAGTTTGGCTCTAATTGCCGGAGCGATTAATTCTCTTTTTTATTTCACAGAATGGTTGTCCACAGGCTGGGCCATTATGACATCCACTTTAGCATCGGCCATTTTTATTGAATGGATTTCTAGGAAAGGTGTGAAAAAATCTTGAGTTCTTGGTATTGGTGGATGATTCTTGGTATGGCTATTGTAACTTATATCCCGCGTGCTATTCCGCTGACGTTTTTAGAAGGTCGGGAGTTGCCTAAAGCGGTACAAAATGTGTTACGAAATATCCCTTACGCTGTGTTAGGTGCGCTGATTTTTCCAGCTGTCTTTTTTATTCAAGAAAATATTTGGTTTGGCATTCTAGGTGCAGCTGCTGCATTTGGTATTGCAATTGCAGGAGCGAATGTGATGATTGTCGTTCTAGGTTCGATAGCTGTACTCGCAATCTTTAGTGGATTTTTATAAAAACAGACACAAAAAAAGCCGTTACTCATTTTCATGAGCTTCGGCTTTTTTTCTGCGATTAAACATTTTTGTCGAATACCAAAATCCCGCTGTAAGAGAAGCAGCATTTGCGACAAACAATAACCAAGTATGGGTATAACCTGCATACACAGCGGCTGCCATTAAGGCAACTGTCAAAATTAATGCGACGATATGATTAAATGTGACTCTTGTAAACAAGATGACGAGCAATCCTGGTACTAAAAGAGACAGGAAAAATTTTGTTACCATTGATTCCATTAATTTAGCTCCTTAATTGACCACTAGTAGTCCGAGACGATGGTGATCATGACGGAAAATAACATGTTGGCGTAAACGCACTTCCAAGTTATGATCCAGTACTTCTAAACGACAATGAGCAGCATTTACTTGAATCGCTTCATAAAGTTCAGATTCATTAGTAATGGCAATGCCATTTACTTTGCGAATTACTTCGCCACGCAATAAGCCCATTTTATCAGCAGGAGAACCTGGTAAAACGTCGATAATCATAACACCTTGTGGTTGAGGAGTTACGGCATAATTACCACTACGCTCTTTTAATGCGAAATGAACGGCAATCGCTATACGGCCAATTACCCCGCCAACTAATGCAACAGCTGCTAATGGCTGCCATAATAATGCACCTAATCCCACAACGATAATGCTAATTCCTAAAGTAGTAACAGCTTTACCAACTAACGGATAAAGATACACTGGCAAAGTTCGCTGCGAACGACCGATAAATCCAAATACCATCGGGAAAAGAATAAACGAAAAGTTCGATTCACCAATTGGCAACTGCGGCCAGTAAGGCGCATACGAATCAAGTAACGAACCTGGCACCACCAATAAAATAGGTAATAACCATAGGCGTTTTGAAATATAAGCTGCCGCCTTTAGCCCACGTCCTGATTTATGTAATCGAGGAGAGCCAGCCTGTGCTGCTGCTTTATCAATCATTTTACCTTCTACAAAAACCAATGCTCCCGCAATTAGTACAACAGGGACCAACCATTGATAAGTCATTTCTGTTCCTTCGAATGTAACCAATCCGAAATTCAAGGTCCAGTCATTGGCATAAAACAACCAGCTAAGCCCTACAGCCGCTGTAGCCAAGTAAATAAATGACCCCGCTTGATAAAAAGTTGTTGCCATTAACAAAACAGAAACGATGCTCAAAGCAATTAACCAGTCTAAGGGTACAACTAACCCAATTCCTGCAAACAATACAGAAAGTACAAGCGCATACAACCAAGCATCTTTTATAAGTCGTTTAAACTCAGTCAATCCGTAAACAATACGAATTCTAAAAATCTTCCGTTCTTTTTTCACCCGATAATACCCTAACAACACTGCAGCAAGCAATGCGATGTATAAAACCGGATTCACAAAAAACTTTCCTATCGCTAACATTAAATCCATTATCACTTTACTTACACCATCCTATCACCGGCAATTGACGTTACTTCTCATTGTAACAAAGAAAACCGGCTTTCTGCACTTCTTTTTCAGTTAAACGAATGCGGCACCTAATTGTTTTAAAATATCCTCTGTTCCTTCAATCCCAGCAGACAGTCGAACTACTTGGCGCGTTACACCGACTTTTTCTTTTTCATCGGCTGAAAGTGCTCTGTGAGACGTTCCGTATGGATAAGATACTGTTGTTTCTACACCTGCTAATGTCGGCACAATTTTGATCCAACCAAGTGATGAAAAGAATTTTGATACGTCAACGGTTTCAGGCAATTCAAACGATACAATAGCTCCAACGCCTGGATACCAAACACGTGCTTTATCTTCTAAAAATGCCGCAATTGCTTGGGCATTTTCTGTTTGTTTTTTCATCCGCAATGCCAAAGTTTTAACTCCGCGAATGGTTAACCATGCTTCAAATGGACTCAAATTCAATCCCATATTCACTACACGCTTTTCAGCAATAGCGATCAACTCAGCATTACCAACTAAAACCCCTGCTGTGACATCGCTGTGTCCCCCAAGATACTTTGTTGCACTATGAGCAACTAAATCAGCACCAAGCGTATAAGGCGTCATTGTGTAAGGCGTAGCAAATGTATTATCAATCATAATTCGAACACCATATTGGTTTTTCAATTCCAATAGAGCTTCCATATTTTCAAGACGCAAAAACGGATTAGTAATTGACTCACTAAACACTAATTTCACTTCAGGGATATCGACTAAAATTCGTTCAACTTCAGTAATATCCGAAAAATCAGCAAAATGAACTTCAATTCCCATTAATGTCAGTTCTTCTTTTAGTAAATGAAAAGTCCCTCCATAAACATCTTGAGCAGCTAAAACATGGTCACCTGCTTTAACAACAGATAAAATTCCAGCTAAAATTGCTGATGTTCCAGAAGATGAAGAAACTCCTTTTGGCGCTTTTTCCAAATCAGCTACAGTTTGTCCTAAAGCATCTGTATTCGGATTTGCTGTCCGCGAATACAAATAAGTACCATTTCCTTCATAATAACCTTCGAGCTCTTCGAGAGACGAAAAAGAAAATGCAGAAGTTTGGTAAAGTGGCATTACTTTCGATTGAATCGTCCGTTCTTTCATTGTTGCAGTATGTACTGATTTCGTTTCGATTGTTGTCATCTTTTCATCCCCTATTCCATTTCTTTAACTAATTGCTCCATCATAGGCTCATCCATCGGTCCTACAATTTTGTTTTGAATACGCCCTTTTGTATCGATTATATACGAAGTTGGAATAGACACGGTTTGATAAGTAGAACCTACAGCACCTTTTTCATCCATTGGAATTGAAAACTCTAATCCAAACTCCTCAACAAAATCCTCTATTTTTTTAAGTCCTTTGTCTTCAGTCGTTAAGTTAACTGCTAAGATGACCACGTTCGCCTCTTCAGCTTGTTCTTCAAAATATTTTTGCATATGAGGCATTTCTGCTCGGCAAGGCGGACACCAAGTTGCCCAGAAATTCAAGATCACTTTTTGCCCCTGATAATCCGATAATCTCACGACTTCCCCATCTAAGGTTGTTAGTTGAAAATCAGGCGCTTTTTCACCTTTTGCTAACCCCTCTTCAGTAGGCAAGAAGTCTACATCGCTGCCAAGAGCCATATTATTAAGAGCTTCAGATTCTGCGGTGTCATTTTTAACGGCGCCTATTATGACGATTGCTATCATAACAGCAAGTATTACTAAGCCGATAATTTTTTTAGGCATCTGTTATCCACTCCATTCAACTTTTATCATACGATAAATCGGACCGCTTATTCCACTAAGTTTATTTAAAAATGTGACAGTTTAGCTGAAACTAAAAAACAGTCGGCTTGAAAATGCCGACTGTTCCTCATTTTAAACTAAATTAAACACGTAAAAACTTTCTGATTGACATAAAGCTTCCCCACACGCCGATAAACACACCCATTAATAAAATCAATGCACTTACTTGATATATAAACGGAGTGTAATCTAACAACTGAATCAGTTCCCCACTCAAGCGTGGCTGCGCAAAATCAGTAATTTCTTTGTATAAGAGTGCCACAAGACCGATTGGAATAAGCGATCCCATTATACCAAGCCACATGCCTTCTAAAATAAATGGAATACGAACAAACCAGTTTGTCGCACCTACTAATTTCATGATTTCGATTTCACGACGTCTAGCGACAATCGTAATGCGAATTGTATTCGAAATCAAGAACATTGCTGTAAACAATAAAGCCAAAATCAAAATAAGACCCACATTTCTTCCTGCATTTAAGAAGTTAAACAGTTTCTCAATTTTGCCTTCACCGTATTTCACATTTTCAATATTTTCTAAAGCTGAAATTTCTTTTGCGACATTTTTTGTTTGCTGCGGATCGGTTGCTTTTACATAAAACACATCAAACAAAGGATTACTTTGTTCGAATAAACTTAGTTCGTCACCAAAATCCAGAACTAAGTCTGTTAATTCTTCTTCTTTTGTCGAGAAATTTGTCGACTCAACGCCTGACATTTCGCTAATTTGCGATTCTAGACTAGTTACTGTCTCTTCACTTGCATCTAATGAAACGAATACTTTAATCTCAACATCATTTTCGAGATCATCGGCAACTTTGTTTAAGTTCATCATAATGAGAACAAAAACCCCAACCAATAATAACGTAACTGTAACAGCACTTACAGATGCAAATGTCATCCAGCTATTACGGCCAATACTTTTGAAACTTTCCTTAATATGACGCATCAATGTTCTAGGCTTCATAACCGTAATCACCTCCAACTACATCACGAACAATTAATCCGCCTTCGATTGCGATAACGCGATGTCTAAGCGTATTAACGATTTGTTGGTTGTGTGTTGCCATAATAATGGTTGTGCCGGCCTTGTTGATCCGTTCAAACAAATCCATAATATCCCAAGCTGTTTCCGGATCAAGGTTCCCTGTTGGCTCATCCGCAATCATCACTTTGGGCATATTCACAATAGACCGAGCGATTGATACGCGTTGTTGCTCCCCACCAGATAGTTCTGTCGGAAACATTTTTGCTTTATGTTTTAGTCCGACTAAATCCAATACTTCCATTACACGGCGTTTAATATCTGCTGGCTTTTCCTCAATTACTTCCAATGCAAATGCTACATTTTCATAAACATTTAGCTTTGTTAATAACTTAAAATCCTGAAAGACTACGCCAATTTGACGACGTAACATAGGTACTTTCCGATTTTTTATGGTTGCGATATCAATTTCGTCTACGAACATTTGACCTGATGATGGTCGTTCTTCACGATACATCATTTTGATAAATGTCGATTTACCTGCACCACTTGGCCCTACTATATATACAAATTCTCCTTGCTCGATCTCTACATTAAGACCGTTCAAGGCGACAATTCCGTTCGGATACTTTTTGTAAACATTCTTCATTTGTATCATCTTTTATTACCCACCTAATATGAATTGGCTTACGCCAAATTATTTCCTTCGATTTTTGCAGCACACCTATTATAACATCTTAATTACGAATTTTTATTACATTTCTGTATCATTTAAAATTCAATTTGAATATACCGAACTATATAAAAACAAAAAAATAAAGACAATATTGTTCACATAAATTACATATTTAAACAAATAATTATTAAAATAGTGTTTTTATGAGCTAAAAATGACAAAAAAATAAACCTGCTAGTTTGCAGGTTTATTTCATGTTTGCTAAGTATTCTGCTACGGCGTCTGCTTCGTCACCTTCAATAATTCCAGCAGGCATTGCCCCTTGACCATTTTCAATAACTGTACGAATTTCATCTTGTGATAAACGAGATCCTACATCATTTAATGATGGAAAGTTGCCAGCACCTTCTAAGTTTTCACCATGGCAAGAAATACAGTTTTGTTGAACTACTTGTTCAGCATCGATTGCCGTGCTTTCTCCACCACTTTCATCTGGTGCTTGTTCAGGTTCTGTCGTGTCTTCACCACCACATGCGCCAAGCACAAGTGTTGCGCCAAATAAAATTGTCAGCAATTGCTTTTTCATTTAGTGACCTCCTCTAATATGTTATCTCATTCATATTAGAGTATACCAAATTTAAGGTCTTTTAAAACCTTCACCCAATACTTCAGAGGCATCCGACACAATAACAAATGCCGCAGGATCAATAAACTTCACCAATTGCTTGAGTCGTGAAAATTCTGTTTGAGGAATAACGACCATTAATAGAGGCTTTTCTGTTCCAGAGTAGCCACCTGTTGCAGCCAATTCTGTGACGCCGCGATCGACTTCCTCGTAGATGGCATCTCGAATTTCTTTTTGTTTCGTCGTGATAATATAAACCAGTTTTGATTGACCAAAACCGACTTGAACAAGGTCAATCGTTTTTGTTGTAACGTATAAACCAATTAATGCATAAAGTCCCTTTTCAATATCAAAAACCAATGCTGCGCTTAAAACGATAAAGCCATCAATCAATGCAACGCTTGTCCCTAATGTTAAGCCTGTAAACTTAGTGATAATTTGTGCGGCTAAATCTGTTCCGCCTGTTGATGCTTTCCCACGAAATACGATGCCGAGTCCAAGTCCCACCATGATCCCGCCGAATAACGCGCCAAGCAGGGGATCCCGTGTCCAAGGCTCCCACGATTCCGTCAAAAATACGACAAAAGGAAGAAAGACAGTTCCTACAGCTGTTTTGATTCCAAAGTTTTTTCCAAGTAAAATTAAGCCCGCAATAAATAATGGAATATTAAATGCCCATTGAACAAATGCTGGTCTCCAGTCAAGCACACTTTTTAAGATTGTACTAATCCCGCTTACGCCTCCGGAAGCAACTTCGTTTGGCAAGAGCAGGACGTTAAAAGAGATGGCCACTATCGCTGATCCAATAATAACACTGGCATAATCAATGAAAAATGTCAGCATTGGGTGTGGATCTCTACGAATACGTCGATTTTTTTTCGTCATCTATTTTCTTCCTCTTTTCTTCTGTTGGAGTAAGCCCTGTCAGAGTATACCAAACGCTTTAGACTTTGTGAACTTCATCAGGATAAAGCACAAACATAAAAACGGTCCAAAAGCATATGCGCTTTCGGACCGTTTTGCGTAACGTAACAGCTCGTTTTCTTATTCCATTTTAGAGCGTAATAAAGAATTAATGAAACCATCAATGTCGCCATCCATAACTGCGCCTAGATTACCTGTTTCAAAGTTAGTGCGGTGATCCTTAACCATTGAATAAGGATGGAAAACATAAGAACGAATTTGGCTTCCCCAGCCAATTTCTTTTTGTTCTCCGCGAATTTCAAGAAGACGCGCTTCTTCTTCTTCAATTTTCAATGCATATAATTTTGCTTTTAACATTTGCATCGCTTTTTCACGGTTTTTTATCTGTGAACGTTCTTGTTGGCATGTTACGACTGCCCCAGTTGGTGCATGCGTAATTCGAACAGCAGAATCTGTTGTATTGATATGCTGTCCACCTGCTCCACTTGCACGATACGTATCAATTTTCAAATCCTCAGTACGAATATCGATTTCAATTTCGCCGGTAAATTCCGGCATAACTTCACATGAAACAAACGAAGTATGTCGACGACCAGAAGAATCAAAAGGAGAAATCCGAACTAAACGATGAACACCTTTTTCGGCTTTTAAATAGCCATAGGCATTATGACCACGAATTCCAAGTGTTACCGATTTAACACCAGCTTCATCTCCTGCTAAGTAATCCAAAGTTTCAACTTTAAATCCACGTTTTTCTGCCCAACGCGTGTACATACGTAGTAACATCGAACACCAGTCTTGAGACTCTGTACCACCTGCGCCTGGATGCAATTCTAAAATTGCATTGTTTTTATCGTATGGTTCACTTAATAACATGGTTAGTTCGTAATCTGCTAAGTCTGAAATGAATTGCTTCATGTCTTTATCGACATCTTCATGCAAATCTTCGTCGTCTTCTTCTCTTAACAACTCTAAAGACATTTCCATGTTTTCTTGTGTTTCCATAAAACTATAGTAAGCATTTACAACTTCTTTTAATCCATTTAATTCTGAAATAACCGTTTGAGCGGTTTCTTGGTTGTTCCAAAAATCAGGATCAAGCATCATTTCATCTAATTCTTGTATGCGGGACTCTTTGTTTTCTAAGTCAAAGAGACCCCCTAAAGTCCGCCAGTTTATTGGCTGATTTGTCGAGCTCGTTACGGATGTCTGCTAATTCCATCATATGTTCCTCCTCAAAATAACACCGAAGAGCAAATGCTCTTCGGTCTTTTCACACTTTCTTATGAAGCTGTCCCGTGGCAATTTTTATACTTCTTGCCGCTACCGCATGGACATAGGTCGTTTCTTCCAACTTCCATTTCCTTGCGGACAGGTGCTTTTTTCTGCTTAGGCGCCGGTCCGTCTTCTTTCGGGTTAACGGCCTGACCTTTTGCAACTTCCTCACGTTCAAGGTTATTTCGAATTTCAGCTTTCATCGAATATTTTGCAACATCTTCTTCAATAGCTTCAACCATTGCTTCGAACATGGCAAAACCTTCGCTTTGGTATTCACGAAGCGGATCATTTTGTCCATAAGCTCGCAAGTGAATTCCTTGACGCAATTGATCCATCGCATCAATATGATCAATCCATTTCGTATCAATCGAACGAAGTAATACTACCTTCTCGAATTCACGCATCCGGATTGGTGTCATTTCTTGTTCTTTTTCATCATAACGCACCGTTACAGTTTCTTTAATAAACGCAATCAACTCTTCTTGAGATTTCCCTTGAAGGTCAGCTTCCGTTACTGTGTCTTCTGGCAGAAGATTTGCTGCGATCAATTCAGCAAGAGTTTTCAAGTGCCAATTTTCTTGTTTTTCATCTGCCGTATGCGTATAGACCATACGTTCAATTGAGTTGTTAATCATGTTTTCAACTAATGCACGCATATTATCTGTTTCTAACACTTCCATACGCTCTTTGTAGATAATTTCACGTTGCTGACGAAGAACGTCATCATATTGTAGCAAACGTTTCCGAGCATCAAAGTTATTACCTTCTACTCGTTTTTGCGCGGATTCAACAGAACGAGTAACCATTTTTGATTGCAACGGTTGTGAATCGTCCATGCCCAATTTGCCCATCATAGTGCGCATAGCGTCTGAACCAAAGCGACGCATTAAATCATCTTCAAGAGATAGATAAAATTGCGTAACACCCGGGTCTCCTTGACGTCCTGAACGTCCACGTAACTGATTATCAATACGTCTCGACTCGTGACGCTCTGTACCGATAACTGCTAGACCCCCGGCTTCAATCACACCTTCACCTAGTTTAATATCGGTACCCCGTCCAGCCATGTTGGTTGCAATGGTTACAGCACCTTTTTGACCAGCATTTAAAATAATTTCTGCTTCATGCGCATGGTTTTTCGCATTTAATACAGAATGTTTAATGCCTTTTTTTGTCAAATATTCAGAAATGACTTCTGAAGTTTCAATCGCAACGGTACCGACTAAAACTGGTTGACCTTTCGCATGACGAGCCGCAATATCATCACCAACTGCTTTGTATTTCCCAGCAGTTGTCGAATAAATTAAATCGACATGGTCTTCACGAATAATCGGTTTATTTGTCGGAATCACAATAACATACATATTGTAAATATTACGGAATTCTTCTTCCTCAGTTTTTGCCGTACCAGTCATACCCGATAGTTTATCGTACATACGGAAAAAGTTTTGGAACGTAATCGTTGCCATCGTCATCGATTCGTTTTGGATTTCTAAGCCTTCTTTAGCTTCGATTGCTTGGTGAAGACCATCAGAATAACGACGACCTTTCATTAAGCGTCCAGTAAACTGATCGACAATAACAACTTCTCCGTCTTGTACAATGTAATCTACGTCTTTACTCATTGTAACGTATGCTTTTAACGATTGATTGATCGTGTGATTTAAACGAACATGGCTAATATCAAAAAGGTTATCAATGCCAAATGCTTTTTCTACTTTTTCGATACCATCTTCTGTTAAGACAACACCTTTAGTCGTTTCATCGTACGTGTAATCTGTATCTTTTGTCAGCAAACGCGCGAATGCATTCGACTGTTGATACAACTGAGCAGCTTTTGCAGCTTGTCCAGAAATAATAAGCGGTGTACGCGCTTCATCGATTAAAATAGAATCGACTTCATCAATAACGGCATAATTTAATGGACGCTGTACCATATCTTCTTTGTAAAGCACCATATTATCCCGTAAATAATCAAAGCCCAATTCATTATTTGTACTATATGTTACGTCAGCTTGATAAGCTGCACGCTTTTCTTCTTTCGTCAAACTATTTAAGTTTAATCCAACTGTTAATCCGAGCCATTCATACAGTTGACCCATCTCTAAAGCATCACGGCTAGCCAAGTATTCGTTGACCGTTACAACATGAACGCCTTTTTTACTGATAGCATTTAAATAAACAGCTAAAGTAGAGGTTAATGTTTTACCTTCACCTGTTTTCATTTCTGAAATATTCCCTTCGTGAAGTGAAACTGCACCCATAATTTGTACTCGGAATGGATACATGCCAAGCACGCGCTTAGCTGCTTCACGAATCGTAGCAAAAGCTTCTGGCAATAAATCATTTAATGATTCGCCTTTAGCATGTCTTTCTACAAATTCCTCTGTTTTCGCTTTTAATGCCTCATCTGTTAACGCTGCAAAATCCGCTGCTAAAGCTTCAACTCGATCGGCCGTTTTTTCTAATCGTTTTAAGTCCCGTTTATTCGGGTCAAATACTTTATTTAATACTCCCAACATATCTATACCGCTCCTTGCGCAAGTGTCCACCGGTAATTCAATACCGGGTGATCGCTTTAGCTTTTATAGTGTTCTACCAAGCCTTACTATTTATAAACATACTTTATCCAAATCAAACAGTTCTAAAAAATTCTCACTATTCATTTTAACACTGCGTAGAAATCGGTGCAAATAATGGAGCAATTTCTAACTTTGAACAGCGGCGGTTTATCGCTTTATAAAAGCGTTTAATAGACAAAAAGAAAGCCTCTCGATTAGAGAGGCTTTCTTAAACTAGACTAAATACTATTCTTATTTTATTGTGCAGAAGTTTCGATTAATCCGTAACTTCCATCTTTACGTTTGTAGACAATGTTTGTTTCGTTCGATTCTGCATCTGTGAAGACGAAGAATGAATGGCCAAGCATGTTCATCTGTAGAACCGCTTCTTCTTCATCCATTGGTTTTAAATCGAATTGTTTTGTGCGAACGATTGTAAAATCTTCTTCGTCTGAATCTGAATCACTTTGGTGACGCGTGTCATTTTCAGCAACTGCAAACGAAACTCCCATTCCATCTCGATCGCGGAATTTGCGATTTACTTTTGTTTTGTATTTACGAATTTGACGTTCTAATTTGCTAACGATTAAATCTATAGCTGCGTACAGATCATCATGACGTTCCTCTGCACGTAATGTTAGATTTTTCATAGGTATTGTAACTTCTACTTTTGTTTGGCTATGGTTATATGTTTTTAAATTGACCATCGCGGTAGCATTTGCTCCGTCTGTGAAGTATCTTTCAATTTTTTCTATTTTCTTTTCGATATGGTCTCGTATTGCGGGAGTTACCTCGATATTTTCGCCTCTAATGTTGAATTGCAACATATTAACTCCTCCTTCTATTGTGCTATCTATACAATTCTATACTTTCCCTCAACTCTCCTTCTTAAAACAAAAAAAGTTTTAAAAACATTTTTGAAGGTAAACTAAAAGAATAAGGAGATGAAGCAAATGTTCACTAATAAAACCATTATCGTAACAGGAGCATCACACGGAATCGGCAAAAGTATCGCTACACATTTCGCAACTGAAGGGGCTCGTGTGATTGGTCTAGACATTCAAACAGTCGAAATTGAAGGGGTAGAATATCGCAAATGTGATGTTGGCAACTTTGAAGAGGTCATTTCGGTATTTAAACAAATTCATGAAGATCACGGGGCTATCCATGCGCTAATCAATAATGCAGGTATCTCAAAATTCAAATCTATTTGGGAAGTAGACGAGACAGAATGGGACCTTGTATTAAATACTAATTTAAAGAGCGTCTTTATATGTAGTAGAGAAGCAGCTCGTTATATGACGGAAGATATCCGTTCAATTGTCAACATGACTTCCACGCGGGCATTTATGTCAGAACCTCATACTGAAACCTATTCGGCATCAAAAGGGGGAATTTATGCGCTGACTCATTCGTTAGCAGCGACGTTCAGTGAACAAGGAATTCGCGTCAATTCAATAGCGCCAGGATGGATTCACACCGGCGAACCTGAAGACCTACGAGATATTGACCATCAACAGCATTGGAGTGGCCGCGTGGGTGAGCCTGCAGATGTTGCCCGTGCCTGCTTATTTTTAACCAACCCTCAAAATTCATTTATTACTGGAGAGTGCTTAAACATCGATGGTGGCATGACCAGAAAAATGATTTACGAGCACTAAAGAAAAGCAAAAGCAGCCGTTAAGCTCCGACTGGCGTAAAACTCAGTTAAAAACAACAAAAAACCCGGCCAAAGCCGGGTTTAAGCTTGTAGACAAAACAGTTATTATGTTAGTTAACGAATGAATATTCATCTTTTCCTATATACTGGATCCTTCGCTCCATGCGGACGCTTTCCGCGGACGAAGCGCTGAGCCTCCTCGTCGCAAGCTCCTGCGGGGTCTCATCACTCCGTTTTTCCGCAGGAAAGTCAATGACCGAAGGGACTTCGGGCAGTGGCTTTGCGACGAAGCTAGCGCAGCGATGCAGGAGCATATCTTTGCCCTTCGCCGCATTGCGCTTCGGATCCTTGTGTGATTATTCATTAATTCTCTTGAAAAGTGGAATTACTGGTTACTCTTTCTAATTAGAGCTATATGCTAACAACCGTTCTGGCCACGAAGACTCCTATGGGACAGCGAAAGCTGAAGACCCCGCAGGAACGCAAGTGACGAGGAGGCTGAAGCTGAGCCCATGGAAAGCGCAGTGGCTGGAACGGTTGTGGTTATACACAACTATATATTTTCAATAGACTTTGTCTACAGTCTGAAACCCGGCCAAAGCCGGGTTTTTTAATGCAATTCTACTTCCTTCAATTCTCTTATTTCCGTGGAAATGAGTAATTCCTTTACCGGATTGCGCTCAAAATCCACGCCGTATAGCCAGCCTTCCTCATACTGCTGTCTCCAAACAATTTTGGCATCTGCAGTAATTGTCTCGTGATTTAAGACAAATTTCAAACCGACAATTTCTTCTGCTACCTTTAATTCTTTTTCAGAAAAAATTTTGGCTCCTTTCGGAGAAATATCGAGTAATAAGCAATAAATCGTTAAGTTCCCCGTTGAATCTATTAATTTTAACTTAATTTCTGGTGGTGCTCCAAATGTATACCGAAAGCTTTCGGATCGTTTATAAAACATGATGATCACTCCTCGTCTCTTCTATTGTAAGTTAATCATTAAGCACGTATAAGCGTTACAACTTTAATTTCTTTAGCACCTTTTTCTTTTAACACTTTAGCAGCTAAACGAAGTGTGGAGCCAGTTGTATACAAATCATCAAATAATAACACTTTTTCCGGCACAGGTTTTCCATTCCACCAAAAGACATCTTGTAACGCAGTTCTTTCAGCTTTTGACTTCCCACCCAACCCTACCTCGTTTTTTCCAAGAAGATGTATATAAGGAATTCCAGCAGCATCAAGTAATCGATCGACTTGAGCAAACGTTCGTTTTTTCAGCTTTTCTTCATTCATGGGTATAGGGACAATTACTGATTTTTCATTTCTTAATGTTTCTTGTAATACTTTTACAAATACTTCTGAAAGAATGACATCCTGTAAAAATTTATAGCGATGCAAGTATTCTTTCATGGCGGGGTTATAACGATATAAACTTCTGCCAGAGTTAATTAGCCCTGCGTACTCAGTGTTTTCCCATTTACAACAATCGAGACATTTCTCGTCGCCTACTGCGCTGCAAATTGGACATCCTATCTTTATCCGCTCAAACTCGGTTTGACAACGCAAACAAACAACGTCTCCTTGTTCATTAAAAAAAATACTTCTCCATGTGACTTGTAGTGTCATAACTCGATCGCACAAATAACAATTCATTCTATAATCCCCCATTGTAGGAAATAATCATTTTTTTGGCTTTGTCCATTTGACGTGTGATGCCATTATGAAAAAAGATGATTTCGCCATCTGGGTACTCACTTGACCTACCTACTCGTCCGGAGATTTGAATTAGAGCAGCTGCGTCAAAAATGGATTGGTCTGCACCAATTACCGCAACTTGCACGTTGGGAACTGTTATTCCACGTTCTAAGATTGTTGAAGTCAAAACTCCTGGAATATCTCCTCGTCGCAGTTTCATAACTTTTTCTTTTCGCTTTTCATCTTGTGAATGCACCGCTTCAATGGCTGGGTATTTATGTTTGAATAAAACAATTGCTTGTTCGATTAATTCAATCGTTGGGAAAAATAGCAGAAACGGTTCGTGCTTTTCTATTTTTTGATCTACCCAATCAACTAATTTTTTAGGAATCTGGTCTTTCGCAAATACTTTTTCATACCCCCACAAAGATTGGAATGTGGGAATTGGTAATGGGTGCCCATGAAACCGCTTAAATATTTGTGATACTTGAGAGACTTGCTTTAAGAGTAATTTTGAAGGTGTTGCTGAAACGTAAACAGTTGGCGCATCTTTTTTCTTCGCTTTGTCAACAGCTCTTTTTAATGCAAGGTCATAAGAGTAAGGAAACGCATCTGCCTCGTCGACGATCATGACATCAAAAGCATTTTCAAAACGATACAATTGATGAGTGGTCGCAATTACTAGCTGTGCAAATCCATTCTCTTCGGGCGCATTTCCATACAAACTGTGGATTACTGTATTTGGAAACGCCGCCCGTAGCCTTGGAGTTAACTCTAATACTACGTCTGTTCGAGGAGCAGCCAGACAAACACGCAGCCCTTTATTTAATGCTTCAAAGATAGGAGAAAATAATAATTCTGTTTTACCAGCTCCACATACTGCATAAATAAGATGATCCTTTTTTTGTGAAATGCTTTTTTGGACTTCTTGTGAGGCTCTTTGTTGTAGGGGAGTTAAGTTGCCAGTCCAATTAAATGAGTGGCTTTGAAGAGGTAGTGGTGTAGGAAGCGACCATGTAATTAATTCTGTACAAGAACTGATGCGCCCCATTTTGATACAATGTCTACAGTAATAACAGATTTTCTGACACGCATCACAGTAAAAAGGAATTATTTTTTCAGGAGATTTTTCAAGACATCTTGTACATTGTTTACCATCTACTATTCCGAGACGAACCGTAATCGATCCATTTAATATTGCCTGATTTACTTGTTCGTTCGAAAATGGGATGAACTGTCTGAGCCATATTCTGCCCGTTAAAAACTCTTCTAATTGCGTCATCTGTAACCACCTTTCGATTGAGAAAAAGCCTCAGCAGGTTTTATTTTTCTACCCAACCAAGACCCATTGCTCCTTCTCCTAAATGCGTACCAATAACTGGTCCGAAACTAGAAATTTCAAAATCCACTAGTGGGCAAGTCATTTCCAATTCTTTTTGCCACTGTTTTGCTTCTTCGAGCCGATTTGCGTGAATAATTGTGGATTTTAGCTTTTTGTCTCCTTTACTTGCATCCTTTAATAAATCCACAATGCGATTCATTGCTTTTTTGCGCGTCCGAATTTTTTCAAATGGCACAATGACTTTGTTTTCAAAGTGCAAGATTGGTTTGATTTGCAACATGCCCCCGACTAAAGCTTGAGCACTGGACAAGCGTCCTCCACGTTGCAAGTGTTTTAAATCTTCAACCATGAAATAAGCGCGCAATGTTTTTTTCATTTCGTGCAGTTGGGCTAAAATCGCTTGAGCATCTGCTCCATCACTGGCCATCTCGGCAGCTTTTACTGCATAAAATCCTTGCAATGCACAAGTAAGCTCCGAATCAAATGAATAAATTTTTACGCCATCTACCATTTCAGCTGCCTGGATGGAGCCTGCATAGGTTCCACTAATACCGCTTGATAAATGAATCGAAACAACTTCATCGTGATGAGCTGAAAGTTGGTCGTATAATTCCACGAACTCTCCTATAGGTGGCTGTGAAGTTTTCGGGAATTCCTCTTTAGCTTTTTGATAAAAATCTTCTGCAGTCAATTCCGCCTCTTTAAAAGACGTAGTTCCAAAAGTGACTTCTAACGAAACCATATGAATGTCGAGCCTTTCCAAGGTTTCGGTCGGTAAATAAGACGTGCTATCTGTTACAATTGCTGTTTTCATAAATAAATCAGCCTCCTCTGCTAGTTTATCAAAATTCGACATAAAAAAGACAAAAATAAAAAGACTAAACAAAAAAATTCCCGCAATGTGCGAGAATTTTAATTATTGGTTGCCTACTAGATGAACCCCGCTTACTTTCCATTCGCCGTTTTCTTTTTTGAAAATGACTACTTGACGAGCTGTTTGCTCGACAGCATCATTAGAATTTGCAGCTTTCATCTTTACATTAAGTGAAGCAAAAACTTCTGCACGATTTTCTTCGTATTTCACAATCGTCTCATCGCTTGTTTCATATACGCTATCATACGCTTCAAAAGCTTGAACTAAAGCAGCTTTATCTTCTTCACGATCAAATCCATCAGGGTCTTGTGCAATGGTGCTCATGTATCGATCAATGTCTTCAGAGTTGAATGCCGCTATATACTCTTTATAAGCAGCCAATAATTGTCTAGCCGGTTCTTTAGGTACATCCGCTGCTATAATATTGCCTTGTTCATCTACTGTAAATCCAATATCCTCTGTTTTTTCTTCTTTTTCTTCAATCCCATGGTTAACCGCATTGTTTTCGCTAGTGGCATTGCCATCTTCGACCGTATTTTCATTAACTGAAGGTTCTTCAGAATTTGAACAGGCAGCTAGTGTCAAAATAAGACCTGCCATTATAATCATTTTTTTCATCATGCATTCCTCCTGCGCTTCATTTTGCCATAGGGGGAGAGTGAATACAATGAAGAAACTGTGTCATCTGTCAAAACAGAATTTTTTTCAGATTTGCGATACACTAGTATGTAGAAATAAAGGAGGCGCTCACATGGAAAAAAGAGATGCACGACAAATTTTAGAACAAAAAATGAAAGAAACGCGTCCCCAGTGGAGCCGTAAACAACCTGCTCGACCAAAGAAATACAAATCGAGTATGCAGAAAGTAGAGAATTACGTTGTTTTGGATTTTGAAACCACAGGGTTGCGTCCAGGAAACGATAAAATAATCCAAATTGGTGCTGTAAAATACGTGAATCACGAACGTGAAGAAACGATGTACTTGATGGTCAACCCGCAACGCTCAATTTCAAATACCATCACACGGATTACAGGAATCACAAATAAAGATGTAGAAAATGCTCCTGTTATTGAAGACATCGCCCATGACCTAATTACGTTTATCGGGGATCTGCCAATTATTGCGCATAATGCACCTTTTGATATGGGCTTTCTTTATGCACTTGAAGACATCACACCAATTCCCGAATATACCGTAATCGACACAGTAAAATTGGCGAGAAAAGCAATTACTCAAACACCTAATCACAAATTAACAACCTTAACCGCCTTCTTAAAGCTAGAACACGACGCCCACGATGCATTAGGCGATTGCTTAGCAACAGCAGCCATCTACCAATACTGCTACGACCGGTTATAAGAAAATCGGAAGCAGCCGTGTAGCTCCGACGGGCATAAGAAACTTCGGCGAAGCAGCATCTTTTCAGCCGCATAGCTGGAGGGGCTTATGACCCGAGGAGCTGGGCACCGGAGTCTAGACAATGAAAAGCGGAAGCAGCCAGCAAAAAAAATGAGGAATCTGCTATAATGCAGATTCCTCATTTTTTCATTATCTTACTTCAACCCAACCATTTTTAATAGCAGTTACAACTGCTTGTGTACGGTCATTTACTTGCATTTTCTGCAAGATACTTGATACGTGGTTTTTAACTGTTTTTTCAGAGATAAACAAAGTTTCGCCAATTACACGATTGCTTTGGCCGTCTGTTAATAACTGAAGAACTTCGCTTTCACGTTTTGTTAACAGATGATACGGACGGCGAATTTCCGTTTGATGGAAAGAGCCTTTATTTTCACGTTCACTTAAACGACGGAATTCCATTACTAAGTTGCGTGTAACTTTAGGGTGTAAATAAGACCCACCTTTTGCTACCACTTTAATCGCTTGAATAATCGCATCTGCATCCATTTCTTTTAACATATAACCTAAAGCACCGGTTTTAAGCGCGTGAGTCACATATGATTCATCATCGTGAATAGACAGCATAATGACTTTTGCATCAGGAAATTGAGCAATCAACTCGGCTGTTGCTTCCACACCATTTTTTTGCGGCATATTAATATCCATTAATACCACATCTGGTCTATTTTCTTCATATAACTTAATAACTTCTCCACCGTCGCCACCTTCAGCAACGACTTCAAACGAACTTTCAAAATCTAAAATTCTTTTTACACCTTCACGGAATAGTTGGTGATCATCAATGATAATTATTTTTGTCATTATGTCGTCCTCCTCGAATACCCTATCTTACATACCCTTTTTAAAAGGTATATGAAACATTAACATTGTTCCGTTACCAGGTGAGGAATTGATAATCAAGTTGCCTTCGACTAATTCAATCCGTTCTCTCATTCCTGTTAACCCAAACGATTGATTTTTCACAATCCCTTGATCGAAACCTATACCATTATCTGTAACCATAATTTGCACTTGGTTCTTCAACCATTTCATTTCTACTGTGATATCACTTGATTTGCCGTGGCGGATTGCGTTTGATATTCCTTCTTGTACAAGACGAAAAATAGTTGTTTCATAATTATTCGGCAACCGTTCTTCTTTTCCGCTTGAAAGAAACTTCAATCCAACCCCTTTATTGTATTCTTCAATTGTATCCATGTACTTTTTTAAAGTAGGAACTAGTCCGAGATCATCAAGTGTCATTGGACGTAAATCATAAATGATTCTTCTCACTTCGGTAAGTGCCTGCCTAACCATTTCTTTTAACGATGTAATTTCTTGAAAAGCAGGTTCAGGACCTTTTTCACGATACGTTCTTTCTATCAAATCTGAACGAAGCAGAACGTTCGCCATCATTTGAGCAGGTCCATCATGAATTTCTCGTGATAAACGCTTTCTTTCTTCCTCTTGCACCTCAATAATTCGGAGGCTATAATCTTGAATTGTCTTATTCTTATCGATCGCTTCGTCAACATCTTCGTAATCTGAAACCAAATAACTGCTAGCGACATTTATTTGATTGACTAGGCTTTCAGCTCGTTCAATCGTCTGAAGTAAAACTTGAAGCCGTCGCTGCAACTTGTCCCGTCGTTGACGACATTTCTTCTCTTCGTTGCGATTGACAGATAATTCTACTTGAAGGTCATTTGCCTGTTCGTATACTTGACGAACTTCGCTTTCAGTAAAAGAACTAAAAAATTGAGATACTTCCGCTAAACGCCTTCTTGCTGCACGCGTTTTTTCTTCTAAAAGATCTCCAGCTTCAATAATCGTTGAAATTTCCACACGGACATCTTCTAATTCATTTTTCATCTCTTCATAACTTTGGCGACTTTCTTCACTAATGACGAAAATATCTTGTTTTGCCTGTTCCATCCCATCTAACATTGCATTAAAAATAGAATCAGGTATGTTTCCACCGATTTTCTTTGCCATTTCAAACCCGCCTTAGCTATACTGACTGTGTCTAGGTATAAGTCTTGCTTCTTTATACCTTGTCGGTTGTAATTAGTATATCACTATATACGCAAGTCAATGTTAAATATACATTACAAATTATCTGATTTCATTTTACAACAGGAGGAGTTAAATTGCGAGAAAATTACACAACTGTAGGCGATTTTGGCAGTGCAGAAATACTTATCCAAAAATCTAGGTTCATTGGACATGCTGCACGGGCAGAAACTGAACAACAAGCTATTGAGTTTATCGATTCGATTAAACTCCTTCATAAAACAGCTACTCACAATTGTTCAGCTTACCTGATTGGAGAGCATGACTCAATTCAAAAAGCGAATGATGACGGTGAACCAAGTGGAACGGCTGGATTTCCTATGCTCGAAGTTTTAAAAAAACAAGGCTTGAAAGATACTGTTGTGGTGGTCACTCGTTATTACGGAGGGATAAAGTTAGGCAGTGGTGGACTAATACGAGCATACGGAAAAGCGGTTTCGGCCGCACTTACAAACGCTGGAATTGTTGATAGAAGATTACATTATTTAATGAAAACTTCTATTGATTATACATGGCTTGGAAAATTAGAGAATGAAATACGCCAATCGCCATTTCCACTAGATCACCTAGAATATACTGAAGGTGTAGACATGTATATTCATGTTCCTGTTGAAAAAGAGACGGAATTTATTGAATGGATAAATGGCCTGACAAACGGCCAAGCTCATATAAGTATTGTGGACAGTCAGTTTCTTGAATTTAATCTACTTTAAATTCTTTTCATTTACGCATGCTAGAAATCACTGTATAATATCAAAAGCACAGAAAAATGAAACATTCGCTATCCAAATTTTTTACAAGTACAAGCAGTATTTATCATAAAGATTGGATTGATCCGAACTAATTACTCGGTTGGCCCATAATCCATAGAGGAGCAATACACATGAACCGAAAATATTATCGGAAAACCAAAAATGACACGAAGCGAACCATTCTCGTAATAATTGCCACTTTAGCCGTTTCCCTGCTTATTTGTGTTTCAGCATATGGAATATACTTAATTAAAAAAGCAGAAAGCGCTGTAGATACTGCCTATGAACCCGCTGGTAACCTAAATGAAAATATTGAACCACTTACTGATAATATTTCCATTCTATTTATAGGTGTGGATGATAGCGCAGAGCGGAATCAAAGTAATAACAATATTCGTTCCGATGCATTAGTTCTCGCTACTTTAAACAACGAAGATAAATCAATTAAACTCGTGAGCATTCCGCGAGACACCTATACTTTTATTCCTGATAGCGGAAAAGAAGATAAAATTACTCACGCTTATGCTTATAACGGGCCAAGTTCTACTATTGAGAGTGTGGAAAACTTATTAGAAGTTCCAGTAGATTATTATCTTCGCATGAATTTCGATGCATTTATCGAAGTGATTGATGCTCTCGGAGGAATTAAGGTTGAAGTACCGTATGATATTATCGAACAAGACGAAAATGATTCACAAAATGCCATTGAATTAAAAGAAGGAATTCAATTCCTTAACGGTAGTGAAGCTCTTGCACTTGCAAGAACTCGTCATTACGATAACGATATCGAACGTGGGAAACGCCAACAAATGATATTAGAATCGATTATGAATAGAGCAGTATCAGCTGGTTCTATTACTAAATACGGAGACGTATTTGAAGCAGTCGGTGATAACATGAAAACAGATTTGACTTTCAAAAACATAAGTTCATTGTTTGAATACGCTAAAAATGGTAAGCCCGATGTCGAAACAATCACTCTTGATGGGTATGATGACATGTCTACTGGAATTTACTATTACAAACTTAAAGAAGAATCATTACTAGAAATACAAGATATTTTGCAAAGTCACCTTGGATTAAAAGCTGATACATCTAATTTGACTCAAATGGAATCAGACTTAGAGCTTGCTGACTTCCCAATAGAAGAAAGCGAAACACCACAGTAAAAGCTGTGGTGTTTTTTTCTAACGAAAATACTTCCTACTAAAACTAAATGCTATTTTCCATCAAAAAAAGAGTGAGTTTGAAGCATATGCTTCAAACTCACTCTTTTCACTTCCCAATTAGTCGAACTAAATTTAATAACGGACGATAATTTTTCCCTGCCAAGCCAACTACCTCTACGAAAAGTTCAATCGCTAATAACATTACGCTAAGTAGCAATATACCTCCCCATAACGTTGATTGAGAGAACAAAAGAGCTGCTAAGCCAAACAAAGCCGCAATTCCGTAGATGATTAACACTGTCTGACTATGCGAAAAACCAATGTTCAATAAGCAATGGTGTAAATGGGATTTATCAGCTTCCGAAATCGATTTTTTCTCGCGAACACGACGAACAATCGCAAAAAATGTATCTGAAATCGGTACACCTAGCATAATAATAGGGATGATTAACGCTACAACTGTAACGTTTTTAAAGCCCATTAAAGCCAATACTGAAATCATGAACCCTAAAAATAATGCACCCGTATCACCCATAAAAATTTTGGCGGGATGGAAATTGTAAACTAAAAATCCTGATGTACTGGCGGCTAATAGTGCGGCCATTGACATAACATACACATCGCCCATTATAAAAGCCATAGCTGCTAACGTTAGTAAAGCAACAGTTGACACACCAGCTGCTAATCCATCAAGACCATCAATTAAGTTAATAGCGTTGGTAATCCCAACAATCCATAAAATTGTCAACGGAATACTGAAATAGCCAAAATCCAAGACGCCTCCGAAAGGTAAGTTAATGAAAGAAATTTCAAGGCCACCACCAACGACAACAATTCCAGCAGCAACTAGCTGCCCAATTAATTTCGCTTTGGCACTGATTTCGTACATATCATCAAGTACACCCGTAATAATAATCAATAAAGCACCTAAAATAATCGCTGTCTCAATCGGTATAAACGAAGCTTCAATAGCATTAGAAATTGGATCTTGAGGTTTTAATATAAAATATGCGATTAAAAATGACCCCAAAAATGGCCAATCCGCCTAAACGCGGCATAATTCTCGCATGAACTTTTCGATAATTTGGTCGGTCGACTGCACCTACGCGAAAGGCAATGCGTTTAACAACCGGTGTTAGCACAATCGAAGCGATAAATGCCAAGACCATCATGAGGTATAGCATGTCTTCCCTCCTTATAATAACTTTTCCACATACTTATTCTTTGATATTATAGCATGACTATTCAAGAAATAAAGAAAAACCTGCTTATACGCTATGGTTTCCTTTTGCATTCTTTACATACAGGACGTTCATCTATTTTATAAAGTTTCTACCCTTTCCTCTTTTTCCTAAACAAATTTACTGCTACTTCTCTCAAAAGAGTTGCACTCTTTACTATCTTATTCCCAATAATGCAAACGACGCAATATTACCTATATATATTTTATTTTCGTAAGTAATTTTAATTACTTTACGATAAATATGTGATATATTAAGTAGACAATAACAATATTTTCATTATTCGATTAGGGGTGCAAGCCGAATGGATGACACGCTTCAAAATTATTCACTGAAAAAGGTGTGGACACCTTGGGATGAAGCTGCTGTATTGAAAATGGATTATCAAACCCGCGCAGATCTTGCGAAGACCATTAACTGTGAAGGATTACTTGTTGACTTGTCTATGGATCAGCATGCTGAAGTAAGGTCGGGTGTTGCTACAAACATTCATACTCCTCTTTGCACTTTAACAAGACTAAGTAATGAAGATTTATGCATTACGGTGAAAGGTGCCGCTAAGCAAACTTTAATAAGCCTTCAATTAGCATCAAAATAATTTTTTTGATGTTTAGTTTCTACATCAGATGGTTATTGTAGTAACAGCTACAAAAATTGAAGGAGGAATCATTAATGAGTGATAATAACGGTTTTTCAGACAAACTAAAAGGTGCTGTGAACAAAGGCAAAGGCGAGATTAAAGATCAAGCTGGAAATGCTACGAATGACACAGACAAACAAGCTGAGGGTAAAATGGATAAAGCAAAAGGGAACGTCCAAGATAAAATTGGAGATTTCAAAAATAATAATGAAAAATAATAAAAGTCCAGCTTAGCAGCTGGGCTTTTATTTATGTTTTTTAAAGTTTTCAAATATTTAATCACTCTGTTATAATAAGTACCCGTGTATACATGTTATTTTCGGAGGAGCTTATGATGAATAAGAATGCGCTTACAAAAATAGATATTTTAACTTTAGGACTCATGCTTTTCGCCCTATTTCTAGGTGCTGGGAACATCATCTTCCCCCCTTATTTAGGACAACTTGCTGGTGATCAACTAATCTTAGCCATCTTCGGCTTTTTATTAACGGGCGTCGGTCTCCCTTTGCTCGGCATTTTAGCTATTGCTAAAGCTGGTGGAGATTTACAGTCAATTGCAGGGCGTGTCCATCCCGTTTTCGGAATCATTTTCACATTGATTGTTTATTTAGCAATTGGACCTTTCTTCGGAATACCACGTACAGCAACAGTGGCCTACGAAATTGGAGCGGCTCCTTTTTTGCCAGCAACCTTTACTGAATCATATTGGCCTTTAATTATTTTCACACTTATTTTCTTTACAGTCACTGTTTTATTTGCGATGAATCCGACAAAACTTGTGGATCGCATCGGTAAAATTTTAACTCCTCTGTTAATAGTTGTTATTGGAATGTTAGCTATTAAAAGTTTTATAACACCCATGGGTTCTATAAACTTCCCTGTCGGAAATTATGACACTGAAGCTTTTTTCGAAAGCTTTTTGCAAGGTTATCTTACTATGGATGCTATTGCTGCTTTAGTATTCGGGATTGTCATCATTCAATCCATCCGAAGTAAAGGCATTACAGACACTCGAGTTATTTTAAAGACAACAGCATATGCTGGATTTATAGCTGCTATTGGTTTATCTACCGTTTACTTATCTTTAAGTTATATTGGCGCAACGAGTGTCGAAGCGATTGGTCTACAAGACAATGGTGGTATCATCATCGCTATGGCGTCTCGAATACTTTATGGTGAAATTGGAGGAATTATTTTATCGATTGCAATTACTTTTGCCTGTTTAACTACTTCTATTGGACTGGTATCTGCTACTTCACAGTTTTCGCATAAAATTTTCCCTAAGATCTCCTATATGAGCTATGTTTTGTTTTTTGCTATCTTCTCTGCGTTCATAGCGAATATTGGATTAACTCAACTAATTGCAATTTCACTCCCCGTATTGCTAGCTATATATCCCGTCGCTATTGTTTTAGTGGTTTTATCTTTTTTTGATCGGAGTTTTTACCGAAAACCTTTTGTTTATATACTCGCATTATCCACGACAGCAATTATTAGCATATTCGATGCTTTACGTTCATCAGGTATTGCTTTTGAGCAAGTTGATTCTATCTTTAGTCTTCTACCGCTTTTTGAGCAAGGCATTGGCTGGGTATTACCTGCTGCAATTGCCACATCAATCGGCATCATAATCGCTCGAACTACAAAAAAGAAAAACTAAAAGAGCGTCCCCGATATATTCGGGGACGCTCTTCATTGTTTAGAATAATCTTGGTGTTGGTGGAGTCGTATTATCAGAGTCTCTTTTATGTTTTACATCACGGTATTCATCGGGATTAGTTCTTTGCTCATTACCGGTTTCTTCCACATCTCTACCAAATGGAGCAGGTCCTAAGTTTGGATCGACTCCGGGCGAAGGTTCATCCTCTCTAAGATTCACACCTTTTTCACGCAATAATTCATCTTTATTATCACCATTTTGAAGACCCGGTTCATGCTCCATATCTTTGCGTTGTCCTGCACGCTCTTCCTTATTTAATCCACCGGTAGGATGAATTTCATCGCCTTTTAATCGAGAATCTTGGAAACGATCATGTTCAGCAGCACGCGCATGTTGATCTTCTCTAGACACTTCGCGAGCATAAATTTCATCTGAGGCATGTTGTTTTTCTTGATGGCGAGAAACAGCATGTGAATCCGCAGTTCCTGCAGTTTCCGCTTCTAAATCCATTGGTGCATTCGAATCATCTAAAGAAGAAAAATGCTCATCTTCAGGTGTCGCTGCGTCTCCATCTGTATATAAAAGAACCGCTCCTTTTTCAATTGCACGTTCGTAATCATCCGTTCTTTCTTTGCTTAAATTAAAACGATCTAATTCCTTTCTGACTATGTCTTTCCCAGATATAAATGATTTAAAACGATTTGAAAAGGAATTTGCTTGATCAGCAGAAACACCAGATTTACCAGCAGACTCTATAATTTCTTTGTCATTTGCCAGTACATGAATATCCCTTTTTTGATATCCTTTAGCCTTTAATACTTGTAACATCTCTTCCATTTCTGATTTGCTATAAACGATTTCGAACTCTTGGTTTCCTGATTTCATTGTATTGTACCTCCTGTGTACTAGATTACTTTTACTTACCCTCTCCATCTTGCCACTAAAACCTATCTATTGAACCCGCTCTATTCCTAAAACTTAAACGATAACATTTTATTTGTATTTCTTATCATTTTGACTATGCTTTTCAGCTTCACTAGAGCCACCTCTAGTTTTTTGAATTTCTGGTTTTTCTTCTGTTGTAAAAGAATTGTGATGTTCATCTTTTATTAGCGTTGCATCTTGCATGAACGTTTCTCCCCGTTCAAAACGATCTTCTTGTTCATCAAAATTATTATCTACCGAATTGATAAATTGATGTCTCTGCTTTTCATTAGGATCTTCTGGCTTTACTCCATCTTCATTGCTCGAGATGTCATCAAGAATTGTTTTATGATCTTCATCTTCGTATATAAGGATTCCGCCTTTTGCAAGGTCACTTGTGTAACGTGCTGTTTCTTCTTCCGAAAGATTCAGTGATTTTACTCCTGCACGAACTCCACTGTCACCAGAAATAAACCCTTTAAATTTATCAGTAAATGTATCAACCTCTGTACCTTCGACAGAAATGTTCTCAAAATGCTTTGTGTCTTTAGCCATAATGTGAAGATCTTTTTCTTTGTATCCAGAAGCCTTTAAGTCATTAATTTTTTCCAGTAAATCATTTTCTGAAAATACCACTGCTAGAACATTATTGTGTGAGCTCATATAAAAAACCTCCATAAATTTAGTAGACCATTATATTCTCTCTTTACCCATTACTAAACATTTCTTAACGTGATTCAATATGAGTTTCTTTATAAGGAACAAATAACTATGCAAAGACAAAGAAAACAGGAATATTATACGAATTTCATTAAATTCCAACAATAACCAATTCGAAATACCTAATAAAATGTCTAATTTGGAATTTTTTTATTTTACAATTGTTGGAGTAAGCATATTTTCCCTTTTTTTCAAATTCGCCTATTTCTAAAATAAAAAAGCAGTCTATTTTGAAAATTGATGATATCATAGATGAAAGATGTAAAAAAAAGCGAAATATAGGATGTGGAGGCGGCTATTATCGTACTTGGCGATCTATTTTCTTCTTACTTTTCGGATGGTCCGAGGAAGACGGAAAACAATTCTCCTACATGGCTGACAGAAGTACTGCCCTTACAGAAGGAAAGGAGAGCAGTAATGGACACGGGAATGCGTTTAAAATACCATCGTTTGAAACAAAAAATTAGTTTAGAAGAATTCTCCTCTGGCATACTGTCTCCCAGAGAGCTGAAAAAAATTGAAAGTGGCGTTAAAGATCCAGAATTAAAAGAACTCGAAGCTATGTGCAAAAAATTGGCTATACCTTTAGCACCTAAAGACAATCCAATCGGAAAAGTTCTCGTAAAGAACTTTAAAAACTCTTTGTTGCACCCTCAAAACAAAGCAGAAATCATGGAGCAGTACAATGATATTCAAGGACATCCTTTATTGCACGCTGATGAAGATGTCGAGTTGGAATATTGTATTCAACAAATTAGGTATTATATTATCACTGGAGATTTGGATAGTGCTGAAGAAAAGATCAAAGAAATGGAACGCTTTAGAGAGTTTATGAGTCAGGAACAGTTTTACTTGTTTCACAAGTACAACGGTAACTACAATTACATTCTCAATGATTACGAAAAAGCTTTGAAAACTTATTTGGTTGCGGAAAAAATCGCGCCGAACACTATCTCTGCTTCAGAGCTTGGTGATCTTTATTATTCAATCGGAATTTCTAGCACGAAATGCCGAGAAACAGAAAAAGCTTTCAAGTATACAGAAATGGCATTAAAAATTTATCAACAAGAGTTTATTCCAAAGCGTATTGTGGAATGCCATTTGAATATCGCAATTACGCATCAGCATTTTGGCAATTTCAAAATGTCGATGGATCATTATAAAAATGCTTTGACCATTGGCAATAAGTTAGAAATTGATATTCTGAGATTTACTACAGAATTTAATTTAGGCTATTCGTATTTCTTGTTCCAAAATTATAACCAATCTATTATTCATATTGAAAATTCACTAAAATACATTCATCCAGAATATACTGCTGATCTTTTACTTAGTTATTGTATTTTAATTAAATGTCAATATGAAGTAGGTAACTATGATGCTGCAAGAGAATGGCTTCACAAAGGCATGGGAATTGTTGAAAATAAAAAGCTGAATATCAACTCACCCACTAACCATATATTTAAAGAAGCATATATTGAATTTATCTGTTTAGTGCATCTTCTAGAAGAGAATTTCGAGGACTTCGAAGATTACGTGCTAAATCAATTGATTCCTAGCCTTGAAGCTTCAGATAATTATTTTGAAAAAGGATATTATTTCGGGCATTTGGGTAAGTTGTATTATGAACAAGAACGTTACAAAGAATCAGCTGAAACTTTGAACAAAGCAAAAGAATCTTATAAGAAGATTAATACACTATTTGGGGAGTGAATGTTATGAAAAAAGGTATCACTATTTTATTTTTCTCAGTTTTAGCAATCAGCAGTTTATCTCTTGGTAATAATTTAAATCCTGAAAATGAAGTTG
>NZ_AEPB01000038.1 GCF_000189395.1 Planococcus donghaensis MPA1U2 | reverse complement strand
TTTTTTTATTGCATGAAAATAGGAGAGTGCACCAAAGCACTCTCCTATATATTTATTGTTTTAATTCCGCATCTGGAATCGTTGTTAACTGCCCATCTTCTTCGTCGTAGAAGCGCAATAAATCGCCGTTAATAATCGACTCGGAATATTCGAGTTCTGTAAATGCCTGCTCGATAAATGGTGCACATAATTCTTGCTCGGTTGGTTCACCCGTTTCTTTGTCGTAGCAAACATTTTCTGCATAAACCAATTCGTCTGTGACAAAACGCCCGTCACGGTAAATCGCTAACTCTTCGTGTTCTTCTGAGAACAAATCCCCACCAAATTGAATATCTTTCGACGTATCAATGTTCAGTAAGTTCATGATTGTTGGACGCATATCGATTTGTCCACCTACTTCATCCTCAACATAACCTTGGCCATACCCTGGAATATGAACGAAGAACGGAACTTTCTGCAATTCAGCAGACGTAAATGGCGTTACTTCTTCACCAAGATATTGAGACATGGCCTCATTATGATTTTCAGATATACCGTAATGGTCACCGTACATCACAATAATTGAGTTTTCGTATAAGCCTTGTTCTTTTAACTCGTCAAAAAGAGTTTTTACCGCTTCATCTAAATAACGCGATGTTTGGAAATATCGATTTAACGTTCCTGAATTCGAGTCGTATTCACCGATTAATTTGTCTTCTTCATCCAGTGTAAATGGATGATGATTTGTTAAAGTTAACAAACGACTATAAAATGGTTGTGGCATTTCAGTCATATGTTCAACAGACTGTTCCATAAATGGTACGTCCTTCATGCCCCAGTTTACCGCTTGACCATCTTCTACTTCAAAGCTTTCCACATCATAAAATTCGTCAATATTCAACGATTCATACATGATGTCGCGATTCCAAAAGCTCTTTGTGTTAGCATGTTGAACGTTTGTTGCATAGCCTTCACTGCCAAGGCTTTCAGCCATTGAGTTAAACGTGTTTCCGCTATGCGTAAAAAATACTGCCCCGCCACTTAACGGGTAAAGTGAGTTTTCAAGCAAAAATTCCGAATCCGAAGTTTTGCCCAACCCTGTTTGGTGATAGAAATTTTCAAAATAAATGGTGTCTTCATCTTCTGTCAACGAATTGATAAACGGTGTAATGGTTTGTCCGTTCATTTCTTCGTTAATCACAAAACTCTGCAACGATTCTAAAGTCACAACAATTAAGTTACGTCCTTCAGCAATTCCCTTCATTTCTGCAGAAGGTTCAATTTGGTTAGCACGTACGTAACTGTTCGCTTCTACCAACTCAGATCCGTCTGCTAATGCACGTTGTGCTTGTGATTTTGACTGAATGTAAATATCATACAAATGATAATTGTACATCCCTAAGTTTTTCACTAACATCTCACGGTCAAAGCTACGTGTTAATAATTGTGGACGTTCAGCTTCTGCCAGTCCTAAATTGAAAAATAGCACTGCCAACGCCAAAATATAATAAGCTTTGCGTTGTACCGATTGAGATTTTGCTTTGCTTGGTTTTAGTTTAATAAATTTAATAGCTAGTAGAATAACGAGAACATCTGCAAAGTAAAAAAGATCTGTCCAAAACACACTTGCAGCTGCACTAGATCCTAAATCGCCAAAATTATCGGTTTGGAACAATACAGGCAAGGTGATAAAGTCATTGAAAAATCGGTAAAATGCAACGTTTCCGTAAAGAACGATCGAGGTTACACCTGCTACCGATAGTAAATAAATATTTTTAACTTTGTCACTTTTAAAGAACAACGAGACTCCGTAAATAAACAACAGCATGCTTAACGGATTAATAAACAAGATAAACTCTTGCAACAAGTTATCAATGGTAATTGAAAAACTTGTTTTGTAAACAATATATGTTTTTAGCCAAGTGGCGATGATGGCAATTGCCAGGACTGTATGCTTTGGCCATTCTTTTTTTAACATTCCTAGACATCCTCCTATTCTATTTGTTTTTCACGGTTACCATAATAGTTCAGTATAAAACATTGTTGCAGTCAATTGAAGTAATTACCCTTATTAAAGACGAATGAAACAACTAAAAGTTTCGCAAAACGAATTTATTTTTTATCGTATTCGGATTTTTTTTGGCGCAAAATGAGCATCGCTGTTGCAAATTCTTTCGATGTAATAAATTGCAGTCGATACAGTTCTTTAATTTCTTCTTCCATTAATCCAATATCTGCACTGTAATCAGCTGTATAAATAACGGTGCCATAACGCTTTAGCAATTGCATAACATCATATAGGTTTTTCATTTGTCCACCGCCTTTAAATCGATAAAACCACTTTCTGTATAAATGCCGCTAACCGGCAAATCATGTGCTTCAACGGGAATCTCTTCAGCAATTTGACAATCAAATGCTAACGAACGAGTCTCGCCTGGATAGTTTGCTAAAAAGCGATCATAATAGCCTCCACCAAATCCAATTCTAAAGCCTTGTTTTGAAAAAACTACACCCGGTACGATTAATAAGTCGATTTGGTCAGGGGTTATGTAAGTTGTCGTTGTGACAATCGGTTCTTTTAGTTTCATGTAAACTGTTTCTAGTTGATCGAAATGCTCAATAATTCGAAAGTCCATCGTCCGGTTTGCTGAATAGCATTTTGGAACAGCTACTTGTTTACCCGTCGCCCAGCATGCTTCTATTAAAGCAAATGTATCTACTTCAGGAAATGCAGATATTGTTAGCCCAATTGTTGTTGCTGATAAAAAAGCGGGATCTTTCATTAAGTGATTTATAATTGCTTGCGATTTAGCGCTATATTGTTCAGCTGTCATTTGACGAAGCATTTCTAGCACTTGATTGCGTTGAGTTTTTTTATTCATATCCAAATCTTCTCCTTTAAAAAGAAAAAAGCCAAAACCTGTATGAGGTTTTGGCAATCAATGAATTACTTCGTTTCACGGTGTACTGTCATTTTCTTTTCACGTGAGCAATATTTTTTCATTTCAAGACGCTCAGGGTTGTTGCGCTTATTTTTAACAGTGCTGTAGTTACGTTCGCTACATTCTGTACAAGCTAAAGTGATGTTAACACGCATCGGTATCCCTCCTAATTCTTTCAAAGATCATTTGTAAATAAGCGTGATCTATACGACTTAATTATTATAGCATATTTCAACATAAAGTCTACTGTAAAACTTCAATAATCTTGAACCTTTCTAAATAAAAAAGAAGACCGGTAGCTTTTCGCTTCCGGCAACTTATTTTTGTTGAATGGGGACTCTCATTATTTGTTTAAATCGTAGTGACGACCGCGCACAAGGAAAAACAATTGTTCCGCAATATTTGTCGCGTGATCAGCCGATCGTTCCATATAGCGACTGATAAATGCTAATTGCGTAATTTGACCAAGCTTGTCCGGGTTTTCGCCACCTGCTTGGATTAGTTTACGAATTACATCGCCGTATAAATCGTCGACTTGATCGTCGAGTTCTGCAATTTCTTTTGCTTTGACAATATCTTCTTCTACAAAAGCATCAATTACTTGATGCAGCATGGCAACAGCCAATTTTTGCATTTGCTGAATCTGCCCGATTTGCGGCAATAACTCCTGATTGCCGATTCGAATGGTTTCTTTTGCAATATTAACTGCATAATCACCCACCCGTTCCATATCTGATGCTACTTTTATTGTTACGATTAAACGTCTTAAATCAGTAGCTACCGGCGACTGCTTCGCTATCAGTAAAATCACTCGGTCATTGATAAACTCTTCTAATTGATTGATGTCTTTATCATCTTCAATCACTTCTAATGCAGCATCTACATCTTGCCCTATTAATGCTTCCATAGACTTATTTAACGCACTTACTGCCATGGTGCTTAACGTGATTAATTCTTCTTGTGCTGTATTTAGTTCAAATTCAAATTTTTCGCGTACTGACAAACTTTTCGCCTCCCATTAACCGAATCTACCTGAAATATAATCTTCCGTACGTTTGTCTGCAGGGTTTGAAAATATCGTATCTGTTTGATTAAATTCGATAACCTCGCCATTCAAGAAAAACGCCGTTTTATCTGAAATACGAGCAGCTTGTTGCATATTGTGTGTCACAATGATGATGCTATAGTCTTTTTTCAATTCCTGAACCAATTCTTCAACTTTTAATGTCGAAATGGGATCAAGTGCCGAAGTTGGCTCATCCATCAAAATCACATCAGGTTCGATTGCAAGTGCGCGTGCGATACAAATCCGTTGCTGTTGACCGCCTGAAACGCTATAAGCATTTTCGTTTAAGCGATCTTTTACTTCGTCCCAAATAGCCGCTCCACGTAAACTTTTTTCAACAATTTCATCAAGAATTTTCTTGTTTTTGATGCCGTGAATTCGTGGGCCGTAAGCAATATTATCATAAATCGATTTTGGGAATGGATTGGGCTTTTGAAAAACCATGCCTACACGTGTGCGTAATTCTTCGACGCCATAATCGTGATCGAAAATATTGCGTCCGCGGTAAAGAATTTCTCCAGACGTTTTAACAGATGGCACCAATTCAACCATGCGATTTAATGTCTTTAAATAAGTTGACTTGCCGCATCCTGAAGGTCCGATTATTGCGGTTACTTCATTTTCTTTAATTTCTAAGTCGATATTTTTTAACGCATGATTTGTTCCGTACCAAAGATTTAGTTGATTTGTTTCGTAAACTGCTTTTTTAACAGACTTTTGAGTTGGTGTATCAATTCTTGGTTTTTCTGTAATAATAGTCGTCATTTGTAGAACCCCTTCCACATAATTAGCGTTAATAGCGTTTATCAAATTTGTTTCGAATAATTACTGCAATAGAATTCATAAACAATAGAACAGCCATTAACACCATAATTCCAGCTGCTGCTACCGTTTGAAATTCTTGTTGCGGACGGCTGGACCAATCATAAATTTGCATCGGCAGTGCAGTAAATGTATCCATAACTCCGGCCGGTAAAAACTGAATAATAACCGGAACACCAATAACGATTAACGGTGCTGTTTCTCCGATAGCTCGTGATAGGGCTAAAATACTTCCTGTTAAAATACCAGGTATTGCTGCTGGCAAAATAATTTTGATGATTGTTTGCCATTTGGTGGCACCCATACCAAAAGATGCATCTCGCAATTCACGCGGAACGGAACGAATCGCTTCTTGTGAAGAAACCACAATAACCGGTAAGATCAATAAACTCATTGTAAATCCGGCTGCGAGTACACTATTGCCTAATGCGAGTGCACGAACGAATATGGTTAACCCAAGTAAACCAAATACGACCGAAGGCACTCCTGCTAAATTGGAAATGTTCATGCGGATAAATGTGGTGATGCGGTTTTGCTTGGCATATTCCTCCAGGTAAATGGCTGAACCTACACCCAAAATAATTGAAGTCGGTGCCACAACCAGCATCAACCATAGCGAACCAACAAGTGCTGCTTTAATCCCTGCCTTTTCTGGAAACCGCGAAGCAAAGTTCGTTAAAAATTCAATGGATAAATGTCCCATTCCTTGAGAAACAATCCGGTAAAGTAAAATAACCAATGCTACTAATGCGACTAATGTAGCGGCTAAAAATAGATATTTAAAGATGCTGTTGGCGATTAATCTGCCATTCATCCGTTTGACAACTGCTTGTTGTTCAATATATCTCATATTAATATTCCTCCCTGAAACGTTTTGAGACGTAGCCAGCAAGGATATTCATAAGCATTGTAAAGACAAACAGCGTGAACCCGACTGCGTAGATGGAATAATAAATTGTTGTTCCGTATCCAGCATCCCCTTTTGATACTTGTACGATATAAGCAGTCATCGTTTGGATTGAACCGGTAAAGTCCCCATCAAATCTTGGTGTGGAGCCGGCTGCAAGCGAGACAATCATGGTTTCTCCGATTGCTCTCGATACAGCTAGCACCACCGATGCAATGATTCCTGATAACGCGGCTGGTAGAGTTATTTTCCAAGCCACTTCAAATTTTGTTGAACCCATTGCTAATGCGCCTTCTCGTATACTTTTTGGCACAGAAGACATGGCATCTTCTGACAAAGAAGCGATCATTGGAATAATCATGATTCCTACAACAATTCCGGGTGAAATCGCGTTAAAAATTTTGATTTCTGGAAATACCGATTGAAGAACCGGTGTGACAAATGTTAGCGCAAAAAATCCGTAAACAATTGTTGGAACACCTGCTAATACTTCAAGAATCGGCTTTAAAATGCGTCGAACATTTTCGCTGGCATACTCACTTAAATAAATGGCTGCTGAAATCCCGATGGGTACCGCGACAACCGTTGCAATTAACGTGACTTTTAATGTACCGACGATGAGCGGCAAAATGCCAAATTGGGCATCTTTATTTGAAAATGGCAACCACGTGGTGCCAAAAATAAAATCAAAAAATGGTACGCGCGTGAAAAACGTGATGGTTTCCACGATTAATGTTACAACGATCCCAACAGATGTTAAAACCGAAACTGAAGCAATCAAAAACAAAAGAACCGGCATGATTTTTTCGATTACTTTTTTGTTTTTCTTACCATTTGATCGTGCGATCATTTCTTGTACAGATGGTCGCATATCGAATCCCCTTTCAACCGCAAAAGGTGAGCAGCGGCTGCTCACCCTCAGACTATACTAGACTGGTCTTTGTTATTATTTAAGCGTTTCTAAATCTGCTAAATCTTTGTCATAATCTTCTTGTGGCAAAGCGACATAACCAACAGCCTCAGCCATAGCTCCTGCATTTTCAATCGCATAAGTCATGAAATCGTATGCTGCTTCGTTATCCGTAAGTGATGCATTATTAGCATATGTGAACAATGGACGTGATAGTGGTGCATACTCACCTGACTCAATTGTTTCATTGTTAGGTTCGACTCCATCAATTGATACAACTTTTAATGTGTCTTGGTTCGCAACGTAATACGCATAGCCGAAAAATCCGATTGCATTTGGATCTGCTTGTATTCCTTGAACCAATGTATTGTCGTCTTCAGACAATGTTGCTGAACTTACTAAATCTTCATCTTCTAAGATTACTTCGTTAAAATAATCGAAAGTTCCTGAATCTGTTCCTGGAGCATAAAATACAACTTCTTCATCTGGCCACTCTGGATTGATATCAGACCATTTTTTTGTTGATCCATCTTCTACCCAAAGCTTTTTCAAATCTTCTACTGTTAAATCTTCTACCCAGTCATTTTCTTGACTGACAACTACTGATAATCCATCATAAGCCAATTGGAATTCTGTATATTCAATGCCTGCTTCTTCAAGGCTAGCTGCTTCTTCTTCTTTTATAGGGCGAGAAGCATTTGAGAAATCCGTTTCACCTTGGATAAATTTTTCAAATCCGCCACCAGTACCTGATGTACCGACTGTAACTTGAACATCCGGCTGTGCTCCAGCATATTCTTCAACAATGCCTTCCATAATTGGTGCTACAGTAGAAGATCCATCACCAGATACAGTTCCTTCAACAACTGCTTCTCCTGCTGTTTCTGAACTCGTTTCTTGTGTATCCGTACTGCCGCATGCACCTAGAATTAAAGCTGAACCAAGAATTGTTGACGCCATCGCAAATTTCCAGTTTCTCATTATGTTGTTTCCCCCTATTAATTATGTTTGTTTACATTCTCTACTATATAGAGGGATTGTTGAGGACATATAAAGGCAATGTTAAGAAATTGTAAATGGCTTTGTTTACAGAAAAAGCCCCAAGAAAATTTCTCAATACGAGAATTTTCTTGGGGCTTTCGTTTATTCACCTTCAACTTGGACTGTTTTACTATAAGGTGGTTTTATTAGATTGCTTTCTTCTACTACTTCTTTACTTTTTAACTCAAAATACTTATCGGCTGCTGCTCGCGCAATTTCATTGTTCGCTCTTGGGACATTTTTAGGATCCGTCGTAACGTACGGAATGACGACTGCATAAGCAATTTCCGGATTTTCAAAAGGAGCATATCCAACATGCGCAATATTGATCGCATATTTCCCGTTTAGTTCATGGTCTTTTTCGTAAAAATATACTTCGGCTGTACCGGTTTTCCCAGCAGCGGTATAAGGAGCATCGCTGAATTGCGCACGCGCTGAACCTGAACTTCCAATATATACATTGCGCATACCGGTTTGAACTTGCTCAATCTCTTCTTGTGTATTGTTAATACGATTTAAAATTTTAGGCTCAATAATCGTTTCAATTGGACCTAGTGACACTCCGTCTGTAGAAGCACTGCGAATTTCTTTAACTACATGCGGTTCCATTCGGTAACCGTCATTAGCAATTGTTGAAATATACTGTGCTAACTGCATCGGTGTATACGTATCAAACTGACCAATTGCCAAATCGAGTAGTTTTGCCCCCGGAGAAGTTCCACCCATATATCCAGTTCCTTCGTTCGGCAAATCAATGCCAGTTTTAACCCCTAAACCAAATTGGGCATATGAATTGCGCATTTCAGCAAACGTTTCAGGAGCTACATACAATCCGCGATTGTATTGATATTCGACTCCTGCAATTTTCATCGCTATTTTAAACATATAAACGTTTGAAGATCGTTCGATGGCCATCAAGTCGGTCATTGGAATCCGGTTAAATGGCTCTGTATTAAAAATGGATTTTTTTAACGCGGTTCCGGCAAACTTAAGCGGCTCATCAATTTGAACTTCATTGAGTTCCACTGCGTCTTTAGCGTAACCCGTTAATAACGTTGCACCTTTAACAGTTGAACCCATTTCGTGAGCTGCTGTAAATGTCCCAAATGCATAGTCATAAATCACTTGTTTGCCGTCTTTATCTTCGCCAATTCGTTTGCCTACCATTGATAAAACTTCTCCCGTTTGCGGGTTCATCATGACTAAGTAAGCGTCTTTAACTAATTCTGAATTTGGACGTTTTTTTAACTCCAATAATTTATCTTCTACAATTTTTTCAAGTTCACTTTGCAATTCGCTATCGACGGATAACACAATGTCTTTTCCAGCTTCTCCTTCATCCACAGGAACTGTTTCAATGACACTTCCCCGGCCATCGGTTACATTTTTAACAACCGATTTTTGACCTTGTAACACTTCTTCGTATTGTTGTTCTAAGAAACTGATCCCAATACGATCGTTACGAGAATAATCTCGAGCTAAGTAGTATTCCAATTTTGTAGCGGGAATTCCGGTTTCCGGTGTAGTCGTACTCCCTAGAATGGTTAAGTCACTCGATTTGATCCGTTTCCAATCGGTTACGGTATTAACGCCTTTTAATTGCGGGTCCGTCAAGCGTTCCGAAACACGAGCAAACTCTTCATCCGTTACGTCTTCATTTTTGATCATTTGTGGAGTTAATGCATATCCTGAAGTCATTTCACGATAGATTGCGAGCACTTCAAGGTCTTCTCCCGATAAACTTGCTAGTTCTTCTTCTGTGATTTTTTCTCTTACTAACGCATCGAGCTTGCGCTGTTTTTCTGTTTCGGTAATATCTTCAGCAGCAATTGCTGCTCTTTCTTCATCCGTCACTTTTTTTGTGGCGCTTTCTGTATTTAATTGTATATAAAAATCCTGTTTGTCCCGGAGCGTCACTTTGTTAACGTCTTTTTCAATCAGCTTTGCTAACTCTCGTGCCACCGTCATCATTTCTTCTCTTTTGGTCGTTTGCATCGCTGTGTACGTAATGGCATTGACCGGTTTATTGCCAACTTGAATCCGTCCTTCGCTATCAAAAATGCGTCCTCTTGGAACACTCGTATTGACTGGGACTTCCTCTGTTCTTGCGATTGCACGTGCATAATCTTCCCCTTTAACGATTTGAAGAAAGCCTAGGCGTAAAATCAACAAAGAAAACAATAAAAAGATTGTGAAAAACAGGACATTCATTCGAAAGACTGTATTCGACTGTAATTTCACCCTCGCAAGTGAAATCCGTCTTTTTTGAGGCGGTTTCATGAGCAATTTGCTCCTTTCGCAAAAAAATATCCAGTTATCAGTATATCATCCTATAAAAAAAACACACACTTTTTCTGACGAAAAAGTGTGTGCAAAGTTTCAATTGTGACGTCTTATTTTGCTGTTTCGTAACGGTTTGAAACTTCTTCCCAGTTTACTACGTTCCAGAATGCATTGATGTAGTCTGGACGTTTGTTTTGGTATTTCAAGTAGTAAGCGTGCTCCCATACATCAAGACCAAGTAATGGCGTTTTGCCTTCCATTAATGGAGAGTCTTGGTTAGGTGTTGATACTACTTCAAGTTCGCCGTTAGAAAGAACAAGCCAAGCCCATCCTGATCCAAAGCGAGTTTTTCCAGCAGCAGCGAATTTTTCTTTAAATTCGTCAAAGCTTCCGAACTTGCTGTTGATTGCTTCGCCTAAAGCGCCTGTAGGGTTACCGCCACCGCTTGGAGACAATAGTTTCCAGAATAATGAGTGATTCGCATGTCCACCGCCGTTGTTACGGACAGCTGTGCGAATTGATTCTGGTACTGCATCTAAATCAGCAATTAACTCTTCTACAGATTTTGAAGCAAGGTCTTCGTGGCCTTCTAAAGCCGCATTTACGTTTGTGATGTACGTGTTGTGGTGTTTCGTGTGATGAATGTTCATCGTTTCTTTGTCAATATGTGGTTCAAGTGCGTCATACGCGTAAGGTAATTCAGGTAATTCATAAGCCATAATTAAATTCCTCCTTGAGTCTATTGGTCTACCTTCTTAGCCTATCAAAATTTCTAGACTGTTACAAACAAAATGCACGTCTAATGGCGTTATTCAGTCTTTTGCCCGAATTCACCTATGATTAAACGTATATTCCTTTATTTATCACTGAAATTAATAGTGATAAAGAAAAGCGCGATCATAACTGTCTGGATAATGCCTTTCGTAAAGACAGAGGTGATAAATCCGACAACAGATCCTACACCTGAAAGAAATGATTTTTTCAATGATGATTTGTTAAATATGATCTCTGCAACAATTGCTCCGATAAATGGACCAATTAAAATACCAACAATGGGTATAACAAAAGGACCTACAATCAATCCAATGGTACTACCCCAAAGTCCCGCTTTAGAGCCTCCAAACTTTTTCACGCCAAAAGCATTTGCAATAGCATCTGCTCCGAACAACAAAATTACAAACAAACTTTGAATTGCCCAGAACCACCAAGGCAAATCACTAAAACTAAAAAATAAGCCATATACAACAAAGCCGCCGAAAATAAACAAAACAGCCGGTATAATTGGGTAAACCAAACCGATAAAGCCAATAACAAAAAATAGCAAGATTACAATCCAGCCGATGATTTCCATCTGCATTCCTCCTATAAAAAAGCTCTCTTCTATCGTGCTCTACATTTTAATAAATGTAAAGTTTGATGAAAGAGAGCTTTTTGATTTTTTTATCGGTCTGCTTATACCTAGCGCAGAACACGCACATATGCTTTTCTACTTAAGCGCGGTTTCCTAAAATTGCTTCTGCAATATTAACTGAGTGGTCACCAATTCGCTCTAGATTACTTACGATGTCGACAAAGACAATACCTGCTTGTCCCGTACATACACCTTCGTTTAAGCGTAAAATGTGTTTTTTGCGGAATTTACGTTCCATTTTGTCGATCAAGTCTTCTTGTTCAGCTACTTCACGAGCCAATTCATGGCTAGTGGTATCTAATGCGTTAAGCGCTTTTTGAACTGTTGCAATCGTCAATGTAAACATTTCTGTTAAATCTTCCATTGCACTTTCCGTGATTTTCACTTTGTTGTTTTCTTGGTAATCTACTAGCTCGATAATGTTTTCAAAATGGTCACCAATTCGTTCAATGTCACGAACTGTTTCCATTAACATCGTGTGGCGAGTTGAATCAGCTGCTGAAATAGACTCTGCTGAAATCAGTACCAAGTAATCTGTGATTTTGCTATCAAGATTGTTAATGGCATCTTCTAACTGATAACCCATTTCTGCATTTTTCTTGCTCTTTGTCATTAAATATTTATACGTTTCTTCTAAACCTTGCACTGAATATTGACCCATGCGCAAAATTTCTTCTTTTGCTTGGCCAAGTGCAATGGAAGGAGATTGTTCGATAAAGTGAATATCCAAATGTTTTGGTTTAAATTCAACCAACACTTCTTCACCTGGAATAACTTTCGTCACTAGGTAAGCCCATGCACCTATTAATGGAAATTGAATAATAGTGTTTACTACGTTAAATGAACCGTGAGCAAATGCGATTTGCATTTTCGGTTCTAATGCCAAGACCCCTGAAATCCATTCTACATAAGCTGTAAAAGGAATTAATAAGATCAAGAAGATAACCGAACCAACGATATTAAACAGTACATGTACTGCTGCTGCGCGGCGTGCTGCGATTGAAGTACCAAGTGCTGCTAGTACCGCTGTAATGGTTGTTCCGATATTGTCACCGAATAGAACTGGCAGAGATGCACCAAGCGTAAGGATGTTTTCAGCGTAAAGTCCTTGGAGAATTGCGACAGTACCACTTGAGCTCTGTACAATTAACGTAAAGACTGTTCCGACAAACACTCCTAAGATCGGGAATTCACTTAAATTAACCGTCATGTCGATAAAGGCTGGTAATTCGCGTAGTGGTTTCATACCGCCACTCATTAATTCCATACCGTAGAATAAGCCACCAAAACCAAAAATGACTTGTCCGATGTTTTGGATTTTGTTTTTCTTAATAAAGAAAATCATTGCCGCTCCGACTGCCATAATTGGCAAAGCGTACTCTCCAACATCTAAACCGATAATGAAGGCTGTTACAGTAGTCCCAATATTAGCCCCCATAATAACACCGATTGCCTGTCTCAATGTCATAAACCCGGCACTAACTAAACCAACTACGATTACAGTAGTACCTGAACTCGATTGAATTAAGATGGTTACGATAATACCAACTAAAACACCCATGAACGGATTTGTTGTAAAACGATCCAAGATGTCTCGTAGTTTATCACCTGCTGCTTTTTGTAAAGCATCACCCATAAACTTAATTGAAAATAGGAAAATCCCTAATCCACCAAAAAAGGAAAAGAAGATTTCTTGCCAGTTCATTTCCACGATACATATTCAACTCCTAAATTTCATATTCACACCTAACCTATTATGCGTAGTTTACTAAGAATTTGTAAACACCTTTCTGCAAAATTTACATTCCCGTAACAAAGCGACATTTTTTTTTACAATCTACGTGGTACGATTATTGGTATAGATGAGAGGAAGATGAATTTGAACCTATACCAATTATTTAAAGCGAGTTTAATGGAACCTAAAAAACAAGCAGCCGTCCGAATAATGAGCATTGGGAAAATAATGCAGTTTATCTTTGTTTTTATATCATTGTTAACAATAGCATCTTTTATTGAATGGAGCACTGGGTTGGGTAATGCCTCTAGCAGTATAGAGGGACTCATCGAATTTGTCGAAGAAATTGATTGGCTCCTTTACCCGTTTGCTTTTGTTTTCCTATTTGTTTCAACTACAATCTATCATTTTATCAAAATCAGCTTGTTCGCTTTGATCGCTTTGCTGATTTTGAATAGCAGAAAACGTCGTGGTGAATACCGTCATTTATGGCGCACTACCGCATTAAGTGTAACCATCCCAACATTACTAGCATTTGTGTTAAGTTTCTTTGACGTTGGTTTTAAAGTTTCTATCGCTACTAGTTTATTGACCATCTTCTATTTATATGTAGCAATTGGCTATTACCCAAAAAAACCACCCGTTTCAAAGAAACAAGCGTAAGATTGATTTATGGTGTTAATCAGCCGTCTTTCTTGTCTTTTTGCGCACGACACTGCTAAAATGGCTATAGGCAATAGAAGAGAGCCTGCATGCTTGTTTATTCCTCGTATGTAGGACAAAGATATGTGAGCCGGTACAACAGGCCACCATTAAAAAGGAGAGATTTTTTCATGAGCGAAATGACACACCGTTCAAAAACACGCCCCGTAAGAGTCGGAGATTTGACGATTGGCGGCAGTAATGAATTATTTATACAAAGTATGGCTACGACTAAAACGCATGATGTTGAAGCAACAGTCGCTGAAATTTTGCGATTAGAAGAAGCTGGATGCCAAGTAGTTCGCGTAGCATGCCCTGACGAACGTGCAGCTTATGCAATTGGCGCGATTAAAGCACGCATTAACATTCCTTTAGTAGTAGATATTCATTTTGATTATAAATTAGCTTTAATTGCAATTGAACAAGGTGCAGACAAAATCCGCATTAACCCAGGTAACATTGGACGACGCGAAAAAGTAGAAGCTGTGGTAAATGCGGCTAAAGCAAAAGGCATTCCTATTCGTATCGGGGTTAACGCTGGATCATTAGAACGTAAAATTTTAGAAAAATACGGCTATCCAACGGCTGAAGGTATGGTCGAAAGTGCACTTCACCACATTAAAATTTTAGAAGACTTGGATTTCCACGATATTATCGTTTCATTAAAAGCTTCAGATGTCAGCTTAGCGGTTGAAGCATATGAACTCGCTTCAAAAGCTTTTGACTATCCATTACACTTAGGTATTACTGAATCTGGAACATTGTTCTCTGGTACAGTGAAGAGTGCTGCAGGTCTTGGCGCATTGTTTGCCAAAGGCATTGGTAACACACTTCGCGTATCGTTAAGTGCAGACCCAGTCGAAGAAGTAAAAGTAGCGCGTGAAATGCTGAAAATTTTCGGCCTTTCTTCAAACGCCGCAACGCTAATTTCATGCCCGACATGTGGACGTATTGAAATTGATTTGATATCAATTGCGAACGAAGTGGAAGAATATATTTCACACATTAAAGCTCCATTAAAAGTAGCAGTTCTAGGCTGTGCGGTTAACGGTCCAGGTGAAGCGCGTGAAGCTGATATCGGAATTGCCGGTGCTCGCGGCGAAGGATTACTGTTTATGCACGGTAAAACCGTCCGTAAAGTTCCTGAAGAAACAATGGTCGAAGAACTGAAAATCGAAATCGACAAATTAGCTGAAGCTTATTTCGAAAAACAAGCAACTGAAAAAGCGAAAAAAGAATTAGAACAACAAGTATAAGGTTGTGAAGTAATGAGATACCGTTTCGGAATAGATATTGATGGAACCGTGACTTCTCCAACGTCACTGATTCCTCACATAAATGAACAGTTTAACAGTGAATTAACCTTGGATGATATTAAAGAATATGATTTGACTGCAGCTCTCCCTCATTTGACGCAAGGCGAATTTTATTCTTGGTTCCGGGATTCCGAGCCGCGTATTTATGCGGCTTCTCCTGTATCTGATCATGCAAAACAAATTTTAAACAACTGGAAAGACCAATACGAACTGTATTATATTTCCGCTCGTGGGGACAATGTTCGTGATATCACGCTAAATTGGTTTAAAGAACATGCGATAGCGTATGATCATATTGAACTGATTGGTTCTCACAAAAAAATCGAAACAGCAAAACGTCACAATGTGGATTTATTTTTCGAAGACAAACACGACAATGCTGTAGAAATAGCTGAAGAGCTTGATATTCCCGTTATTCTTTTTGATACCCCTTATAACCGTGAGGTCATTCCATCGAATGTTATACGCGTTTATGACTGGCTCGAAGCAGAAAAATGGGTTAAAAACGAATTTAGTTTGCACGAAACGTTAAGCCTTAAATAATGAAAAAAGCGAGAGTGGATTTCCCCACTCTCGCTTTTTATTTGCATTCGGGACATTTCCCGTATATTTCAAACTTGTGATTGGCAATTTCGTATGCGGGTAACGCTGCACCTAACATATCCATCGGACAAATCGGGATTTCTTTTATTTTGCCACAATCCATGCAAATAAAATGGTGATGGTGATGATCGCTTTCGCATTGCATGCGAAAATGACGTTCACCTGATAATTCGGTTTCTTCTAATATGCCAAGCGATACAAAAGTCGCTAAATTCCGATATACCGTGTCGTAGCTCATACTTGGATAGTCTTTTTGCATAACATCCAACAAATCTCTCGCTGTCAAATACCTTTCATCATTCGTAAACAACTCTAAAATTTGATTGCGTTTCGATGTTTCCTTAAAACCATTGTCTTTTAGAATTTTCCATGCATTTGTTAAATTCATGCAATCGCTCCTTTTTTACGCGAAACCTTTATTTTTTTATACGCAAGGACTAGCAATAATAGGAAAATCGATGTCACAACAATTGTTCCACCCGGAGCTAAGTCTAAGTAAAAAGCAGATACTAATCCGGTAATAACCGAAATTTCACCAAAAACGATGGATAGAAAGATCGTTTGTTTAAAACTTTTTGTGACACGCATTGCTGTTGCAACAGGAATGGTCATAAGTGATGATACAAGAAGTATACCAACAATGCGCATAGAGCCTGCAATTACAAGCGCTGTTACGATCATAAACATAAAGTGAATCCATTTAGCCGGCAAGCCCGAAGCTCTCGCGTATTCGTCGTCAAATGACAAAACAAATAATTCTTTAAAGAAGATAAAGACAAAAGCTAGCACTATGACCGCCACACCAACAACAATAAATAAGTCTTCTCTACTTACCGCTGATACTGAGCCAAATAAATAACCAAATAAGTCACTTGAAAAACCTTCAGCTAACGAAATAAATATCGCACCAAATCCAATACCTGCAGACAATATAATTGGAATCGCTAATTCTTGATAATGCTTATACAAGCTTCTTAAACGTTCGATCAACATAGAACCACCTACTGAAGCTGCAATCCCAAGAAATAACGGGTTTAAAAGCGCTAAAGAAGCCACACTTTGACTTAAGTATAAACTTCCTGCAATGCCTGCTAACGTCACATGACTTAATGCATCCGCAATTAATGATAGACGGCGAACAACAATAAACACGCCAAGTAACGGTGCAATGACCCCAATAATTAATCCTGCCGCAAAAGCATTTTGTAAAAATTCATAAGAAAAAATAGCTTCTATCATGTGTGGCTTCCCCCGATATGGTGAATTTTCCGGACAGAATGGCCATACCACGCTTCGCGCTTTTCATCACTCATCGTATGAAGCTGTTCTTTATAGCCATGGAAATGAATCGTTTGGTTCAAACACGCCACATGAGTGATTCGGTCTGTTACCGTATCCACATCATGCGTCACGAGGACCATTGTGATATTTTTGTCCTGGTTTAGCCTGGCCAACATGTCATAAAATGCTTGAACATTTTCATGGTCAATCCCAACTGTCGGTTCATCCAGTATTAACACTTTTGGTTTTGCAATTAATGCTCGTGCAATAAAAATACGTTGTTGCTGACCACCGGAAAGTTCACTAATGCTTCTATCGATAAATGGTTCCATACTGACCGCTTCTAGCGCCTCAACTACTTGTTGATGCGTTGTTTTAGGCAACCGATGAAACAAACCTGTTTTTTTTGCTAAACCACCTGCTACTACTTCTTTAACAGTCGCTGGAAAACCTGAATTAAATGAATTAGATTTTTGAGAAACATAACCAATCCATTCACGGTTTTTAAAATTTTTGGAGTCTACACCAAAAAGCTCAATTTTTCCTTTGCTTGGCTTGATAAGTCCTAACATGATTTTCAATAACGTCGATTTCCCTGATCCGTTCGGACCTAATATGGCTAGAAAATCACCTTCTTCCACTTTCATGGAAATATGATCTAACGCTTTGGTTTCTTCATATTCAAAGCTGATGTCTTGAATGTCGATTAATGGCGCAACCATTGTTTCGCCTCTTTTCTAATTAATAATGATTACGATTTACACTAGAAAAGTATAGTGGAGTTCTACGCCAATGTAAATAGATTTTGCTTAGATCAATTGTAATTAGTATTTTCTTAATTTTATTTGGGTAAAAGTTTTTTCTAAAACAAAAAAGCTGAAGACAGGTACCCAACTAAGGGACTGTTTTCAGCTTTAGATATTTGCATTTATAAAGAAGATTTTAATTCTTCGATAACTCCTGGTGAAAAGACGCCCGCTTTAAACATTTCAATTTCAAATGAATATGGCGGTTTTTTGTTTTTTGCATCTGCTCCGACATATGGCGTTTCAAGAATTTTTGGTACATGCATTAAATCCGGATGATGAACAATACCGTTTAACGCATCAAAGCCGATTTCACCAAAGCCAATATTTTCGTGGCGGTCTTTAGCTGCTCCGCGAATATTTTTACTGTCATTGATGTGCAATACTTGAAGACGATCAATCCCGACAATCCGGTCGAACTCTTCTAATACGCCATTAAAATCTTCTTTAATATTGTACCCTGAATCATGTGTGTGACAGGTGTCAAAGCATACAGATAAACGTTCATTATGAGTCACGCCATTAATAATTGCGGCGATTTCCTCAAAACTGCGTCCACATTCTGTACCTTTTCCTGCCATTGTCTCAAGTGCGATATTGACAGGATAATCTTGCGTCAAAACTTCATTTAATCCTTCGATAATTTTTGCGATCCCTGCATCAGCCCCAGCCCCTACATGCGCACCTGGATGTAAAACAATTTGTTTTGCACCAAGTGCTGCAGTACGTTCAATTTCTTTTTGTAGAAATTCAACACCGTGCTGAAAAGTTTCAGGTTTTTGCGTGTTTCCTAAGTTGATAATATACGGTGCATGGACCACAATATTCGTTAAATTGTTAGCTGCCATATGAGCGAGACCAGCATCGATATTTAAATCTTCGATCGGTTTGCGGCGCGTGTTTTGAGGTGCACCGGTATAGATCATGAAAGTCGACGCTCCGTAAGAAGCGGCTTCTTCGCTTGCTGCAAGCAGCATCTTTTTGCCGCTCATTGATACGTGAGATCCTAATAACATTGACCTATCTCCTTATTTTTTACGATTTTTGCGTCGTTCCATTTTCTTGATTTCGTCCATTTTCCACTTCATTTTCTTCTTGTACATCGGTCTTACTTTTTTCGGTTTGTGAACCATTGTTTTCGCTTTCGCGTCGGCTTCGTTCACTTTTCTTGTACGGGTTGTCCGGCTATGACGCTCTTTCAAGTCGACAAATTCGCCTTTCACAATATCTTTTTGTTGGAACGGAATGCCCATTTTCTCAATACGAACAATTGCATCGTCTTCTTCTGGCTTGAATAGCGTAATCGCTAATCCTTTCATTCCTGCGCGAGCTGTACGGCCCACACGGTGAATAAAGAATTCCAGGTCTTCTGGCAATTCGTAGTTAATGACATGGCTAACGCCTTGAATATCAATTCCACGAGCTGCAAGATCTGTTGCGACGATATATTGATATTCCAAATCGCGAATTTGACGCATCATTTTAACACGTTCGCGAGGCGCTAAATCGCCATGTACACGTCCAACTCGAATGCCTTCTTTTGCTAATTGATCTGCAACATAATCCGCATTTGTACGTGTGTTAACGAAAATAATCGCTAAATAAGGGTTGATCACTTTCATCACATCTTGTAAGCGATCCATTTTCTTTTTACTGCGGACCGGCACTAAGTAAAAGTCTAAACCATCTGCAGTTGGACGTTTGTCGCCAATTTTCACATGAATTGGTGACTCCATGTATTTTTTAAGGAATGGTTTTAGTTTTTCAGGAATTGTCGCTGAAAAGACATACATTTCTAAGTCATCTTTCATTTTTCCAGCTACTTGGTCAATTTCTTCGATAAAACCAAGATCAAAAGCCAAATCCGCTTCATCCACTATAAGAATTTTACCTGTGTGAACCAACAAAGCGTTTTCTTTAACTAAGTCTCTTAAACGACCAGGTGTTCCAACGACGATATGGGGCTGTGTTTTTAACTTGTTAATCGAACGTTGTTTGTCCGTACCACCGATAAACGATTTTACTTCAATGCCCGATCCTACAACTAGTTTTTGCAACTCATTGAAGATCTGCGTTCCAAGTTCACGTGTCGGTGCTGAAATTACCGCCTGCACTTCCTGTTTGCTGACGTCAATACGTTCTACAATGGGAATAATGAAACTATGCGTTTTTCCAGTCCCTGTATGGGATTGTCCAATTGCACTTGTGCCTTTCAATATATGGGGCATCATTTCCTTTTGGATCTGTGTTGGTTCCGTAAAACCAAGTTTTTCTACCGCTTCTAATAGAAACGGTTTGAATGGGTATTCGTTGAATTTTGTCATGGGATTAAATTCCCTCCTTACGCTTTAGACATTATAGCATAAAATCACTGCTTTACGCGATGCAACTTTTGTAAAGCGGTGCCGTCTCCGTTATAATGAATATATGATTGTGAAATTGAAAGGAGCGCGGTACTGGATGAAAGTTATGAAAATATCGCCAAGAGGATATTGTTACGGAGTGGTCGATGCGATGGTTATCGCAAAAAATGCTGCAATGGACGAAAGTTTACCACGCCCCATTTATATACTAGGAATGATTGTCCATAATAAACACGTAACGGATGCTTTTGAAGAAGACGGCATTATTACATTGGATGGTCCAAACCGTCTTGAAATTTTGGAAAAAGTAGAAACGGGTACCGTTATCTTTACCGCACACGGTGTTTCTCCACAAGTTCGTGAGCTAGCTAGACGCAAAGGATTAGTATCGATTGATGCAACATGTCCTGACGTTACCGTTACTCATGACTTGATCCGCGAGAAAACGGCAGATGGCTACCAAATCGTCTATATCGGAAAAAGTGGACACCCTGAACCAGAAGGCGCAATTGGGGTCGCACCTGATATGGTCCATTTAGTAGAAAGCGTTGAAGACGTTAATCAATTACAATTAGATTCCGAAAAAATTATTGTGACGAACCAAACGACTATGAGTCAATGGGACGTCGTGGACATGATGGAACGCTTGAAAGAAAAATTCCCGCAATCCGAAGTTCATAAAGAAATTTGTTTAGCTACGCAAGTTCGTCAAGAAGCGGTGGCACAACAAGCAGGCGATACTGATTTATTGTTAGTTATTGGAGACCCGATGAGCAATAACTCAAACCGTTTAGCACAAGTGTCTCAAGACATCGCCGGTACTCCTGCATATCGGATTTCTGATTTGTCTGAGTTGAAGTTGGAATGGTTAGAAGGCGTTGAAACTGTAGGCATTACAGCAGGTGCCTCTACCCCAACACCAATCGTTAAAGAAGTGATGAAGTTCTTGGATCTTTACGACCCAGCAGACTCAAGCACGCATCAGTTAACTCGTTCTGTACCACTCAATAAAATTTTACCAAAAATCAAGCACCCGAAACCCTCGGATCGCATTGAGCCCTATCCAGTAGGTGAATAATTAAAAACAGTCGCAAAAGTTAAAACTTAACTTTTGCGACTGTTTTTTTATTTTATTGTGGATTTAATAAGGCGATGACATACTTATAACAAAAAGAAGACCTGCGATACTGAAGTATAGCAGCGGTTTGTCTCGTTTCGTCACCTTTTTTTCAATAAGCAAATATAACAGAAATGTTACCCAAATACAGCAAAGTGCAGCAATAAATAGTTCCATTTAACACCTCTCTATTAGCTTCTTTCTACTTGCACCGACTCTCAGTAAAACAAGTACACAATCGTAAGAATGCTAGCAAGATCATTCCCACTCCTGCAATAACTATAGATTTACCGCAGCTACATATTTACGTACGATCTGTTGGAAGAACTTCCCTACAAAATTCTTGTTTTATAAGAAGTGTTAAGTTTCGAGTATTTCAGATTTTGCATCCCCAGAAAATTTAACGCTCGCTAATACGGTGTACCCGAAAACCAAGCCAGCCACTGTAGGGACAGTTGTTCCCCCAAAAAAGAGTATATTTGGGATAGGTAACAACCCTTCTGCTATAGGTGCAAACGGGACGAATGTCATCAATACAATATAAAGCGAAGGCAATCCAATTGCTGCAAATTTGATCCAGTTGTAAGTCCAATCTCCGCTATTAATCCGTTGAAGTATGAATTTTGGCGTACGAAGCAGAGCACCTATCACTACTGGAAATAAAGCAATGTACAGTTGAATTGGAAAAAGGTTAAATGTCATTTGAGATTTCTCAGCTACCTGTGACTGTAGATACATTCCTAAGTACAAGATTAATCCAATGACTAACGTCCACATGAAATAATACAAAAATTGTTTCAAAACAAACTCCCCCTTTTGTTTAAATTCAATAAACCATCCTTCTTCCTATACGAAAATGGCTGAGAATCGTTTCATTTATTTGGAAAAAATAATGACGAAGCTAACTTTTGATGTATAAAACTTTGATAGGCAAGAGCTGGTTTGGACGTAAAAAGAGGTCGATGCGGCCTACTTTAATCTGAACGGAGCTTCAACCGTTATTGAGATATGGTATGACAGAGATGGAGCTAACTTTTATACTACTGTCCGTCATTTTTCCACAATTGAAAATCTTATTAGTCATTTCCCATACGACCTATCGATTGTAAAGTATGAATTCAACTCTATTCCCAACATGTTTCATTATATTTCTCCTAGCCTTTTCAATTTAACTAGTCTATGTTAGTTTCTTTTCGAGTATGATTTTAGGTTCTCCACTGTCGTCTGTGTAAGTTCCTATGATATCAAACCCATTTTTTATATTTAGAATCAGCATATCCCGCCACTTATTCTTTGTTTTTGTTTGAACTTTTTTTATAGCCATTTTTCTTTAAATATTCATGCTGCTTCTCCATCAACATACGTGCTATTCCATGGTTTCTATATTTTGTATCCACTCCTCCTAGCCAACTGTAAAACGTTTTTTCGTTAAGAGCATACCCAATTTTATAACCAACCACTTTTGAGTCATGAAATGCGACAAACATCACAAGTGATGGCTTGCTACCCAACTGGGTACTCCAATTACTTGAGTCGTTAAAAATTCTATTGTGCAGTTGAATAACCTTTTCTACTAACTGCTTATTTGAATGAACGTCTAATTTTCTGTAATGAATAGTCAAGTATCTCTCTCCCATCTTTTATAAATGTAATAGATGATTTGAAGGTGTACGAGAAAATCTGAATTTCTCTTCTTAGTAAAACCACTTGTGTTCCACTTAAATTTTACTTTTAATCTGTATGTTACCACTTCTATTCTTTTTACCCGTATTTTTTGAATTCAGGATTTTAAACGTATTGATACGAATAGCAAAATTAAAATTGCCAATAAAAAAAGAAGAAGCCTCAGCTTCTTCTCACATAAACCGAAAAGGTTCTGTATCTGTTTCTGACGGTAAAAATTCACATTGCCAAGTTGGTTGTTGCTTAGACATATGGTCCACGACACCTTGAATTATCACTTTTTCAACATGATGACCAGGATCGACAACGTTTAACCCAATGTCTTGTGCATCTTGCGCTACATGGAAATACAAATCACCTGTTACGTATACATCTGCCCCTGAACGTTTTGCTTGTTGAATGTATTTATTGCCATCGCCACCAAGTACAGCTACTTTTTTGATCACCGTGTCAGGTGCTCCTACTACGCGAAGAGCAGGAACACCTAATTGTTGTTTGGTCCACTCGGCAAATTCGGCTAACGTCATTGGTGTTTCAAGCGTGCCTACACGTCCAAGCCCCATTGCAATTTCCTTGTTTTCTAACGTAAAGACATCATAAGCCACTTCTTCATAAGGATGAGCAGAAATCATTGCTTTGATCACACGATCTTTTTCGTTTTTGCGAACGACTACTTCAACTTTCGACTCCGCAGTCACTTCCATTTTACCAGCTTCTCCAATATAAGGATCCGCGTCATTTGTCGGACGGAAACGTCCTGTTCCAGACAGCGTATAACTGCACGATTCATAATCCCCAATTGCTCCAGCTCCAGCTTTAGCTAACGCTTCACGAACTGTTTCTTCATGAGTTTCAGGAACGAACACCGCAATTTTTACCAATTCAGCTTCGTAAGTTGGAACTAATACTTTCGTATTTTGTAAGCCAAGTGCTGTTGCCAATAAATCATTGACACCGCCTGCTGCAACATCTAAATTAGTGTGTGCTGCGTATACCGCAATATCCGATTTAATCAACTTTCCCATTAAGCGACCTTGCGGAAAATCCGTCTGTAAGTTTTTCAAAGGACGGAAAATTGGTGGGTGATGAGCAATGATTAACCCTGCACCTTTCGCAATAGCTTCGTCAACAACTTCCTCATTAACATCTAATGTTACTAATACACGGTCGATTTTCTTGTTTAATGTTCCTACATGCAAGCCGATAGGATCGCCTTCCATGGCTAAATATTTCGGTGACCACTTTTCGAATTCCTCAATGATTTGGTGTCCATTAGGAATTTTCACGTTGCAACACCTCTTCTACTAATTGTATTTTTTTAACGAGTTCTTGCTTTTTCTCTACAATTTCGATGGTTTGTGTAGTTGCTTCCATAGACGCTACAATCTTTTTCCATTGTGCGCTTTCACGCTCCCATTTTTCTTGGAAAATAGCAGTTTTATGCTTTAGCAACTCTGGTCCCATTAATAATTGTTGAGGAGACCATGTAACAGGAGACTGCGCTTTTTCAAGCACTAAAATTTCATAGATCTTTTCGTTTTCCTTTAAAATTTCTTCTTCTACGATATTCCAGTCGTTCGAAACTGCCCAGTCACGAATTGCTTTGGCATGAACATTCGGCTGTAAGATTAATCTTTCTACATCTGCTAATTTTTCACTACCATGTTCTAATATCGAGCATATCAAAGGACCACCCATACCCGCAATTGTTACAGCTGTAATACCGTCTTCAGGTGAAATTGCATCAAGTCCACTTGCCAAACGAACTTCAATTTTCTCTGTCAATAATTCTTGTTGAACTTGCTTTTGTGCCGATTCAAATGGACCTTTCACGACTTCTCCAGCTATAGCTTTTTCAATTACGCCGTTTATTACTAAAAAACAAGGCAAATAAGCATGATCGCTGCCGATGTCTGCTACGACTGCGCCTTTAGGTACATGATGAGCAACTCTTGTTAGCCGATGTGATAATTGTTGAGCATTCATTCAGATCCTCCTAATTTAACAGAAAAACCCTTAGTTCTAGAAGAACTAAGGGTATTTTTAAATACTATTCGAGTGTTAAAATCCACTCAGCCATTGCCGCTGCGTTTGCTTCTTCAACAAGTCCGCCTGGCATACCGCCTTTACCGTTAACCACGATATCTTCGATTTCTTCTTGTGGAAGTTCTGTAGCTACTAATGATGGACCTACTCCGCCTTCATAACTTGAACCGTGACAAGAAATACAGCTTGCTTGAGCAGTTGCTTCTGGATCGAAATCTCCTGAAGCTTCGCCTTCGCCTTCTGCAGCTTCTCCGCCACCTTCTTCTTCTGTTGCATGTTCTTCAGCGATTTCAGCTTCGTTACTAACTCCTTGTACTGATAAGAAGAAAATTAACCCAATACCGAACGCCATGATTAAGATATAAGGTACAATTGCATTTTTTTGCATCCGTTACCCCTCCCTCTACTAAGTTCTGCTTGATGATATTATTCGTATCATTCATTATTGTACTGTATTATCATTGAAACGAAAAGTCTTAACAGATAACTTTTCCTTGTTTGTGACAAAAACAGTAATTTAATTTCAGCTAATACGACTTTCTCTCGTGTTCGTTTGTTTTATTATCTACATATCATTTTTAAACGAACGAAGCCCTGCGTTTTGCAGGGCTTCATTTTTTTAATAGCAACCGATTTGACGTGCGATAACCATACGCTGAATTTCAGATGTTCCTTCACCGATTTCCAGTAATTTGGCATCACGCATGTAACGTTCTACTTCGTATTCTTTCATGTAGCCATAGCCACCATGAATTTGAATCGCTTCATCTGCAACTTCCATTGAAATTTCAGAAGCATATAACTTTGCCATGGAAGCTTCTTTTGTAAACGGTCGGCCTTGATCTTTTAACCAAGCGGCTTTGTAAACCATATTACGAGCCAATTCTATTTTCATCGCCATATCTGCAAGCTTGAATTGCGTTACTTGGAACTCAGACAAAGTTTTGCCAAATTGTTTACGTTCTTTAGAATAAGCAAGGGCTTTGTTAAACGCGCCTTGTGCGATCCCTACAGCCATCGCAGCGATTCCAATACGTCCGCCATCCAATGTCACTAAGAACTGCTTAAAGCCGTCTCCACGCTTGCCTAACAAGTTCTCTTTCGGCACACGAACATTTTCTAACACTAACTCTGTTGTGTTTGAAGAATGCAGCCCCATTTTTTCGTAGTTATCAATAATCGTAAAGCCTTCTGCATCAGTTGGTACAATAATGGCACTAATTTCTTTTTTGCCATTTTCCATTCCGGTAATTGCTGTAATGGCTAAATGTTTCGCATGGCTTGCATTTGTAATATATACTTTCGAACCGTTGATCACCCAATCGTCACCATCTTCGATTGCACGAGTTTCTGTTCCCCCCGCATCTGATCCAGCGTTGGGTTCTGTTAATCCAAACGCACCAAATGATTCACCTGTACAAATCGGCGTTAAGTATTTTTCTTTTTGTTCTTCTGTTCCAAATAAGTTTAGCGGAGCTCCGCCAAGTGAAATATGCGCAGAATAAGTAATTCCTGTAGAGGCACAAACGCGGCTCAATTCTTCTGTCACAATAGCAAAACTGGTTGTATCCGCTCCCGATCCACCATATTTTTCATCAAACGGCAAGCCCATCATCCCCATGTCAGACAGCTGTTTGAAAATTTCAGTCGGAAACGCTTTTGAACGATCACGATCGATGGCACCTGGTGCCACCACCTTATCAGAAAATTCTTTGATGGTTTTTTTGATCATTTGTTGTTCTTGTGTCAAATCGAAATTCATTTGTTTTACATCCCCTTTATTATGAATACGCTTACAACTTTCATTATATAGGGAAAATTAAGACGAATTCAAGCTTTAACTCGAATTCCTTTTTTTCGTTCTATAGAAAAGAGCCGCATCTAGGTACAACCCAATGCGGCTCTTGTTTATTTTATTATTCAAGAAAATCTTTTAGGCGTTTGCTGCGTGATGGATGGCGCAGCTTGCGTAATGCTTTTGCTTCGATTTGACGAATCCGCTCACGTGTGACGCCAAATACTTTGCCTACTTCTTCTAATGTCCGTGTACGCCCATCATCTAAACCAAAACGTAAACGCAATACGTTTTCTTCGCGGTCAGTTAACGTATCTAACACATCTTCTAATTGTTCTTTCAACAATTCATAAGCAGCGTGATCAGAAGGTGATTGCGCATCGGAATCTTCGATAAAATCACCTAAGTGCGAATCATCTTCTTCGCCGATTGGCGTTTCAAGTGATACAGGCTCTTGAGCAATTTTCAAGATTTCACGAACTTTTTCTGGAAGTAAATCCATTTCTTCACCGATTTCTTCCGGAGAAGGATCACGGCCAAGATCTTGCAATAGTTGACGCTGTACGCGAATCAGTTTGTTGATCGTTTCAACCATATGCACTGGAATACGGATGGTACGTGCTTGGTCAGCGATAGCACGAGTAATGGCTTGGCGAATCCACCAAGTTGCATACGTACTAAACTTGAATCCTTTAGAGTAATCAAATTTCTCAACCGCTTTGATCAAGCCCATGTTCCCTTCTTGGATTAAATCCAAGAACAACATGCCACGACCAACATAACGTTTTGCAATACTAACTACTAGACGCAAATTGGCTTCAGCAAGGCGTTTTTTCGCTTCTTCATCGCCTTGTTCAATCAATTTTGCTAAACGCACTTCTTCTTCGGCTTTTAATAAATCCACGCGTCCAATTTCTTTCAAGTACATACGGACAGGATCATTAATTTTAACGCCTGGCGGTACACTTAAATCATTTAAGTCAAATTTATCTTCGGTCGGTTTCATGAGACGGTCTAAATGCTCTTCATCGTCGGATTTACGTTCCAATTCGATGCCGTGCCCTTCTAATTGATCGATAAACTCTTCAACTGCATCGGATTCCATTTCGAAAATCGCTAATTTGTCAGCAATTTGTTCGTAGTTAAGTTCTCCGGTTTTTTTACCTGCTTCAATTAGCTGTTTTTTCGCTTCTTCTACAGTCGCTTCCGGACCTTCAGTAGTCAATGGTACATTGCTTGCTTCAACTTCAGTTTGGCGTTCAGATTTCTCGGCCATGTGACTTCCTCCTTTAAAAAAACCGGAATTAACTTACAATGATTTTCGTAAAGCAATCACTTCTTGTGCAAGAAGTAAAGCGCGCTTTAAGTCATGCTGTTTTTCCGCTTCTTTTGATTGCTGGATTTTTAAATTGATTTGCTGCTCGATCCGATGTTTTTGCAAATGCTTTAAACAATCGGCAATTTCTTCATCCGCATGTTCCGGATCGCGTTCGGATAATGCGGTTTCCATAACGAGTTTGCGGAGCTCAGCATCTTGCAATGTCTCCAAAAACTTATGAAAATCTGCTTTATCCCATTCCTCATAGAAACCGAGCAATTGAACGTACAGCGCCTGGAATTCTTCACTGACAAATGGAATGCCATTGTCTTCGACCACTAACTTATTCATAACCGACGGATCGGCCAGTGCATGAGACAAAAGCATTCGCTCGGCTCTATGCAATGAAGTAATCCGTTTCGGTTCTTTTTTAGGTGTCTTTATAATCGCTGGTTCAGGACGGTTCCGTTCGATTGTCTTGTTTTCTAATTTCCTATAATGCTGCAGGATAGCTTCTTGAGACAATCCAGTTTCCACTGATAATTGCTTTATATATAAATCTCGCTCTAAAGGCGAGGATCTACCAGCTAAAAGTTGCAACACTTCCTGTATATATTGCAACAGGTCGTTTTCATACTGAAAGTTTTTATGTCTTCGGGCGTGCATCATTGCAAATGCAAGAAATGCATGTGGTTTACCGATAATTTGATCTTTAAAAGCCTCAGCGCCGTTGTCACGAACATAATCATCTGGATCCATTTTCCCTGGCAACACTGCCACTTCCACTTTGAAATTTTCTTCATTCAAAGAAATGGCGGCTCTTTTCGCAGCTTCCCAACCTGCATCATCTCCATCAAAACAAATGACGACTTCTTGGGCAAAACGCTTCATTTGTCGAATATGCTGAGCCGTGAGTGATGTCCCCATAGTTGCTAAAGCATTATCAACACCTGCTTTACCCGCTGCAATGACATCCATAAACCCTTCAAACAAAATGATTTTTCTGTTTTTGCGTATAGCGCTTCTGGCATGATGTACATTATAAAGCACTTGGCTTTTTTGGAAAATCGGAGATTCAGGGCTGTTCATATATTTAGCTTCTTGTTTTGTGTGCTCAAGAACTCTTCCAGAAAAGGCGATTACTTTGCCTGTTTCATTCATAATTGGAAACATGATTCTACCACGAAATCGGTCAAAATAGCCGCTTGATTGCTCACGCGCAATCGCTAACCCGCTCGTTTCTAACTCTTCTTCTGAAAAACCTTTTCGTTTTAACGAAGAAGCCATATAATTCCACTCTGGAAGCGACCAACCGATTCTGTTTTTCTCGATGATTTCTCGAGTAAAGCCCCTATTTTCCAAATAGTCCAATGCCTCTTGGCCTTCTTCCGTATTCAATAGAATATGGTGGTACATGTCCGCAGCAAACTCGTGCATCAAAATCAATTGTTGATCTTCTTTTGATTGCACCGGACCGGAATCGGCAGGGGCTTGTATATCGACATCTATGCCAGCGCGACTTCCTAATCTTGACAAGGCATCTTGGAAAGTTAAGTTTTCAATATCCATCAGAAAAGTGATGACATTGCCACCAGCTCCACAACCAAAGCAATGAAAAATCTGCTTATCAGCGGTTACTGAAAAAGATGGTGTACTTTCTCCATGGAAAGGACATAGTCCAAACCAATTGCGACCTCTTTTTGTTAACTGGACGTATTCACCAACGACATCAACGATATCGGTGCTGGACCGAATTTTTTCAATCACTTCTTCAGGAACTCTATTGGACATTTTTTTCACCATCTTTGTTTGCTTAACTTAAGTAATTCGTGATACAAAGACAAAATCCTTCATTTTTCGACAAAAAGATAAAGCAAACTATTTATCCGTTAGTAAGCTTTAGCCACAATTCTTCATTATAAAACTTCTTTATGAAAAAATCCACCAAAAAGAAAGAAAAACCGCCTCTAAAGGTGGTTTTCCCAAAATTATTTTTGGAGTTTGCCGAGTATCAAATTCGCTGTTTCTTCTACAGCTCGATTTGTCACGTCAACGATTTCGCAACCGATGCGATCGACGACTTTGTGAAAATGTTTAATTTCTTCGTGGATGCGATCGATTTTTGCATAATTTGCATCATCGTTTAATCCTAGAGCGATTAGTCTTTCTTTCCGGATAAAATTGAGCTTGTCCGGCGAAATAACTAAACCAAAACATTTTTTCGGGTCTACTTGATATAATTCTTCGGGCGGGTCTACTTCCGGCACAAGCGGGACATTGGCCACTTTTAGGCGTTTATGTGCTAAATACTGAGATAGCGGTGTTTTAGACGTTCGAGAAATCCCAACCAAGACAATATCCGCCATTAAAATACCCCGGGGGTCTCGTCCATCATCATATTTAACCGCAAACTCAATGGCTTCTACTTTTTTAAAATAGTCATCATCCAATTTACGGACTAACCCTGCTTCTTGCAGTGGAGACGCATTTAGCTCATTTTCTAAGGCATCTAATAATGGTCCCATTAAATCTACTGCAGTTACACGAAATTTCGCGGTTTCAGCCTGCATATAATCGCGTAGTTCTTGTGACACCAATGTATAAACGATAAAAGCTTTTTGAGCGACAGCTAATTTGACGATTTCTTGTAGGTGATCAATTGAATCGATATAAGGAAATCGTTTTAAAACTGCATTTTGATCTGCACTCAAGTATTGGCTAATTGCTGCTTTTGCGACTAGTTCGCCTGTTTCACCAACTGAATCGGATACGATAAACAATCGCAGTGACTTCATAATTGACACCTCACAAATCGTGGTTTTCAGATAACGATAAAAACGCACGAGTAATATTCGTTTTAGTTAACCTACCGACAACTTTAAAGCCATCTGGTTGTTCTTCTACTACAGGCAGCGCATCGATTTGCTGATTGATCAAGCGATGTGCTGCTTGGATAAGCGATTCGTTTTTAGCGCAATATGTAATGTTCGGCATACGCGTCATTATAATATGTACGGGAATACTCGATAAGTTTTGGCTACCTAAACTGGCTCGCAACAAATCTTTTCTCGATAACACTCCTGCAAGATGCGATTTTTTATCCACGACAAAAAGTGTTCCGACATCATCTAAAAACATTTGACTGATGGCGTCGTACACACTAACATCTTCCCGGACTACAACCGGAATCGACTGAAAATCTTTCACCTTCATATTGTTCATCGTATCGGTAACATCTTGCCCAGGTTTTTTCCCCGAATAAAAATAACCAACGCGGGGACGGGCATCTAAAAAACCTGCCATCGTTAAAATGGCTAAGTCCGGTCGTAGCGTTGATCTTGTTAAGTTTAAGCGATCCGCAATCTGTTCGCCAGTAATTGGACCATTGCCTTTAACAATTTGCAATATTTCTTCTTGTCGTTTATTGAGTTCGATTGGACTCACCGCCTCAAAAATAGATATATGTTATACTCAATATCAATTATTATATACTAATGCACGTAATATTGCGAAGAAAACATTGTCATGATACAATTAAAAACGAACTTCATACAGGCAATGACGGATAAATGAGTACTGTAACTTTAGCGAGTAGGGATAGTGAAAGCCTACACCTACAGGAAACGGCGATCCTGAGCTATTTTTATTTTAAAGTGGACTACACATTGTAGTCAATCGAGGTGGAACCGCGGGTCTTAACGTACTCGTCCTCGGGCATGTAATCATGTCCGAGGACGAGTACGATTTTTTATTTTATGGAGGTAATTTTTATGTCAATGGAAGATGTAGTAGCATTAGCAAAACACAGAGGCTTTGTTTTCCCGGGCTCTGAAATTTACGGCGGTTTGGCAAACACATGGGATTATGGCCCATTAGGTGTCGAACTAAAAAACAATATTAAAAAAGCATGGTGGAAAAAATTCGTTCAAGAGTCTCCTTATAACGTAGGACTGGATGCGGCCATTTTGATGAACCCGAAAACTTGGGTAGCTTCTGGACATGTCGGCAACTTTAATGACCCAATGATCGATTGCAAGAGCTGTAAAACACGTCATCGTGCAGACAAGTTAATCGAAGATGCATTAGATGCGAAAGGCATTGAACTGATTGTTGATGGTTTGTCATTTGACCGCATGGCAGAATTGATCCAAGAACACGATGTAAAATGCCCAACATGTGGCGCACAAGACTTCACAGAAATTCGCCAGTTCAACTTGATGTTCAAAACTTTCCAAGGCGTAACTGAAGCTTCAACAAATGAAATTTTCTTGCGTCCAGAAACAGCTCAAGGGATTTTCGTTAACTATAAAAACGTTCAACGTTCAATGCGTAAGAAAATGCCTTTTGGTATTGCTCAAATCGGTAAAAGTTTCCGTAACGAAATTACACCTGGTAACTTTACATTCCGTACTCGTGAATTCGAACAAATGGAACTTGAATTTTTCTGCAAGCCTGGCGAAGATTTAGAATGGTACGCTTACTGGCGCGATTTCAGTAAAAACTGGTTGTTGAACTTGAATATGAATGAAGACAATATGCGCCTTCGCGAACACGACGAAGACGAATTATCTCATTACTCAAACGCAACTGTGGATATTGAATACAAATTCCCATTTGGCTGGGGCGAGCTTTGGGGTATTGCAGATCGTACCGATTTCGACTTGAAACGCCATATGGAATATTCAGGAGAAGATTTTAACTACATCGATCCTGTAACAAACGAGCGATTTGTACCTTATTGCATCGAGCCTTCACTTGGAGCTGACCGTGTAACACTTGCTTTCTTAGTAGATGCTTACCACGAAGAAGCACTTGAAAATGACGACAAACGCACAGTGTTGAAGTTCCACCCTGCTTTAGCTCCTTACAAAGCAGCAGTTCTTCCATTATCTAAAAAATTAGCAGAAGGCGCTACAGGCGTATTCGCTGATTTAGCTAAGCATTTCATGGTGGATTACGATGAGTCTCAATCGATCGGTAAACGCTACCGTCGCCAAGATGAAATCGGTACACCTTTCTGTATCACATATGACTTTGATTCAGTTGAAGATGGTCAAGTAACAGTACGTCACCGTGATTCAATGGAACAAACACGTATGCCGATCGCTGAAGTACAAGCATATATCGAAAAGCATATTCAATTTTAAGTTAGAAAAGCGGGTTACAAAAAAGTGGTGGAATAAATCTATTCCACCACTTTTTTATTCCCTCTCATAATCGGCGTGTGATTTGCTATCCTGTTCATTACTTTATGATAGTATCACTCCTAAAAAAAGAGTTGCCAAAAGACTATTCGTCTTTTGGCAACTCTTCTTTTTTCGGTAAAAATTCGGGAGTTCGTTCTAATTGTTCGAGAAACTTCCGTGACTTTAAGCGAATCCCTGCTTTTTCTTCATAAATTGTGCGGACAATTTGTTTGAGCAAGCTCTTCGATTCTTTTTTCAAAGTTAAAGATCCTACGCGTTCAATAGGCACAAAATAGAACGTACGGATAAGCTTTACTAACGCTGGACTCAACCGAATAATGTACGAATCGATATGAAAACAACGGTGACAAAGAAATCCAAGTTCTTGAAACGAAAAAGCAAATTCCCCTTCAGTCGACCCACAATTAGCACATTGATGAAGCGTTGGCGTTAAGCCTGCTGTTTGAAGCATTTTCCATTCGACAAACAAGGTGATCGCTTCTGGATCATACCCGTCATCAATCGCATGAAGCGCTTGATACAACATATCAAAAATGGCTGGTTGGGGTTCATCTTGTTCAGTTAAACGATCAATTAATTCCGTAACATAACTTGCATAAGCAGTAGACATAATGTCTTCACGAATATGTCGGAGTGATTCTAGCGGATCCCCTGCCTGTATAGTCCCCATGCCTTTTCCTTTATAGATAGAAAAACTTCCATGAGTAAACACTTGGGTAATGGCCGCCAAACGACTAGCCGGTTTTTTCGCACCTCTTGCCATACAAGTGATTTTCCCCGCTTCTTTCGTAAACAAGGTGACGATTTTATTGGTTTCGCCATAAGGCATTGTGCGAATGACAATACCTTCTACTTGATTTTGCATGGAAAGGACTCCTTAGTATTCGTCTTCTCTGAAGCCGAAATCGCGTAAATGCATCGCTTTATTGCGCCAATCCTTTTGAACTTTCACCCATAATTCTAAATACACTTTTGATCCAAGCAAGTTTTCAATGTCTTTACGGGCGCGTGTACCGATTTGTTTAAGCAACACGCCTTTTTTGCCGATCACAATACCTTTTTGAGAATCACGCTCGACCATAATTGTTGCTTGAACTCGAATCATGTCTTTGTTCTCGGAATCTGGCGCAATTTTTTCAATAACAACAGCAATCGAATGCGGAATTTCTTCGCGCGTCAAATGCAATGCTTTTTCACGAATCAATTCAGAAATGATGAATCGTTCTGGGTGATCAGTAATTTGATCAGCTGGATAGTATTGAGGTCCTTCAGGAAGACGCTCATTAATTTTTGCTAGTAAAGTTTCAACGTTATTCCCTTCTAACGCTGAAATCGGAATTGCTTCTGCAAAATCAAATTCATTACGGTACGACTCAATAATTTTCGGTAAATTATCTGGGTGAACTTGATCGATTTTATTGATTACTAAAAATACCGGTACGTCAATTCCTTTAAGCATTTCTAGCACATAACGATCTTCTTTCCCTACGCGGTCCACTCCACTTGCTACGAATAACAAGACATCAACTTCGCGGAACGTATTTTTTGCAACTTTTAACATAAAGTCGCCTAATTTATGACGGGGTTCATTAATGCCTGGTGTATCGATAAAAATCATTTGGCTATCATTTGTTGTCACAACGCCTTGCACTTTGTTTCGTGTTGTTTGGGGCTTGTCACTCATAATGGCAATTTTTTGGCCCACGACACGATTAAGAAACGTCGATTTGCCGACGTTCGGACGACCAATGATTGAAATGAAACCTGATTTAAATCCGTTATTCTCTAGCTGCATATTTTAAATCCTCCGTTGAAAATGCGCCAGGAAGCAATTCACTGATTGTCGTTTCCTGAACGTCACCTTTTAAGTTTGTTAAGTAAACAGGCATATTGGGTGGGCAAAACTCTGCTAACACTTGTCTGCATGCACCACAAGGAGATACAGGACCTGCTGTGTCTGCTGATACAGCCAAAGCCACGAATTTGTTATCGCCTTCTGACACCGCTTTAAATACCGCTGTGCGCTCTGCACAATTTGTTAGTGAGTAACCTGCGTTTTCAATGTTACAGCCTAAGTAGACTTTTCCATCAGCTGTCAGTAATGCTGCCCCAACAGGGAATTTTGAATAGGGCACATACGCATTGTTTCGTGCTTCTATCGATTGCTTCATCAATTGTTCTTTTTCCATTTTTAATCACCTCTACGAATTTAAAACCATTTGGGTAAAAATATTATTAATCCAATTATAGCACTTGCCGCTGCAAATACCAAAACCGCACCTGCCGCCATATCTTTTGCTTGTTTAGCAAGCGGATGAAGTTCAGCCGTCACCAAGTCGACGACCCGTTCAATAGCTGAATTGACCATCTCTAATGCGATCATGCCCGCAATTAATAAAATGACCACGAGCCATTCTGTGTAAGACAAAACCGTGAACCACCCTGCAATTACTACAATAATCGCAGCTAAAAGGTGAAACCGGATATTTTGTTCACGTTTTAAAGCAGTTCCAATTCCTTGAGTTGCAAACCAAAAAGAACGGAAAAACCTACGCGCCGTCATGATTATCACGCGTGATGCCGAGAGAGACTAAAATCTCCTCTTGGCGAGAAAACATCTTTTTTTCATCTTCTTCTGTCATGTGATCATAGCCTAACAGATGCAAAAAGCCATGAATCGCTAGAAAGCCTAGTTCTCTTTCAAAAGAATGACCAAAATCTTCAGCCTGCTCTTTTGTCCGGTCCAAAGAAATAATGATGTCACCCAACATGCGCGGTTCCTGTGAGCCGATAATTGCTGTTTCTCCTTCTCCCAGTTCTTCCATAGCAAACGAGATGACATCCGTCGGCTGGTCTTTCCCACGGTATTCCCGGTTAATATCACGAATCATTTCATTGGTGACAAAAGTCACGGATACTTCAGAATCCGTGACTTTTTCTTGCTTTGCAGCATGCTCTAATATTTTTTTGACAAAATCTAGCTCTTTTTGATCTAAACTTTCTGTTTCATCCATAAAATCAATAGCTATCATAACAGTTCCTCCTGTCAATTGGTTTCTTTCGGATACTCAATACGCGAATGGAATATTCCATTCAATGTATCACACATTACTTCTTTAACTTTTTTTAGTTCTTTTAAAGAAATATCGCATTCTTCAAACTGCCCATCTTTTAGTTTATCTTCTACAATTGAATCTACCAATTTTTTTATCTTTTCTGATGTTGGCTCTTTCATGGACCGAACTGCTGCTTCTAGGCTATCCGCTATGGATATAACCGCAATTTCCTTTGTTTGCGGCTTTGGACCTTGGTAGCGATATGTGTTTTCATCAACATCTGGATTGGTTTCTTTTGCTTTGTAATAGAAAAACTTCAAAAGACTCGTCCCGTGATGTTGCGCAGCTACATCAATAATTTCTTTTGGCATTTTATGCTTTTTCAACAACTGCGCACCTTGTATGCCATGAGCCAAAATAATATCCCGACTTTTCTCAGGTGGCAAACGATCATGCGGGTTTTCAATATTCACTTGGTTCTCGATAAAAAACTGCGGGTATTTTGTTTTGCCAATATCATGATAATAACACCCAACTCGCGCTAATAGTCCATTTGCTCCAATCGCTTCACAAGAAGCATCAGCTAAATTGGCCACCATTAAACTGTGGTGATAAGTACCTGGTGTTTCCATTAAAATTTTCTTCAGTAGCGGATGATTCGGATTTGATAATTCGAGTAAGCGCATTGTTGATAGCATACCAAATGCCGATTCAAAAAATGGCAAAAATCCAATTGCTAACGCGCCAGATAATAGACCCGAGACTATCGCAGCTGAAAAATAAAAGCCGACTTCTGACCAATTATATTGTGTTTGGCCAAGCAATAAATAAAAAGCAACAAACAATGCGTTAGCTAACGCTACTGCTAAACTGATATGGAGTAAACGCCCACGTCCGCCTACTCGATCGATCAAATAAATCGCGGTTAATCCCCCGAAAAGAATATAAAAAGCAACGTCTACCTGTAACGTAGCTGAATAGCCACTTGGCAACATTAAACCTGCTGCTGCACTGACGAAAATGGTGACATATACAGCTGCCCGTTCATTGACAAGCAAGCACACCAGCATACCTGCTAATGCTGTGGGGAAGAAAAATGAAATAACCAAATCAAAATTGCCGCTAATAACAGAAAGTAACTTCATCAATATTAATGAAATAGAAGCTGTTACCATAACCACCAGCATCTCGGTAACTTTGTTTTTATCGTCTTTTTTTGACCGAGAAATAACGATGAATAGTAGCCCTACTGCAATAATGACAAATATGAACAAGCCAAGTAACGGTTTATAATTCAGCCGCTCTTCAGTCATTCCAGCTAGCTCTAACTGACGGTACACTTCCCGGTCAATCACTTGGCCTTCTTGAACAAGAACTTGCCCTTGTAAAATGCGTGTTGGTTCAACACTATTTCGAATTTGTTCTACTTGCTTTGCTGTTAATTCTTCGTTGACTACCTCGTTTGCAATTATACCAAAACGCCCGATGGTTACTGCCGCTTGAATAATATCGTTCGGAATTGTTTCATTGCGACGAATTTCTTGTTCGATCTCCGTGCGATAACGCGCCACTTCTTCTACACGAATCGATTCGTTCAAAGACGACTGCAATAAGTTGTTTAATTCTTTTTGTACGCTAAGTAACCGAGCTTCTGAAAGAGACACTAACGAACGTAACATATCGTCTGTTAAACGCAATCCGTTATCGCTTGTTTCTAACAGTCTTAAATCTTCTCTCAACTTCGCAATCATTTCTTCTTGAGTTAAACGGTCTTCTTGTTGTTCTGGAGGCGCTTTAACGTCCATAATATAACCAAATATCGATGCGACCAAAGCCGTTTGATTGTCTACTATTTCACTCATAAACTGGTAGCTTGGTGCCACTTCTTCAGTAAGCCGCTGCCTTTCCAATTCAGTTTTTACTGGATCTTCAACGGTTTTTTCAGAACGTATTGTTTCGGATGATAATTGGAACAATTGTATATCGTATGTATCACTTTGAACAGAGTCCATTAAAAAGCCGTATAAGATGATGCCCGTTAACAACATGCCAGCCATCATAATTTTTCGATAACCTAGTTTCTCAAAAAGATCTCGCGCTTTTTGCCGCATCTTACTCCACCCCACATTTCCTAGTTCCATCATAACAACTAAAGAAACAGATTTCACCGTGTTTTTTTCTAATAATTTGAAATTATGTCCCTATATACGAGCAGAAAAATATTTCTCGCATTTTTATAATAGAAAAAGGTGCAGGGGTTACTTTCCCTGCACCTTACTTTATACGCTTTAAGTTGGTTGATTTTCATAAGCATCAATAATTTTTGCCACAAGGGGGTGACGGACCACATCTCCACTTTCAAGGTATTGAAAGTGGATGTTTCGCACACTTGATAAAATTGTTTCAGCGGCAATTAATCCAGATTCAGCACCACGCGGCAAGTCAATTTGAGTTTTATCACCTGTTATCACCATTTTAGATCCAAAACCAAGACGTGTTAAAAACATTTTCATCTGCGCTTTTGTCGTGTTTTGCGCCTCATCTAGAATAACAAAAGCTTCATCTAATGTGCGTCCTCTCATATACGCTAGAGGTGCAATTTCGATGGTCCCACGCTCGATAAAACGATTGGTTTGTTCAAGTCCTAACACATCATGCAACGCATCATATAGCGGGCGTAAATAAGGGTCAACTTTCTCTTTTAAATCTCCTGGTAAAAACCCAAGACTTTCACCCGCTTCAACAGCCGGCCTTGTTAAGATGATTTTCTTCACATGACCGTTTTTAAGTGCTTGGACAGCTAAAACCACGGCAAGATAAGTTTTACCGGTACCCGCAGGACCAATTCCAAAAACTAAATCCTTATTGCGGATCGCATGAATATAATGTCTTTGTCCGATGGTTTTTGCCCGAATCGTTTTACCATTGGCATTACGTGCAACTTCTTCATCATAAAGGTCTGCGAAATATTCAATTGTGCCATTTTTGGCCATCTCAATTGCTGAGACAATATCGCGTTGATCAATATTGATGTTTTTGCGAATAACCCGCAACAATTGTTCTATTAATAATTTCCCCGTTAGTTTGTCTTCCTCAGCACCAGCTAATTTAATCACTTCTCCACGGGTAATAATTTGAATGTTAAAAGCTTCTTCGATTAGCGTTAAATGGCTATCCGATATCCCGAGCAGCTGTACCGCTTCATTTGGGTCTTTCACATGTAATTCTAGTAAGTTATTTTCTGTCATGTGGACGCTCCTTAGGATCGAGTATTTACTGCTAATTTCACTCTATCATTAAAGATAATCACTTGTAAAATATTTGTTCTGCACACCTTTAAGGTGAAATTTTTACCTTTTATCGAAACATCCTAATAATTCTAATTTTAATAGTTAGAAAAAACTTTAGAACCTTTGAGTTTACATAATAAAAATATGGATAACAAAAATCAGCCAGTTTTCACTGACTGATTTCTCGTTAACGTTTTGACTTTGGCGGCATTAAAATTTCCGCCATAATAATCCCTCTTCTAACATCCTCATTGCTTAGTGGCAATAACTCATCAGAAGCTTTCTCTACTTTAGGAACTACGGGTTGATTGCGGATTGATCTGGATTCGCTTAGTGATGCACGGCTTTGTGTATGACTAGATGTAATGCGACGCTCTACTTCTTGACGCGCTTCGCGAAGAGGCGTACGATCCACAACTTCTGCCGCTTTTTGCTTTGCCTCTTCTAAACGATCAGATCCTTGAGTTTTTTGATTTTGCAGTTCACCATAAAGTTCCTTTGCATAATCTTCTACTCGTTTAAACCGGGTTTGCCCAGAACGACTTTCTCTCGTAGTTGATGTAGTGGTCGAAAAGGGTTTTACCGGTGCGTCTCTTTTAGTAGCATCTTTTTTGTTTTTATTAAAAAAAGCACTTACCGCCATGATGACAAGTCCAAATATGAGAGCTTCCACACGACAAACCTCCCTTATAGCTAACGCCCATTATTTGTTGTCGGATTTATCCGTGCTAGTTTTTGAAATCGAATCACGCATACTTGTATCAGCTTGGATATTTTTATAGTTTACGTAATCCATTACGCCAATATTCCCGTTGCGAAGAGCTTCAGACATTGCAAGTGGTACTTCTGCTTCTGCTTCTACAACTTTCGCTCTCATTTCAACAACTTTTGCTTTCATTTCTTGTTCGCTTGCAACAGCCATTGCACGTCGCTCTTCAGCTTTTGCTTGCGCAATTTTCTTATCTGCTTCAGCTTGTTCTGTTTGTAGTTCTGCTCCAATGTTTTTACCGATATCAACGTCTGCAATATCGATGGACAGAATTTCAAACGCCGTCCCTGAATCAAGACCTTTTGATAAAACTGTTTGAGAAATTAGATCTGGGTTTTCAAGAACTTTTTTATGACTTGTGCTTGAACCAAGTGTCGAAACAATCCCTTCACCAACACGGGCAACAATTGTTTCTTCACCAGCACCACCGACTAAACGGTCGATATTTGCACGAACAGTAATACGTGCTTTTGCTTTTACTTCAATCCCGTCCATTGCCACACCAGCGATAAATGGTGTTTCAATTACTTTCGGGTTTACCGACATTTGAACAGCTTCTAGTACGTCACGACCTGCTAGGTCAATCGCTGCTGCGCGTTCAAAAGGCAATTCGATATTGGCACGGTGAGCCGCGATTAATGCGTTAACAACACGATCGACGTTACCACCAGCTAAGTAATGGCTTTCTAATTGGTTAATGGTCACGGTTAATCCCGCTTTTGAAGCTTTAATCAACGGGTTAACAATCCGCGACGGAATAACTCGACGTAATCTCATCCCGATTAATGTAAAGATACTGATTTTTACGCCTGCAGCTAATGCCGAAATCCATAACGTAATCGGCACAAATGTAAAGAATATTGCCAAAATAACAATGATACCAATGATTGCTGCGCCTAGTCCAATTGTTTCAAGTCCCATTCTCTTATTCCTCCTCTTGTTTATCCAGCTCACGAACTACAATACGTGAACCTTCTACCTTGATAATCTTAACATTTTTACCACTGTCTATAAATCTTCCTTCAGAGACAGCATCAATTCGCTCGTCCTCTAGCTGAATTGTACCCGATGGACGAAGTGCCGTCAGTGTTCGTGCAATTTTACCGACAAGTTCTGGACGATTAGTTGTCGATACATAGCCACTTGCTGTATCGGTGGCGTCCGTCAAAATTATGCGTTTGAACAAACTTAGCCGCTTACCAAAAAACTTCACTACGATCACCATCCCTACTGTTGCTACTATCATTGCTATAAGTACTGCTATGGCGGTGGTCTTCAAGTCTCCTCCCGCCAATAAAATACTACCGAGAATAGCCGCAACCCCGAGAAATCCAGCTACACCACCCGGTATGATAAACTCAGCTACTAAAAGCCCGAAACCAATTACCAATAAAATGATGGATTCGTAACCTGCCAAGCCGGCCACTAAGTGACCATAAAAAAACAACAGTAAAAATACCATTCCGATAAACCCTGGAACTCCGACTCCTGGCGTAAATAGCTCAAGTAGCAAGCCGAGTCCTGCAAATGATAAAAGAATTGGTACAACAAACGGATTTGTTAAAAAGCGAGCTAGACTTTCGGAAAACGTTTCGTCAATTGTCACGATCGTTGCGTCCTCAAAACCTTTTAATGCAAGAAGTTCACTTAAAGAACTGACGGTTCCTTCTGAATATCCTACTTGCTCTGCTTCTTTCGCATCTAAAGTTAGTAATTTCCCTTTAGCTGCGCCGACTTCTGGAAGATCGATTGATGCATCGGCCATGGCTAAAGCATACTGTGGATCTCGACCAGCTGTTTGTGCCGCGCTTTTCATAGAAGACAACCAAGCGCTATTGGCTTTATCCGTTGCTGCATTGCCAGCTTGGTCAATGACTTGTGCTGCTCCCATGCGCCCATTAGGATGCATGTATATTTCGTCATTATGCAAAGCAAGAAACGCACCAGCAGACAAAGCGTCTTGATTGATAAAAGCCAGTTTTTCTATATCTGTTTTGTTTAACAGACGCGCAATACCATCTGCTGCATTTACAAATCCACCCGGTGTATCTATTTCAAATATGATGGCTTCGGCTCCAGCATCTTCCGCTTCTTCAATCCCCCGTTCGATAAAAGCTTGCAATCCTCTTTCAACTTCATCTTCGATTGGGATAACGTACACCGTCGAAGTATCCGCCTGGATGGCTGGGAGCACAAGTAGAAACGATAATAGCAAAAGTCCAAAACCCATAAAGACTTTGACTTTGCTCAACAGGATCTCTCCTTTCGCATTTCAAATTTCTTCTGCACCATATATACGGTTGAACTGGGAAGAAGTTTCAATTTACTGTACTTCTATTATAGAGGAAATCTTCTGCAATAACGAAAGAATGCGCTTACTTATGTGACAATTAGAAAAACCGCCAACACAATTTTGTGTTGGCGGTTTTCGCTGGTCGTTCATATTTTTTAAAAGTCTATATGCTTCTTAAAGTCAATTAAAATTTACGTTTACGCGCAGCTTCTGATTTTAGTTTACGTTTCACGCTCGGCTTATCATAGTACTCGCGCTTTCTTACCTCTTGCATTGTTCCAGATTTAGAAACAGTGCGTTTGAAGCGGCGAAGAGCATCTTCAATCGATTCGTTTTTACGAACTGTAGTTTTTGTCATCTCTTTTTCCCTCCCTCCGAACACACGTTGAAGCGAAGAACAACAAGTGTTATATACTCAAAAATTATATCGTATTCTGAATGAAAGGTCAACAGTTAATAATCAGAATCTGAAGTAAGTCCTTGCATGATTTTTACGCCTGAACTTGCGCCAATGCGCGTAGCTCCAGCTTCAATCATTGCTTCTACATCTTCTAAGCTACGTACGCCACCAGAAGCTTTAACACCCATTTCAGAACCAACTGTTTGACGCATTAGTTTCACATCATCTACTGTAGCTCCACCTGTTGAAAAGCCGGTAGAAGTTTTAACAAAATCTGCTCCAGCTTCTTTAGATAATTGGGAAGCGGTTACTTTTTCTTCATCCGTTAACAAGCACGTCTCAAGAATTACTTTGACAATTGCTTTGCCTTTAGCTGCATTGACAACTGCTTCAATATCTTTTTTCACGTGATCTGTATTGCCGCTTTTTAATGCGCCAATGTTTAACACCATATCAATTTCTCCAGCGCCTTTAGTAATAGCGTCCGTTGTTTCAAAAGCTTTTGTCTCAGGTGTTGAAGCTCCTAGCGGGAACCCAATAACTGTACAAACTTTCACTTCACTATTTGTTAATTCTGCAGCTGCTTTTTCGACCCAAGTTGGATTTACACAAACAGAAGCGAAATTGTATTCTGCTGCTTCTTTGCATAACTGCACTACTTGGCTTTCAGTTGATTCAGGCTTTAATAACGTATGGTCGATATAAGATGCAATGTTCGTCATTTTTAAAAAATCCCCATTCTATATAGAAGTCGTTTGTTTTCCCAACTCATTTCCTACTGGAAACTTATTCGAACTCGTAGGAAATAGCTGACAGTGCATATAAAGGCGCTGTTTCGGTCCGCAGAATCCGTGGCCCAAGAGAAGTAAAAATGGCGCCAAAGTTTTTTAACGCCTGTACTTCGGCATCCGAAATCCCACCTTCAGGACCAAAAACAAGTAACACTGAATCTTTATCATACAATGATTTTATAATTTCAGCAAACCGTGTTCTGTCGCCTTGTCTCGCCTCTTCTTCATATGCCACAATAACTACGTCATACGCTTCCGCTTTGCTTATTAATTGCTTGAAGCTATGGATGTTATGAACTTCAGGTATGTGTGTTCTATGCGATTGCTCAGCTGCTTCTTTCGCAATTTTTTGTAGACGGCCGATTTTTTTATCGCTTTTTGCATTGTCCCACTTAACAATAGAACGTTCTGCAGAAAACGGTAAAAGCGCATACATACCCAGTTCCGTCGCCTTTTGAGTAATCAAATCCAGTTTGTCACCTTTAGGTAATCCACATGCAATTGTCACTTTTTTCGGAAGCTCTACTAGCGTTTCTATCTTGTTTCCGATTTTAATTTCTACATCAAAATCTGTTGATAAAATTTCTGCATCGTATGCTTGCTCTTCGATTACAGCAATTAAGTTATCCCCAACAGTTTGGCGCATAACTTTGGCGATGTGCTTTGCATCATCGCCAGTTATTGCCACTATTCGATTGTCAGGAACTTTACCCTCTATAAAATATCGTTGCATCGTGGCACCCCGTTATTCCGGTTTTTTTGAAATGATCGTCACCCAGTCTTCCATCATCATAACATCTTCAATCACAAAGCCAGATGCTTCAAGAGCCGCTTTTACATCATTCTTTTTCGCAGAAATAATACCTGACGTAATATAAACTCCGCCTGGTTTCACAATTTTAAATGCATCATCTGTAAATGACATAATAACTTCAGCCAAAATATTGGCTACTACGACGTCACCTGGTTGGTCTATTTTATCTGTTAAATTGCCTTCTTCTACCGTCACAACATGTTGAACTTTATTGAGTTTAACGTTGATGTTCGCAGATCTCACTGCAACTTCATCTAAATCCAGTGCATACACTTCTTTAGCGGATAATAAAGCTGCTCCAATTGCCAATACTCCAGAACCGGTACCGATATCAATAACGCGATCATTTGGTTTGACCATTTTCTCTAATGCTTGGAGACTCATCACCGTTGTTGGGTGAGTTCCTGTACCAAAAGCCATTCCAGGATCTAATTCAATGATTAACTCGTCGCTTGAAACCGGGTTATACGTTTCCCATGTTGGAACAATTGTAAAACGTTTAGAAATTTTCACAGGGTGATAATATTTCTTCCACGCTGTTGCCCATTCTTCTTCGTTTACTTCACTAATGGTTACTTCGTTTTTACCCAAGTTAATATCGAATGCCACTAAATTATTTATCGCTAGTTTAATCGCTTCTACCGTTTCTCCTAAAAAGCTATTAACAGGAAGATACGCTTTTAAAATAACGCCATCTACCGGGAAGTCTTCAGGATCTAGTGAATAAATTTCACCAAAGCGATCTTCTCGTTCTTTTGTTAAATCATCCGAATCTTCGATGACTACACCGCTTGCGCCTGCTTCGTGCATGATATTGGAAACTGCTTCAATTGCTTCATTTGTCGTATGAATCGACAGTTCTGACCATTTCAATAGTGCCCAGCTCCTTTTCCGCTTTTACAGTCAGTAAGACTCTCACATAATGCAAGAGTCTTCTGTCTGTAAAATTGAATTGCTTTAGCTGCCGATGATTAATAGAGCTTTTGTCATATCCAGCTCTTATCAGTCGCCTTTTATTGTACGTTTGATTTTTGCAAAAAGAGAACTGCTGTGTTCTTCCGGAATATCTCCGCTAATTTCAGCAAATTCACGTAATAGCTGTTTTTGCTTCTCGCTAAGTTTTGTTTGTGTTTTTATGCGAACAATAATATGTTGATCCCCTGTTCCATATCCGTGGACATTTTTAACTCCTTTGCCCTTCAAACGGAAACGTGCTCCACTTTGTGTACCGGCTGGAATTTTCAGTTTTACTTTCCCTGAAATTGTAGGAACTTCAATCTCATCACCTAATGCTGCTTGTGGATACGTGACCGATATTTCTAAATAGATGTCATCGCCTTCACGTTGGAAGTCCTTATGCGGTTTTACGCGGAAGACAACATATAGGTCTCCTGCCGGTCCTCCGTTAACACCTGGACCACCTTGACCTGTCACACGTAGTTGTTGACCATCGTCAACGCCCGCTGGAATCGTGACTTTGATTTTGTTAACTTTGCGGACTTTTCCTTGGCCGCGGCAAGTTGTACATTTCTCTTCGATAATTTGGCCTGAACCTTCACAATGCTGACAAGTACGACGATTGACCATGCGACCAAAAGGTGTATCTTGTGTGACATTCATCTGACCCGAACCTTCGCAATATGGACACGTCTTTTTCTTCGTCCCCGGTTTAGCTCCAGAACCATCACATGTGCCACATGTTTCATCTTTAGGAATTTCAACTTCAGTTTCTTTACCAAATACAGCGTCCATGAAATCAATCGTCATCGAATACTGCAAATCGTCCCCTTTACGAGGCGCATTCGGGTCACGACGTCTTGCACCGCCACCAAAGAACGTACTGAAAATATCGTCGAAACCAAACCCTTCTGCTCCGCCACCAAAGCCTTGGTTTGGATCTTGATGACCAAATTGATCGTATTGTGCACGTTTTTGATCGTCACTTAATACTTCATAGGCATCTTTTACTTCTTGAAATTTCTCAGATGCATTTGCATCTTTATTAATATCTGGGTGGAATTTTTTCGATAAAGTCCGGTATGCTTTTTTAATCTCTTCTTTGGAAGCAGACTTGGATACACCCAGCACTTCATAATAATCTCGCTTGTTCATAAGTCACTCTCCCTTAGCAATCATTAGTAATTGTACACGGTTTAAATCCTCGTTGCAAAGACATTGAAAAAGCCAAAGCATGTTGCTTTGCTTTGACTTTTCAAGGTATTACTTATTGTCGTCGTTTACTTCTTCAAACTCTGCATCGACAACGTCGTCGTTATCAGATGATGCATTTTCATCTTGTCCAGCTTGTTGAGCTGCTGCTGCTTGCTCGTAAGCTTTCATAGAAAGACCTTGCAAGATTTCTTGTAATTTGTCTTTTTTCTCACGGATGTCTTCAGTGTTATCCGACTCTAATGCCGCTTTTAGTTCATCGCGTGCATCTTCCGCTTGTTTTTTCTCTTCTTCAGTAACCACTTCACCAAGATCTGTGATTGTTTTATCAGTTTGGAAGACAGCTTGATCTGCTTCGTTGCGAAGTTCTACTTCTTCTTTCACTTTCGCATCTGCTTCAGCATTTTCTTCCGCTTCTTTGATCATGCGTTCAATTTCATCATCAGATAATGATGTATTTGATTGAATTGTGATCGTTTGTTCTTTTTGTGTTCCAAGATCTTTCGCTTTAACACTTACAATACCGTTTTTATCGATATCAAAGCTTACTTCAATTTGTGGAACGCCACGTGGTGCTGGTGGAATATCAGCTAATTGGAAACGACCAAGCGTTTTGTTAGCTGCTGCCATCGGACGCTCACCTTGTAATACATGAATATCTACAGCTGGCTGGTTATCAGCAGCAGTTGAGAATGTTTGTGATTTTGAAGTTGGGATTGTTGTGTTGCGCTCGATTAGTTTCGTAAACACACCGCCCATTGTTTCAATACCAAGAGATAATGGAGTTACGTCTAATAAAACAACGTCTTTAACGTCTCCAGTTAAAACGCCACCTTGTACAGCTGCACCCATTGCTACAACTTCATCCGGGTTAACGCCTTTATGCGGATCTTTACCAGTTTCTTTTTTAACGGCTTCTTGTACAGCTGGAATACGAGTAGATCCACCAACCAAGATTACGCGGTCAAGTTCAGAAGCTGAAATTCCAGCATCTTTTAATGCTTGACGAGTAGGTCCCATAGTACGTTCTACTAATGAAGAAGTTAATTCGTCAAATTTCGCACGGCTCATTGTAATTTCCAAGTGAAGCGGTCCTTCTGCTCCAGCTGTGATAAATGGCAATGAAATTTGTGTTGAAGAAACGCCTGACAAGTCTTTTTTCGCTTTTTCAGCAGCATCTTTCAAGCGCTGAGTAGCCATTTTGTCTTTAGACAAGTCTACGCCATTTTCTTTTTTGAATTCTTGTACTAAATAATCGATGATGATTTTATCAAAGTCATCGCCACCAAGACGGTTATCGCCGGCAGTTGATTTTACTTCAAATACGCCATCGCCAAGTTCAAGGATTGATACGTCAAACGTACCGCCACCTAGGTCATAAACAAGAATTGTTTCGTCTGTATCTGTTTTATCAAGACCATAAGCTAAAGCTGCTGCAGTTGGCTCGTTAATAATACGTTCTACTTCAAGACCTGCAATACGTCCAGCGTCTTTTGTTGCTTGACGTTCTGCATCGTTAAAGTAAGCAGGAACCGTAATAACAGCTCTTGATACTTTTTCGCCTAAATATTCTTCAGCGTAACCTTTAATGTATTGTAAGATCATTGCAGAAACTTCTTGAGCTGTATACTCTTTGCCTTCTGCAGTTACTTTTTCTTGTGTACCCATTAAACGTTTAATTGATTGAATTGTGTTTGGGTTTGTGATTGATTGGCGTTTTGCTACTTCGCCGACTTGACGTTCGCCATTTTTGAAAGCTACAACAGAAGGAGTTGTACGGTTACCTTCTGGATTTGGAATAATTTTTGGTTCGCCGCCTTCTAATACTGCGACTGCTGAGTTTGTTGTACCTAAGTCAATACCGATAATTTTGCTCATTTTTGAATTCCTCCATTAATTTTATTCGTTTACTTTTACCATTGCAGGACGTAGAACTCGATCTTTCAGGATATAGCCTTTTTGCAATTCCTGTAAAACCACTCCCGGCTCTGCAGAATCATCTTTTTCTTGCATAACAGCTTGATGAAAATTCGGGTCGAATTGTTCGCCGACCGATTTAATTTCTTCTAAGCCTTCACGGTTTACCGCTTCAAGTAAAGATTTTTGCACCATTTCAATGCCTTTTAGCAACGAAGCAGATTCTTCACTTTTCGTTGTGGCTGACATTGCACGTTCAAAGTTGTCTAAGACCGGTAAAAGGTCTGCTAGCAACGATTGTGAACGGAATTTATTGGCAAGTTCTTTATCTTTTTGAGTGCGCCTTTTGAAATTATCATAATCGGCTAACAGGCGCAAATATTTGTTTTGCTCTGCTTCTAGTTGCTTCCGAAGCTCTTCAACTTCGTCTACTGTTTCTGCCTCTTCTTCAACAGGAAGGTCAGTTTCTGGCGTTTCTGTGTCCACCACTTCTGACTGTTCTTCTGTTTCAGTCGCTTTTACATCGACGTCTTCAGCCGTTACCTGTTCTTCTGTTTTTAATGACTCATTTTTTTTCGGCAATTTTGTTCCTCCTTTGTTCACGTTCCTTTAAACATTCGGTTTAGTTCTTTCGATAAGTCGCCACTTAGTAAATCTAAGATTGAAACGATACGTTTATAATCCATTCGTTTCGGGCCGACTATTGCAATTGAACCCGTCTGTTCTTTTCCAGTATCATACGATACCGTAATGACACTGCAATCTTCCATTGCTGTAAGCGTGTTTTCCGACCCAATGCGTATGTGGAGGCCTTGGCTTCCAACCGGCAAAATCATCGGAATATGCTTAGCTTCTTCCATAACATCCATCAAATTTCTGATTTTGTGAAGATCGTGAAAATCAGGTTGTTTCAAGATGTTCAATTTTCCTCCATAATAGATGTTTTCATCTTCATGAGGCAATAAAACCGCTTGTCTAAACGTATGGAACAGCTCGCCGTAACGCTCAACATGCTGCTTTAATATCGATAACGTTTCTTGTTCCAACCGCAGATGCAGGTTGTTTAGCGCCACACCTACTAGCCGTTCATTAAGAATATTCGTCATTTTTTCAATGTCCGATGGGTTTAATCCTGGCGGAATTGAAAAGACACGATTTTCTACATGTCCGGTATTGGTAACGATAATTGCTACTGCTGTATCTTGGCTTAACGGAACAATTGATAAATTCTTAACGATATGTCTGCGCACATCAGGGCCGAGTAAGATGGACGTGTAATTGGTCAGTTCTGAAAGAATCATCGCAGATCGCTTGATGATTTCTTCCGTTTCCGTTAATTTTTCTTCGAAAATCGAGCGCAATTGCACAATGTCCTCTTTCGGCAACGGTCTTGGCGTCAGCAAATGATCGACGTAATAACGGTATCCTTTTTCAGAAGGAATGCGTCCGGAAGACGTATGTGTTTTTTCCAAAAAGCCCAGTCTTTCTAACTCCGCTAATTCGTTACGAATTGTTGCGGGGCTAAAAGGAGTTTCAAGCTTTTTGGAGAGTTGGTTCGATCCTACCGGCTGAGCTGATTGAATATAATCATCTACTGTCACTTTTAAAATGAGCAGTTGCCGTTCTGTTAACATGATCATCACCTCTGTTAGCACTCTATGTGTTCGAGTGCTAAGACTACATTTAAATTAACAAATAAAAACAACAATGTCAACGCAAGAGCTTTAAGCTAATAAAAATTGTTGAAAAACCTCATTGCCTACAAATCGTCCTTTTCTTGTTAACTTAAGAAACCCATTTGCAATCTCTAAATTTCCTTGCGCAATTTCTTTGTCTAAAATTGTGCCATAAACATCTTGCATCGGTTTTTGAAATTTAGTTTGAAAGTGATGTAAAGAAACACCTGCCGTTTTTCGAAGACCTAAAAACATTTCTTCTTCCATTTTTTCATGTGGCGGCACTATGTGTGTGCTTAAAATCGGACGTTCTCCTTCATCTAATGGAGACATGTATTTTTTTAACGGTCCCGCATTTGAATAGCGTACGCCATCCACATAACCATGTGCTCCGGCACCAACACCAATATATTCAACATTGTCCCAATACAAAAGATTGTGATGAGATTCGTGTCCCGGACGTGCAAAATTAGAAATTTCGTATTGCTTTAACCCACGTTTATCCATCTCATTCATTAACTTTTCATACATATCTGCCTCTAAATCTTCTGTCACGGTATTTAACTTGCCTTTTGTCATTAAATTATAAAACACCGTTTTCGGTTCAATGATCAATGAATATGCCGAGAAATGGGGCATATCAAAAGCAAATGCTCTCTCTAGTGTATCGTCCCATTGCTGCATTGATTGACCGGGTAAGCCGTACATCAAGTCAAAACTCAAGTTTTCAAAACCGACTTGTCGCGCCGAATCTACCGCTCGTTTCACATCTGAATTGCTATGCGTTCGACCGAGTCGTTTTAGTAAGTCTTCATCAAAAGACTGAACACCCATACTTAACCGATTTACTCCACCATCAAACAAAACTTGCATTTTGTCTTTGGTTAGTTCGTCCGGATTGGCTTCAGATGTCCACTCCAAGTTCTCGGCCATAGGCACGTAGCGATGAATATAGGCAAGTAACTTTTCTAATTGAGCCGGCGTCAGCGATGTCGGCGTTCCGCCTCCTAAAAAAATCGTTTCTAGCGGCTTATCCAGTGCGCCTTGTTGTTTCCAAAGTGCTAGCTCTTTGCCTAATGAGTCGATATACGCATCGACAGGTTGATCTTTAAAATAAACTTTATTGAAATCACAGTAAAAACAAATTTGGTGACAGAATGGAATGTGGATATACAATCCCTTTACCATTTTATTTCCTCTTTTCTAATAAGAAAAGGAGGCTGAAATTCCGCCTCCTTTTTTTCGTTTTATTTTGATTGGTCATCCATTTTCAGGATTGCCATGAACGCTTCTTGTGGAACTTCAACAGATCCAACTTGCTTCATGCGCTTTTTACCTTCTTTTTGCTTGTCGAGAAGTTTCCGTTTACGGGAAATATCGCCGCCATAACATTTCGCAAGAACGTTTTTACGTATCGCACTGATGGTCTGTCGTGCAACAATTTTTTGACCGATAGCTGCTTGAATCGGCACTTCGAATTGCTGACGAGGGATTAAATTTTTCAACTTATCTACAATTACTTTTCCGCGCTCATAAGCAAAGTCACGGTGAACGATAAAGCTCAATGCATCCACTTGCTCCGAATTTAACAAAATATCCATCTTCACAAGCTTAGATTCTTTGTAACCGATCAATTCATAGTCAAAAGATGCATAACCTTTTGTTCCTGATTTCAACTGATCGAAGAAATCATAAACAATTTCAGCTAATGGCAGTTCGTAAATGATGCTTACACGAATGTCATCCACATAATCCATCGTCAAGAAGTTCCCACGTTTGCGCTGACAAATTTCCATAACGGCACCTACGTATTCATTTGGTACCATTACTGTCGCTTTCACATAAGGTTCTTCAACCAATTGAATTTTTTGAGCATCTGGCATCATCGCCGGGTTATCAATTTTCAAAACTTCTCCGTCGGTCATATGAACATCATAAATTACACTTGGAGCTGTTGTGATCAAGTCAATTTTAAATTCACGCTCGATACGCTCTTGAATAATCTCCATATGCAATAAACCTAAGAAACCACAACGGTAACCAAAGCCAAGTGCTTGAGAAGATTCAGGTTCAAATTGCAACGCTGCATCGTTTAACTCTAATTTCTCTAGTGCGTCACGCAAATCATTGTATTTCGATGTATCAATCGGGTAAAGTCCGCAATAAACCATTGGGTTTAATCGACGGTAACCAGGTAATGCTTTGTCTGCAGGATTATTAGCTAGTGTAATGGTATCACCTACTGTGGAATCCCCAACGTTTTTAATGCCAGCTGTTAAAAAGCCTACATCTCCCACTGTTAACTCTTCGCGAAGAGTTGCGTGTGGTGTGAAAACGCCAGCTTCAATAACTTCAAATTCTTTACCAGAAGCCATCATTTGAATGCGGTCACCTGGTTTTAGTCTTCCTTGAACAATCCGAATATACGCAACGACACCGCGGTAAGGGTCGTAAATCGAATCAAAAATCAATGCTTGAAGCGGCGCTTCAGGATCTCCAACTGGAGCTGGGACTTTCGCAACCACTTGTTCCAAAATTTCTTCAATGCCGATTCCTGCTTTTGCTGAAGCTAATACAGCTTCAGAAGCATCTAATCCAATTACGTCTTCAATTTCTTGACGTACACGCTCTGGGTCAGCTGCAGGCAAATCGATTTTATTGATAACCGGAAGGATTTCCAAGTCATTATCTAATGCCAAATAAACGTTAGCCAATGTTTGCGCTTCGATTCCTTGTGCAGCATCAACAACCAATACAGCTCCTTCACAAGCCGCTAAACTACGTGAAACTTCGTAAGTAAAGTCGACATGTCCGGGTGTATCGATTAAATGCATAATATACGTTTCTCCGTCTTTTGCTTTATAGTTAAGCTGGACGGCGTTTAATTTAATCGTAATGCCACGCTCTCGTTCAAGATCCATCGAATCGAGAGACTGAGCTTTCATTTCGCGGGAAGTTAATGCTTCTGTCATTTCTAAAATTCGATCTGCAAGTGTCGATTTACCATGATCGATGTGCGCAATAATCGAGAAGTTACGGATTTTACTTTGGCGGGATAATCTTTCCTCATTGTTCATTCTCTTCACTCCTATATAAACTACTATGAATTATAGCAGTACAGCTAACATTGAGCAATGAAAGCCCGTGAAATCATTTCACTGTCAAGGCAAACTTCTTTGCACGTAACTATTGCATTCCTGTCGCTGATTTGATAAAATAACTCATGTTGTATAGAGACATTAAAGAGTTGGGATGATTTCCGCTCTTCCATATTGTCTAGGAGGTGAAATACATGCCAAACATTAAATCTGCAATCAAACGTGTGCGCACGAACGACACTAAAAACGCTCAAAACTCACATGTGAAATCAGCAATGCGTTCTTCTATTAAGAAAGCTGAAACAGCTTTGACTAACAAAGACGATAACGCTAACGATACTGTAAAAGTGGCGATCCAACAGGTGGAAAAAGCAGCTTCTAAAGGCTTGATCCACAAAAACACTGCAGCTCGTAAAAAATCTCGCTTGATGAAACAACAAGCGTAACACATTAAAAAGCCGGTTCCTCTAGAGGAGCCGGCTTTTTGCTATAGTTATTGCTTTTTTTGGCCTGCACGTTTCATTAAGAAAAATTCCAGTATGCGGTCGCGATTGCCACTTAATGTTTTTAGTTGCAAATCGATGTCCGCCAAATCACCTAACACTAAAAGCAATCGTTTTTCAGAAATTTGCTGACGCTTTTCAACCAATAACTTGACCCGGTATGGATGGGCTTTTAATTGTTTTGAAATTTGCTGTGCGTGATAACCTTTTTTCTGCAAATAATAAACTTGAATCATAAAACGAATTTGAGAAGCTAGTAATGCCGTTAACGCCACCGGCTCTTCTTTTTGACGCAGTAAATCGTAATAGACGCTGAGCGCTTCACTAACATTGCCATCTAAATACGCCTGAAGCATTTTAAATGCATCTTGTTCCAGTGTTCGCGCCGTCATTTGTTCTACAAGCTCTACTGTAATATCTTCATCAGAAGATCCGAGGTATAAAGACATCTTTTCGATTTCTGAAGAAAGTAACGTTAAATTCGTACCGGCCATCTCCATTAATCGTTGCGCGGCTTTTATCCCGATGCCTTTGCCAAAATTCTTCGCTTCGTGCATTAACCACGTTTCCAAATCATTTGCTTGCAACGATTTCGCTTCGATCAATACGGTATGTTGTTTCATTTGCTTGGTTACTTTTTTACGTTCGTCTAATTTTTCATAAGGTGCCACAAAAATTGTCACTGAACTGCTTGGCGGATGTTCAAGCCACGCTTCTAACGCTTTTAAATCGTGGTTAATTTTTTCTTTGCCACGTTCTGCAGCTTTTAAAAACGATGCATTGCGAGCAATGATCAACTTGCGATCGCTAAAAAATGGAAACGTATCTGCTTCATCAATCACGTGTTCTACTGGCACTTCATCTAAATCAAAAAACGTCAGCTCTAGTTCGCCATCTACCGTCAATTTATCTTTTAACAAGTCTAAGGTTTTTTCAATAAAATAGCTTTCTGTTCCTACAATGAGATAAACAGGGTCTATTTGTCCGCTGCGTATGGATTTCCACACGGAAGTAATCATCTTATCAGCCTCCCCTCTCTCTACTATATCGGATTTTCACCCCTTTGTGTATTTGACAGTTATGTGTCGGTGCGAAAATTCATCCGTATAAGTTTACTTCAATCTAGATTTTTGGTGAGTCTTCGCTTATAATTATAAGGAATTAGGAGGGATTTCAATGAATGAATTTGAACAGAATGTACAGTCCAAACGTAACGATGCAATCGACGCGGGAATGGGCTTCGTCGTATCCTTTGGATTTTTCGCCCTTATCTTTATCATCGCTGGACTTGTACAGTTCGCTGCGCGGTAATTAAATCAAAAAAAGGTTCAGGTTTTTTATAACCCGAACCTTTTTTTATTTTGTAATGAATCTGTGCGCTTCACCGGTCTGTCTTATGCCCGTCAGAGCTACACGTGCGCTTCCGCTTTTCTTTTGTCCTAGCGCATGGTTTCAAGTTGAATTCCATTTTTATCATACAGCAACATAATGCTGCCATTGTCTGCAGTATTTAAAGTTTTTAGCTTTAATTTGTTATACCGCTCGATTACTTCTGGACTTGGATGACCATAACGGTTGTCTTTCCCTGTTGAGAAAATGGATAATTGCGGAGAAAGTACTGATAAAAATTCTTCACTGCTAGATGTTTTACTGCCATGATGTCCCACTTTCAGCACAGTCAGTCCCGCGAGTTCTCCGCTAAACGACTCTAACAAATCTTTTTCCCCTTCAGCTTCTAAATCTCCTGTAAACAAGACACGATAGTTCTCGGTTTTCATCAAAAGTACGAGTGAATCGTTATTGCCTTCATAGTTTGTATCATTCGGCGACAAATAAACAAAATCGGTTCTGCCTATGTGCCAATTAGATCCAGCGGCTGGGAATACTACTTCTGCTTCTGCGGTGAACGGTGCAAGTTCCCGCATTAAAGTATTTGACGCAGACCCCGGTGTTAAATGCAGCTCTTCCACTTGAAACAACTCGAAAATTTCTTCTGCTCCTTCTGCATGATCTGCGTCGGGATGCGAAAGAATCAAAGCATCCAGCGATGAAATGCCTTGGCCTTTTAAATAAGGTGCTACAATTTGTCGACCAATTTCATATGGTCGCTTTTTTTCTTTAAAAGCTTCAACATCAAATCGAAGCAAGCCTCCACTATCTATTAAGTAAACAGCTTGACGGTAAGGCAATTCAATAACTGCACTATCGCCTTGTCCCACATCTAAAAAAGTTACTTTTAATCTCGGATCCATATATGGCATTAACGTAAATAACAATGCTGGCACTATTAAAATCAGCAAATACCGCCAGCGAAACTTGCGTTCAACAGCACAATAAAAAAAGTAAACACTGCTCATCAACAAGACGAATATCCCGAGCCCGGGTTTTCCCGGCACCCACAATTGATACGGTAAGCTCGCCAATCCATTCATTAACACATCAACTTGTTGACGTAGCGGTTCATAGAAATAAAAAACAAAGTTTGCTGCTGGTAGAAAAACAGCAGTTAAACACAACAACAAGAAATTTGCCGGCAAAATAACTACAGTAAATAGCGGAACAAATAAGCTATTGACGACAAATGCGGATAATGACAACTCATAAAAATGAAACAGCAATAACGGATACAATGTTACTTGGGAGATAAATGTAATGACAAATCCTGCTTTTATCGGTGATTGTATCGTACGCAACATATTTAACGAATAAATAATGCCAAATGTTGCTCCATACGACAACTGAAAACCAATTTTATACATGGCATATGGATCCCATAAAACAAAAATCAACATACTAGTTAACATAATATTCGCAAGTGAAAACTTAATGTTCATGAGTTTCCCACTTGTGACAATGACTACCATGCCAACCGCTCGCCAAACAGACGGAGCTCCACCTGCAATTACTGCATATAAAGGTAAAACGAGCAATAAAATGACTAACGCTGACTCTTTTCGAATATGCAATCGTATAAGAACAACGTATAACAATCCCGAGGCAATACCTACATGTAAACCCGAAATCGCGAACAAATGAGAAATCCCGAGTGTTTGGTGTATGCGCCGATCTTCTGGCTCCATATTTTCGCGCTCTCCAATTAATAACGCTTCCGCTTCTGCTGCCAAGCTTTCCGGAAAATATTTGCGAATATGCCGTTTCACTATATCTCTTCTTTTTAATAAGTGATTTAACCACGTTTTGTTTTCCGTTACGCCATTGATCGACTCAACTCTTAACATTGAAGCTGCTCCATTATGACGTAAATAATGAGTCATATTAAAAGAATAGCGGTGAGAAGGCGGTGTAGCTTCTTCAAAAACACCAGTCACTATAAATTTAGAATTACTCACTAACCGTTCCATATGAAGCTTTTGCTCGTTCGATGTTAATCGAAAACGAGCATAAACGATTGTTCCATCTTGTAATCTAGCAAATCCTCTAAGGCTATCGCCATCAATTACAGTACCCGTACGAAAAACAAGTTCTCCTGAATAAGGCTGTGAAGTATCAACGATATCGTTACCACGCAAATCCTGTACGATATAAACGCCACAAACAAATAGAAAAGTTAGGACAATAAATGTCCATTTTTCTTTTTTCCAATACATCCAACTAAAAAGCAGCGCCATGAACACGAGTTGAACCGCTGTTTCATGCGCTGCATATGTAGCCATAATCGTAGCTACTGCTACGTAGAGAAGAAGACTTGTTGTTATACTTCGATTTCTCCGAATAATTCATTCACCCGTTCACTATAATGGGCCAATTCTTCTTCGCTTCCACCTTTTTCACGCAATTTTTCAAGCAGTTCGATATAAAGAGCTGATTTTTCAACACTTAAAAAATCAATCTTTCGCTCATCAAACATGACTTGCACTACTTCTACTCCAGCTTGTTCTAATAATTCGATCGCATACTCGTGATTTTTGTAATCAGAGGCATAATAGAGTCGGGCAATTCCTGCTTGGATAATTGACTTGGTGCATTGCAGGCAAGGAAAATGACTTACATACATATCAGCTCCATTGACACTGACGCCGTACTTTGAACATTGCAATAACGCATTCATTTCTGCATGAATGGTTCGCACACAATGTCCATCGACAACATAACAGCCTTTATCGATACAATGGTCTCCGCCTGAAATTGATCCATTATAGCCTCCAGCCATGATTCTCCGATCGCGTACAATCGTTGCACCGACAGCAAGCCGTGTACAAGTGCTTCTAAGTGCGAGCAAATGGCTTTGTGCCATAAAAAATTGATCCCAAGTTATTCGCTTCATTTAATTGCCTCCTGCTTGTTTAGTTAAAATAAGTGTAGCAGAGGAGGCATTTTCGTCAACTGCCTTTTAGCATGTTCTTTTTATTTTGCGACGATTAGATCTTGCAGTTTTTCAAATGTTTTATCGCCAATACCCGTTACTTCTTTTAATTGTTCTGGCGCATTAAATTTCCCTATCTCATCTCTATAAGCAAGAATCGCAGCGGCTTTAGAAGGGCCTATGCCAGGGAGTTCCATCAACTCCGCCTCTGTTGCTTGGTTGATATTTATCAAGCCACCACCACTAGCTGTGACAGTCTGAGGAGATATTGGAACAACTTCCTCTTCTCCAGTCGCTGGTACGTAAAGACTGGTTTCGTCTACGACAATTTGCGCCAAATTAATCGCACGACTATCCGCTTCTGGGGTAAAACCTCCCGCTGCTTGAATAGCGTCTTGCATGCGGGATCCTGCTTCAAGCGCATAGACACCTGGCTTATTTACTTGGCCTTTTACATCAATCATTAAAGGTTCTGCTGTTTCGGGCATTTCGACTATTGGGGTTTCTGTCTGCTGAGGGGATTCAGCGTTGATTAATTCGAGAGCAGTAGCTGGAGATGACTCTTGTTGTTGAGGAAACAATAAATAAATCAAAAGCAGCGCAATGGCAACTGTGGGGATCAGGAACCATACAGGCTTGTTCTGAAGCTCGGAAAGTTTCACTTGCATTCCTCGTTTCTTCAGAAGGCAATTAAATAGAAGCTGTTTGAATTATATAATAATTGAAATGCGCTTGTCTATTTTTTTACAAACAAAAACCACCTGCAAGATGCAGATGGTTTTGTTCATTTTTTGGCGTAAAAGAAAACACGTTCACTTTCATCATCAGGAGACTGACTTGTAAAATCAGCGGTCACAGATTCTACAGAAAATCCAGCAGCTTCTAGCCATTTTTTGTATGTCTCAACTGAGAAAGTTCGTTGTTCGTGCGTTTCTTCAAAGCGCTCGAACAAGTCATTTTGACGCACAAAAAAAGTCATATCGTGAATGACGCTATGCGAGGCTTGACCTGGCTCTGTATGCCAAATATACGCAATCTCTTCAGCATCATAGACAAATGGACTGTCCATAAAAACAGTATCTACTTTAAAAACAGAATGGACATCAAAGAAAAAATGACCTCCTGGATTTAAAGCGCTATAAATTTCTTTAAACGTTTGCTGAACTTGTTCTTCGCTTTGCAAATAATTAAGAGAGTCTATTGCGATTGTGACAATATCAAAACCAGTTAACCCTTCTAAATTATCCATGGACAATTGCAGCACTGGGATTGCCTGATTCGCTTTTTGGAACCGTTGATTAGCCATCGTCAACATATCTTCAGACAAGTCACTCGCTGTTACGTCATAGCCCAATTCAGCAAAAAGTTGTGACAATGTGCCAGTTCCACACGCCACATCCAGCAATTTGCCAGAGGCAACATGGGAAGCGACCCATTCCACATACAGTTCGTAAGGAATATCTTCCATCAGTCCATCATAGACTGCGGCAAATTTTCCGTAGTTCATATTTCCATTTGCGGAGCTTCTCTCCACAGACGTTCAAGGTTATAATACGAGCGTTCATCTTTATGGAAAACATGAGCAACAACGTCACCAAGATCTACTAATACCCAACGTGCAGAGTCAAATCCTTCGACGCTTTTCACTTCGTGACCTTCTTCATGTGCTTTGTCCATAATTTCTTTTGCGATTGATTGAACTTGGCGATCAGAATTTCCTGTGCAGATAACAAAATAGTCAGCTAGCAACGAAATTCCCTCCATGTTCAAAACAACGATATCTTCTGCTTTTTTATCTTCTGCTGCGTTATACGCTACTTGTAGTAAAGTTTCTTTTGTCATTCTTTCACTTTCCCTTTCTGTTGCACGAAGCTATTAAAACACTTCAGTGAATCCGGAAATACCGGTTGATTTTTCGATTCTAAAAATTCGATAGAATGTTTGACCGAGGCTTCCATCATAACATCCAATCCTTGTTCTTTTAATTGTCGCAATTCTTCAACACCTGAAAATTTACGGTTAGGTTCGACTAAGTCTGCAATATAGACGACTTTTTCCAAATCAGACATATTTTCTCGTCCTGTTGTGTGATAACGGATCGCATTCAATACATCTTCATCTTCGACCCCAAATTCTGTTTTTGATAAATAAGCACCTACAGGAGCATGCCAAAGTTCTGCATGATATTCGAGCAACAATGGATCCATGTTTTCAGAAACAATAATGGATTTCATCCAGTCTCGATCTGAAAATTTCGCCACATCATGCAAGATCGCAGCAGTTTTTGCTTTGGTCTCGGAAACGTTAAATTTCTTAGCCAAGTCAACAGCCGTCTCTACTACACCTAACACATGCGTATACCGTTTTTCAGGAAGCCGTTCTTTAACTATCTGAAGCATTTGGCTGTGATCCATATAAGCGCTCCTTTCGAATATAAGCTTCCACTTTTTCGGGAACTAAATATATAAGTGACCGATTGGCAGCGGCACGTTCTCTCAACATCGTAGAAGATAACAATAATTCTGGTGAACGAATCATCATTACCGGATAAGGTGTCTCCCTATCATAACCCGGACGACTAACACCGATAAAGCGAATCAACTTGACTAACTCATCAATTCGATGCCAAGTGGCTAAGCCTTCTATCATATCTCCTCCGATAATGAAATAAAACTCCACATCAGGTTCTTTTTCGATCAATTTGGTTAATGTATCAAACGAATAAGAAACACCACCGTTTTTAATCTCGAAATCTTCCACTTTAAACTGAGGATGATCCGAAATTGCCAACTTGGTCATTGCTAGACGCTGCTCGGCACTAGCACCTGCAACGTCTTTATGAGGCGCAATATAATTGGGCATAAAGCGAACTTCATCTAATCCTGCTTCAAAAAGCGATTCATTCGCCATAATTAAGTGGCCGAGATGAGGAGGATTAAATGTTCCGCCTAATATCCCTACTTTTCTCATCTTTTAACCGGTAACTCAATTCGTTTATTGTTGACTGACTGTTTGTAAAGAACTACTGTATGGCCAATTAATTGAACCAATTGTGATTTTGTTCCTTTTGCCAGAGCTTTTGCTACTTCTTCTTTGCCATCTTCATTGTTTTGAAGAATGCTAATTTTTACTAATTCACGCTTTTCTAATGCTTCTTTGATTTGGACAAGCATTGCATCATTAACGCCGCCTTTCCCTACCTGGAAAATTGGTGCAAGATGATGTGCTTCGCTTTTCAAAAAGCTTTTTTGTTTAGTTGTTAACATAAGTGCCTCCTAGTTTTTCTGTAATCAATTCGATCATTTTCTCCGTATTTGGTTGGATCCCTGTCCATTTTTCAAATGCGATTGCACCTTGATAAACAAACATGCCGACACCATTTACAGTAACACAATTTTTTTCTTGTGCTTTTTTCAAAAAAGGTGTTTCAAGTGGATTGTAAATGATATCCGCAACCACCGTTTCTGGCTCCACTCGGTCTAAAGAAATTGGCAAAGCTTCGCCTGTTGCTAAACCAACAGATGTCGTTTGAATTAAAATCGCAAAATCAGCTAACCGTTCTTCTGACTCGATGAGTGTAATAGCTAATGCATTGGTATCAGCGGCCAACTCTTCTGCTCGACGGTAAGTCCGATTGGTAATTGTAACATCTGTAAATCCGGCGCGTTTTAATGCAAATGCAATGCCTCTTGCCGCACCACCAGCTCCTATTAATAACACTTTAGATGCTTTATCAACTGAGTGAACAAGCAATGAACGAACAAACCCGTCCCCGTCTGTATTCGACCCTGTATATTCTGCCCCAACCAAATTTACCGTATTAACGGCATTCATTTGCATCGCATTTTCTTCTAACTTCCCAAGTAAGGGAACGATAGATTGCTTATGTGGCAGCGTAATATTAAATCCACTAATCCCTAAAGTTTTCATCGCCTCAAATGATTTTTCAAGCTGCGCCGGTTCAACATGAAGCGGCAAATAAGCAGCATCAATATCATGTTCAGCAAACCACGTTTCATGCATGAACGGGGATAGCGAATGGGAAATCGGATCTCCGATAACCGCATACCATTTCTTCATCTGATAACCTCCTAGATTAACGATGGACGTAGCAGTACTTCTACACCTTTAGGTGCATGAGCTGCTACCACTGCGTTGCCGTGCTGGATTGTAATCCAACCAAGTCCGGAAAACACAATGTCGGTTTTTGCATCTTTTATGCTAAATTCATGACGTACTAATTCTGGAAATTCGTCTTTGTATTCAGCTGATGGCGGTGCCAGCATATCGCCTAAATGCTGCTCGTATAAAGCATCGGCATTTTCTAGTTTCGTACGGTGAATGGGTAAATCATTCGCAATATGAACCGTGAATGAAGAACGTTCGCCTTTAATAAAATCAAAACGCGCCAATCCGCCTACAAATAATGTTTGTTCTGCATTCAATTGGAAGACGCGTGGTTTAATTTCTTTCTTCGGCATAATTTGCTTTAAATCTGCTGTTTTCAAGTGATGCGCTAATTGGTGATGATTGATAATTCCAGGTGTATCAAACAATGAACGTTTGTCATCTAATGGAATTTCAATCATATCCAATGTCGTACCTGGGAAGTGAGAAGTCGTAATGACATCTGACTGGCCAGTTGCTTGTTTAATAACACGGTTGATAAATGTAGATTTCCCAACATTTGTACAGCCGACCACATAAACATCTTTGCCTTTGCGGTATTTCTCGATTGCTTCCATTGCTTCTGGAACTCCAGTGCCTCTGTGAGCGCTGACCGTTAACACATCAATTGGCTGCAAACCTAATTTTCTTGCTTCTTGCTTCATCCAGTGAATCAATTTATGTTGTTTAACCGATTTCGGCAATAAATCCGCTTTATTGGCAATCAATAAAATATCATTATTCCCCACAAAACGGTGAAGACCCGGAAGCCAGCTGCCATTAAAGTCAAAAATATCAACAATTTTCACGATCAGGCCATCACGTTCACCTAGCCCATTTAAAATCCGTAAAAAGTCATCATCCGTCAACGATACCGGTTGAAGCTCATTGTAATTTTTTAAACGGAAACAACGCTGACAAATAATTTCTTCTTTTTCTAATGAAGACGGAGGAGCATATCCTACCTCTTCTTTGTTTTCAGTTTGAATCTGTACACCGCATCCGATGCAAGTTGGCATTTCACTCAATTTTTTTCCTCCCACATCAATTGTCCTTTTTCTTTCAATTTCTTCATAATTTTGCGTTCGACTTTCCGATTAAAACGGGTAAAAAAGCCGTCTGACTGAGCCACTGGCAATACAAGAATGGTATGCATCTTATTCAAATTGCCACCAAAAATATCCGTTAGCATTTGATCTCCAATGACCACCACTTGCTCGCGTTTAGCTTCCATTATGCGAAGCGCTTTTCTAAAAGCACGCCCCATCGGTTTACGCGCTTGGTATATAAACGGAATGCCCAACGGGTCTGCAAACGACTTGACGCGCAATTCGTTATTGTTTGAAACAATCACTACTTGAATGCCGGCATCTTTCATTGATTTCAACCAGTCAATTAATTTCGGCGTCGCATCCGGACGATCCCATTCAACAAGCGTGTTGTCTAAATCCGTAATGATGCCTTTAATATTCTTTTCAACTAAAGTTTCTGGCTTTATGTCAAAAACCTCTTTTACATACTCACTTGGTACAAATTTTTGATACACTGCTACTCACTCCTGTTTTCCGAACTTAATTCTATTGATTATACCATATTTCCTAATGCTTCTCCCACCTTGATCCGTTGTCCGTTAGACATATCTTCGACAAATTTGATGGAGTTCGCTTCAAAAAACAGCACAACCGTTGATCCAAAACTAAAATAACCCACTTCGCTGCCTTTTCGCCAGTCGCTGCCCGTTTCCGTTAATTTAATCGAATTAACAAACATCGCACCAACTTTAACGACTAACATGTTGCCAAATCGAGTTTCTAATTCGGTAATCATACGATAATTACCGCTAAGTGGCGCTTTTCCGTACTGAAGTCCCGCTGCATTTACCGGATATGATTTTTTTCCAAGCACATATTGTTTCTTCACGTCGCCGTTAACCGGACTGTGAATACGATGATAATCGGCAGGTGACAAATAAAGAACTACGTATTTTCCTTGCTGATATTGGTTAGCCAATTCTTGATCGCCTAACAAGTCTGCCAAAGAATAATACTGACCTTTTACTAGAAACTGTGTATCGCCTTTCAAATCTCCAGCAATTTCAATTTTCCCATCTACTGGAGATACTAAGACATTGTCTGAAATTGGACGACTTGTTGTTGTTAACTTTCGAACAAAAAAGTCATGGAGAGTTGGAAAGCTTTCTACCGGTTCTTTTATATCTTGTGTTGAAATTTGGTATGTCTTTATATATCCCGGAATAAACCGGCGACTTTTAGGAGACTTTGCAAATTGACGAATCAGATTAGAAGTGAAAGCGCCGTTCGTTAGTTCAATTGAACGTTGGTACAAGTATTTTTTCATAGAGATGCCTCCGTTGCTAAAATAGTCTACCATTTTTTTACCTTTCACAGTATAATAGAGTGAACAAGTTTTCAAAAAGAAGGAGTGTTTTCCATTGTTAATTACAGAAAGAATGGATCACACCATAAAAAAGCTAAGGTCGCAAACCGCTAATACCATTACAGTTGGCAATATGCTGTTTGGCGGAGCTTCTCTTATGGCAACTTTAAATGGATCTTATAGCTATAGTGTGCTATTTATATTTATTGCGGCTTTTTTGGACCGCTTTGACGGTATGGTGGCAAGAAAATTCAATCAAGAATCAGATTTAGGTAAACAACTCGACTCAATGAGCGATATTCTATCTTTTGGTGTTGCACCCGCAATCTTAATATACCAACTCGTGTTATCAGACTTTGGATTTGTTGGAATGGTGTTTACAGTTTTTTATATTTCTGCTGGCGCTTTTCGTTTGGCGCGTTTCAATATCTCAGAATCCACTGGGTATTTCACAGGATTGCCAATTACTGCTGCAGGAACCGTCGTAACTTTATCGTATTTCGGTATTACGCTGTTCTCACCGGTCGTTTATATGTTCTTGTTTATCATCTGCGCTTTATTAATGGTCAGTACTTTTACATTGAAAAAAGTTTAAAAAGCTGAAGACGTTGAGAAAACGTCCTCAGCTTTTTTATTTTGGCCAATTCCATTCAATATTAAATGCGTGAAGCTAATTGACTGATGACGTTAAAGACAATTTCAGTTGAATGTTTTGCAGCTTTAGGCAAGAATTCCTCGAATGATACGGAAGATTCTTTCCCTGCAATATCCGATAATGCACGAATTACGACAAACGCTACGTCAAACTGATAACAAACTTGTGCAACGGCAGCTGCTTCCATTTCAGCAGCTTTCATCGTTGGAAAGTCTGCGCGTACTTTTGCAACGCGCTCAGGATCGTTCATAAACGAATCACCCGTCGCAATTAAACCGACTGCATACTCATGTTGCCCCATATCTTTTACCGCTTTAATCGCTAGTTCTATCAATTCTTCATTAGAAGTAAATGCAGCAGGCATTTGTGGCACTTGCCCCATTTCATAACCAAACACGGTAACATCTACATCGTGATGACGAACTTCATCTGAAATGACTACTGCGCCCACTTCAAGTTCTTCGTCAAATCCACCTGCAGAGCCAATATTGATAACAATGTCCGGCTGGTATTGTTGAAGTAAAATAGTTGTAGACATGGCAGCATTTACTTTACCGATACCGCTCTTTAGTAAGACAATTTCTTGCCCTTCGTATGTACCTAACGTAAATTCACATTTCGCAATTTCTTCCGTACGCGCATCATCTAACTTACTTCTCAATAATTGAACTTCTTCTTCCATCGCACCAATTACACCAATTTTCATTTGACCATTCCTCATCTCTCTTGAATATTCTCGTTCATCTAATTATTGTCAAAATCATAAAAAAAAGACGCCTTTTTAGTAGGCGCCTTTCAAGGTGTTTAAGACGTCCATTTTAACTGGTTTCCAGCCTTCGCCGTCAACCCATTCTAGGTGGACACGGTATTTTTCTGATTCGTCTTTTGACTGCACAGTAGCGACTGACTTTTGTGGACCTCCGCCATTTTTGATCATCATAACGTACATATTATTAGCGTCTAACCCTGTCGCGTAAGAAACGGCCTTCACTTTTTCATTCCAGTCTTGTGAATCTTTTTGATAAACTGAGACATGATCACCTTTTTGGTCGGTGCCTATTGGTTCCCAGCTCGTGTTGATCACTGTTTCTTCTACAATTGGATCACTCGAATCTTCACGAGTGATCGTTCCACCTTTTATAGCATCTTCTTTTTCTTTTTCTTCTTCAGCTTTTTTCGCTGCTTCTTTTTCTTCATCTGTAGGTTCAGCTTGTTCTTCGTTAGTGTCTTCGCTATCTCCTGAGTCGCTCGTTTGTTCATCGGTTTCAGATGAAATTACTACATCTTCAGGTTCTTGAGCCTGATCATTTCCCCCGCCAAATAGCATCGATACGCCAATAATGAGAATCAATGCAAATACCAAACCGATCATAATATTTAAAATCGTGTTTGACCGATTTTTCTTTTTCTTCAAACGAGAGGGATACGGTTTTTCTTCGTTAGTCATTAGATGTCCCCCTTTCTTAATAGTTTACCACTAAACCCGTATGACAAATTTGACGTTTCAACTAAAATTTCGTTTCAACTAATGTTTTGTTAATGAGAAACAGCCATTCTTTTTACAGAATGGCCGCTTTATTACATGATTGACAGAATTTTGATTTCCATTTCTCCGCCCGGCGTTAACACTTTAACATGCTCACCGATTGTGCGGCCGATCATGCTTTTCGCTATTGGCGAATCATTCGAAATACGACCTTCTAAAGGATCTGCTTCTGCTGATCCAACAATTGTATAAGATTCTTGATCGCCGTCTGGAACTTCAATAAATGTAACAGTCGTTCCTAAACGAACGATATCTTTGTTTAATTCGTTTTCATTTATGATAACAGCGTTGCGAATCATCGATTCAAGTGTTGAAATGCGACCTTCTACAAAAGCCTGGTCTTCTTTTGCTGAATCGTACTCAGCGTTCTCAGATAAATCACCGAAATCACGAGCGATTTTAATACGTTCTACCACTTCTTTACGTTTAATCGTTTTCAAAAAGTCTAATTCATCTTCCAACTTCTGCTTTCCTGCAGCTGTCATTGGAAATTGTTTTTCGTTAGCCATTCTTCCCACTCCTTCAACTGCTGACCTGGATGCCTGCATCCGTCAGTCTCGTATCATCATATTATAGTTTTACAATCTATTCAAGAATAGTTTTAATTTTTGTAACCATTAAATCAATCGCTACTTCATTTTGTCCACCTTCAGGAATAATTACATCTGCATAACGTTTTGTTGGTTCTATAAATTGGTTATGCATTGGACGAACAACCGTCAAATATTGTTCAATAACTGAATCAATGGTCCGCCCACGCTCATTAATATCACGCAATAAACGACGGATAATGCGAAGGTCACCATCTGTATCTACGAATAATTTAATATCCATTAATTCGCGTAGACGTACATCTTCAAGCACTAAGATTCCTTCTAAAATAATAACATCTTTTGGTTCAATAATTACGGTTTCTTCTGCACGTGTATGTACCGCGTAATTGTATATTGGTTTTTCGATTGGACGGCGCTCAAGCAAATCGTTAATGTGCTTGATTAGCAAATCTGTATCAAAAGCTAATGGATGGTCATAATTCGTTTCTAAACGTTCTTCAAAAGCTAAGTGACTTTGATCTTTGTAATAATAATCTTGTTCGATAACAACTACTGAGTTTTCTTTAAACACTTCATAGATTGAATTCGTTACACTCGTTTTTCCCGAGCCCGAACCCCCTGCGATCCCAATAACGACCGGTCGTTTTTTAGACATATCATTTAGCTCCCTGCAAACATCTTTTTAATGTGCTTATTTTTTTCTACAAATCATGATGCCGTCACCCGACGATAATAATTCCGTATCATAACGGGGATCATTCAGCATATGTTCTTTAAAAGTCGCCAGATTACGAATCATCGTCCGCTTTCTTCTTGGCACTTCTGATAGCGGTATATCTGAAAGACCATGCATAGCCATATTATCACAATATATGATGCCGCCTTTTGCCAACAAAGCTTCATATTTATCAAAAAAGCGCTCATATTGACCTTTTGCCGCATCTATGAAGATCGCATCATATTCAGGCTTTAACACATCAAGCGAAAGTTCTAATGCATCTGCATGAAAAATGCGGATGCGCTCTCCAAAGCCTGATTGCGCGATAAATTCTAATGCTTTTTGATAGCGTGAATCATCACGCTCAACCGTATCTACTGTACTAGTTGGCAAAGCCTCGGTCATTTTAATCGCGGAAAATCCGATTGCTGCACCAATTTCAAGAATTTTTTCAGGCTGTTGGACTTTTAAAAGTTCTATAAGTTCTCCAATGCCTTGATTTTCCATAATGGGTACATGATACGCGACAGCATAGTCCTGAATCGCTTGTAGCGTTGTGGATAATTGATTGTTCACCATACAAGAAAGCTCCTTTTCGACTACGCAAAAATCAATTCAAATATTATCATAAAAAGAGAAGGAAAGCGAGGACGCTTCCTTCTCGTGGTTCTTAATTGCCGATATATTTATCTCGGTTAACCAAATGTTGTTCATATGTTTTAGCAAAATGGTTTTTGCCTTCTTGATCAGCTAGGAAATAGAAATATTCGGTTTCAGCAGGGTCGATCACTGCATCAATCGAGGACAATCCAGCATTTGCGATCGGCCCCGGTGGCAATCCTTTGTTTTGATAAGTGCTGTATGGATGCTCAAATTCATAATCGGTATTAAACAAACGATCTTTATGCTCACCCATTGCATAAAGCACGGTTGGATCTGTTTGCAACAGCATGTCGATTTCTAAACGATTATAAAAAACGCTTGCGATTGTTTGACGGTCCGATTGTGCAGTTGCTTCTTCTTCTAATAAAGAGGCAAATGTTAACAACCAATGCGGAGATCGCTTTTGTTCTTCTAATACAGGTTGATATTGCATTACATTTGCTTGTGTTGTATCAAGCATTTGTTCAATGAGTACTGTTAGAGGTGGATTTTCTTCATACACAGGATAAGTGGCAGGAAATAAATAGCCCTCAAGCGCGTAGCGAATATTTTCACCAAGTATTTCATCTGTTAATAAATCGGGATACTTGATCATTAATTCTTCAATATATGCAGGATCTTGGATTTTCTCTAAAAATTCTTCCGACGTATAGTCGGTTTTTTTAGCGATAACATTTTCTGCAATTTCTTCTACGGTTAAGCCTTCCGGCACATTGATGGTATAAAGAGGTTCGTGATACACTTTACCCGTTTTCAAACTCTCTGTAATTTCATCCAATGTCATCGATTGCACTAAGTCATATGTGCCTGCTTGAAACTCGGATTCATTTTTAAATTTCACATAATATTTATAAACCCGTGCATCTGCAATCACATTATTTTCTTCAAGCAAAGCTGCAATGCCGTCCAAACTCGAACCAATGGGTACTTCCACCGTAATAATTTCTTCTGAATCCGGATCAACCGGTTCTAATGCGTTGGAGATGTAGTTATACGTTTGAAAGCCTGCAATTCCTATAATTATTAATAGGACTAGCGCAATTATAAAAACAATGCGTCGGACGACTCTCACTTCCTTTTTCTTTTCTTTCATGCGTTCAAACATGATGTCTTTTTTTGTCTGCTTTTCCACGGGTTTTCCCCCTAGCTTTTCTGTTCTACAGAAGTTGGACTATTTTTGTACAACTTCTATTAGTATACAAGAAAAGTGCACAAAAGAAAAAGACGGAATCAACAATCAATTCCGTCCTTCACATTTTAAAGCTCTTCGTTTTCTTCTTCTTCGTCAAGGAACGTGTTTAACATTTCTTCGATCATGTCCCACTCTTCATCAGTTTCTACTGGACGAAGCTCTCCGCCACCTACTGTAGTATCATCTGATTCAGGGTTTTCAGTGAATGAAGATGCATGAATTTCAATTTCGCCTTCTTCATCTTCTTCAGCGCCAACTGGGAAATACAAAACATATGATTTTCCGAAGTCTGCTGACTCAAATGTAAATAGTACCTCAAATAGTTGCTCGTTGCCGTTTTCGTCTACGACTGTAATGTGTTCTTGTCCGTGTTCCATTTACGTCACCTCATTATTTTTTAAAATCAAGATAACCTTGCAATATCATTACTGCTGCCATCTTGTCGATCACTTTTTTACGGTTTTTACGGCTGACATCTGCGGAGATCAACATCTTCTCTGCTGCCGACGTCGTTAGCCGCTCATCCCAAAGCACCACCGGTATACTATACGCTTCTTTTAACAAAGCTGCAAACTTTTCGGATGCTTCAGCACGTGGCCCAATTGAATTGTTCATGTTCTTCGGATAGCCAACTACCGCTTCGGTCACCTCGTATTGCTTTATCAGTTCACCAAGGCGTTCCATTCCGAATTCTTCAATTGCTTCGTTTATTTTGATGGTTTCAATTCCTTGGGCTGTCCAGCCCATCGGATCGCTTATGGCAACTCCGATTGTTTTTGAACCAACATCAAGACCTATTATGCGCATCATTATTCCTCGTTATTCTTTTTAATATAGAACTTTACAAGCTCTTCTAGAATTTCATCTCGTTCCAGTTTGCGAATCATATTTCGCGCATCCTGATGGCGAGGAATATAAGCCGGATCACCTGATAATAAATATCCGACAATCTGATTGATCGGGTTGTAGCCTTTTTCTTCAAGTGCTGAATGTACCTGAAGCATTACTTGCTTGACTTCTTGTTCCATCGACTCATCAGACGAATCGAATTTCATTGTGCGATCAAATGAACTCACGACAAGCACCTCGCTTTCGGATTTTGAATAGAAATAATTGCTCCTGCTGTCTGTTTTTCATTATAACCGATAGCGCAGATTTATTAAACCTATTTAACTAAGCTGTAAACCGATTCTAGTGCTTCGTCTAATTTACTTGCATCTTTAGCGCCTGCCATTGCCATATCTGGACGGCCGCCACCTTTACCGCCACATTGCTCTGCTACGTGCTTAACAATTTGTCCTGCATGATAATCGCCACCAGCCAAATCTTTTGTAACTCCAGCTGCAAGCATTACTTTATCACCATCTGTTGCTCCAAGTACAATCACCGCTTTGTCCATTTTCGATTTCAAGTCATCTAGCAATTGACGCAATTGGTTATTATCTTTTGCTTCTACTTTAACCGATAGCACGGTAATATCGCCCACTTTTTGAGCTGCATCTAAAATGCCTGCAGATTGTGCATTAGAAATCTTCGCAAGCAAGGACTCATTTTCACGCTGCAATGATTTCATTTCTGCTTGAACTGTTTGTACTTTTTGAACCATATCTCTAGGAGATGATTTTAATAGTCCAGCTGCGTTTTCTAAAATAGTTTCACTATCTTTTAAGTTTTCATATGCACCTTTACCTGTTACTGCTTCGATTCTGCGAATTCCAGCACCGATACCGCCTTCAGATACAATTTTAAATAATCCGATTTCAGACGTATTTAATACGTGTACACCGCCACAAAGTTCTAGCGAATAGCCACCAATTTCTACAACGCGAACTACATCTCCGTATTTCTCGCCGAACAATGCCATCGCGCCCATTTCTTTCGCTTCTTGCAAGTTGTAGTAACCTGTTTGAACTGCAATGCCGTCCCATACTTTTTCATTGACGATTTGTTCAATCGTTTCAAGTTCTTCTTTTGTCACTTGACCAAAATGAGAAAAGTCAAAACGAAGACGGTCTGGTCCAACATATGATCCCGCTTGGTTTACATGGGTCCCTAAAACGTCTTTTAACGCTTGGTGCAATAAATGTGTCGCTGTGTGGTTTTTCACCGTATGACGACGTTCTGAAGCATCTACTTGCGCTTGTACGGACGTTTTCGTCAATTCTCCCGTATTAACACGGACAGAATGCAAGTTTTGACCATTAGGTGCTTTTTTAACATTTAATACAGAAGCTTGAACGAAATCATTACTCAAAGTTCCGCGATCGGCAATTTGACCACCACTTTCTGCATAAAATGGTGTTTGATCTAAAATAACTTCCACTTCTTCGCCTTCTTGTGCACTATCAACAAGTTCTCCGTCTTTAATGATGAACAAAACGTTAGCGTCTGATACTGTTTGGCTATAGCCAATAAATTCACTAGCTTCTTTTATATTTCCTAACACTTCGGATTGAGACTGCATCGAATTGACGTTTTGACGCGCATTTCGTGCACGGTCACGTTGTTCTTGCATTGCTGTTTCAAACCCTTTGTGGTCTACCGCCATGCCTTCTTCTTCTGCGTATTCTTCCGTTAATTCAACCGGGAAACCATACGTATCGTATAAACGGAAAGCATCTTCTCCTGGAATTTCATTTTGACCAGCAGCTTTTTGTTTTTCGATGACAGACGACAAAATAGTTAAGCCGTCATGAAGCGTTTCATGGAAACGTTGTTCTTCGAGCTTCATCACGCGAATAATAAAGTCTTGCTTCGCGTTAACTTCTGGGTAAAAGCTCTTCATTACGTCGCCAACAACTGGTACTAAGTCATACATAAATGGTTGTTCCACACCTAGTTTTTTCGCAAAACGAACAGCACGACGCAACAAGCGACGCAATACATAGCCACGGCCTTCGTTTGACGGAAGCGCTCCGTCCCCAATCGCAAACGCCACAGTACGAATATGGTCAGCAATTACTTTAAATGCCATGTCCATTTCCGCATTTTCTCCGTATTTCTTGCCAGAAATTTCTTCTGTTTTTTTGATAATTGGAATAAATAAATCAGTATCGTAGTTAGTTGGCACGTCTTGCGCCACACAAGCCATACGCTCTAATCCCATTCCTGTATCAATGTTTTGTTTTGGAAGTAATGTATACGTATGATCTGGGTTGTGATTAAATTGTGAAAATACCAAATTCCAGATTTCTAAATAACGTTCGTTTTCGCCGCCTGGGTATAATTCAGGATCGCTTATGTCGTTGCCATAGCTTTCGCCGCGATCGTAGAAGATTTCAGAGTTTGGACCACTTGGACCTTCTCCTATATCCCAGAAATTCCCTTCTAAACGAATGATCCGTTCAGCTGGTACACCTACTTCATTCAACCAAATTGCGTATGCTTCTTCATCTTCTGGGTGAATTGTCACCGATAGTTTATCCGCATCAAAACCAATCCATTTTTCGTCTGTTAAGAATTCCCAAGCCCAATGAATGGCTTCTGTTTTAAAGTATTCACCGATTGAGAAGTTCCCTAGCATTTCAAAAAATGTATGGTGACGCGCCGTTTTCCCAACGTTTTCAATATCGTTCGTACGAATTGATTTTTGTGCGTTGACGATACGCGGGTTATTTGGAATCACACGTCCATCAAAATATTTTTTTAAAGTAGCAACTCCACTGTTGATCCACAAAAGAGAAGGATCTTCAAAAGGCACTAGTGGTGCACTTGGCTCCTGGTCGTGCCCTTTTTCTTTAAAGAAATCAATGTACATTTGTCTAATGTCTTCAGCTTTCAAGTTTTTCATCTTTTTTCCTCCTCTACAATATAAAAAGCCCCCATCCCAAAAAAGGGACGAAGGCTTTATTTCGCGGTACCACCCTAGTTACACAAAGCTGGTTGCAATGTGTCTCTCGAACACCTTAACGCGGTTCAACGGCAGGGATTAGCTGCACTCCGGAGTAGCTTTCTAAAATCGAATGTCGTCGGTACCTTTCAGCCTAGGGTCCCGTTTCTGTCCGGATGCGATTTTATACTGTCTCCATCAATGTGTTTGTCTATCAGTCTAATTTGAATTATAGAAAAAGCTTTGTGGGATGTCAATAGTGACGTAAAGAAATCGCTCCAGACGGACGCGTTCCGGGGACACGGCTTCAGCCGCTTCCCTCGCTGTGCTCAGTCCAGGGTCTTCAGCTCGTGTGGTTTCCCCAGGAGTCACCGCCTTACGCTCTTCTTCTAATATGAGACATTAAGATATGTAGCAAAATAGCGTAGACTCCTGCGGGAAAGCGAAGTGCTGAAATCCACTCGGGCGCAAAGCCCGAGTTAGTTCAGCGCAAGCCCGCGGAAAGCGTAGCTATTTTGCGAAATATCTTCTTTCAAAAATGAATTATTAAGCTTCCATGAATTTTTGCGGAGTAATGCCTTCCATGCCGATCATTGGGTGGATCGAGTGGGCGTTTTCGGTTGTTAGGCTCACCGGTCCGCTTTGTTTTGTCTCTTCTTGTTGTTTAGTTTGCTGTTCGGTTTTAGGTTCTTCAGTAGTGACCGCTAGACGATTTTGTAAGGTGGTCATGCGCTGCGTGTCGTCTGTACGCTCGACCCCGTAGCGGAATGCCCCTGGGTCCCCGCAGAGAACGAGAAAGTCTTTGCTTCGCGTGATACCGGTGTAAAGTAAATTGCGTCGCAGCATCTTCATATAGCCTCGAACAATTGGCATAATTACAGTTGGAAATTCCGAGCCTTGCGATTTATGAATCGAACAACAATACGCTAATGTTAATTGATTTAAATCGCTTCGTTCATAAGTAACTTCGATGCCGTCAAAAGAAGCGACCAACATGTCTTGTTTTTCGACCGTTTCTTTTGCTTTCATGATGGCGACAACTTCACCCATATCGCCGTTAAAAACATTGCTTTCGGGTTGGTTGACAAGCTGTAATATTTTATCGCCAATACGATAAGTAATGTCCCCAAATACTAACTCTTTTCGTTTGCCGTCTGGATTTGGGTTGACCATTTCTTGAATCAGTCGATTTAAAGCGTCAATCCCTGCAGGTCCTTTGTACATCGGGGCGAGCACTTGAATGTCTCTGATCGAATGACCTTTGGACAGAGCACTTTTTACAACTTTTTCAACAACCATAGGAATTTGGTCAGCACCAGCTTTTATAAAAGAACGGTCAGATGTTTTCGCTGTGATGTCTTCTGGCAATTGGCCGTTTTTCATTTGGTGCGCAAGTTCTATGATGGATGAACCTGAAGATTGTCGGTATATATCGGTCAATTCGACTGTGGGTATCCGTTTTGATTCGAGTAAATCACGCAATACTTGTCCTGGTCCGACTGGTGGCAGTTGATCTTGGTCGCCAACAAAAATCAATTGCGCGTCTTCTGGTACCGCTTTTAGCAACTGGTGTGCGAGCCATGTATCGACCATTGACATTTCATCAATGATGATCAATTTGCCTTCGATTTCTTTTTCGGTTTCTTCGTCTTTTTCTTGACCATTAAAGCCAAGTAACCGGTGAATCGTCATGGCTGGCAGTTCAGTTGATTCACTCAAACGTTTCGCCGCACGTCCTGTTGGAGCCGCAAGAATGATTGGAAATGGTTCTTGTTTTTTGGCGTATTCTTTTGGATCAAGCGACAAGCCGTGCAGTTCGGCGTAAATTTCTACGAGTCCGCGAACGACGGTCGTTTTGCCCGTACCCGGTCCCCCTGTAAGGATCATGACCGATGAATTGATGCTGCTTTCAATCGCGTCAATTTGCGTCTCAGCATAATTAACCCCTAGTCGCTCTTCCGCTTCACCAAGCGCTTTACGAACTTCAGAACTCGGGAATTTCGCACGCGATTCTTGTTCTAATAATAATGTTTCTAATTTTGTTGCGATGCCCACTTCTGAATAATACAGCGATGGCAAATAAAGCCGGGTTTCTTCTCCAGCCACTTTGCCTTCTTCATTTAACTCGATTGCGGCTTTCGAAATGGCTTCAACCGGAATTTCTGCTTGTTGACGTGCTTCAAGCATTTCTTTGACCATCGGGATCAACGTCTTGGCATCCACATAGACATGACCATCTGATAACGAAGCTTGGTTGAGGATATGTAAAATAGACGCCTTGATGCGGTCTGGGTGACTTCCTGTAATACCTAGCTTCATCCCTAGTTCGTCAGCACGCTGAAACCCTATTCCTTCAATTTCTTCAATCAATTGAAATGGATTTTTTGTCAATATATCAATTGTTTCTTCACGGTACGCTTGATAAATGCGCATGCCAATTTGTGGACCAAAGCCCCAATCGTTTAATTGAATCATGACGCGTTCAAGTCCTAAATTCATTTGAAGCGTGGCACGAATCGTATCTTTTTTGTCATCGGATAACCGCGGAACTTTGTCTAAGGAATCTGGGTCTTCTAAAATCTTTTTAATGGCATCTTTGCCCAACTTTTTCACAATGGTTTCAGCGGTTTTTCGGCCAATGCCGTTAAACATATCACTGGATAAATAATGAATAATGCCTTGTTCGGTTTCAGGCACTTCTTTTGTGAATGTTTCTACTTGAAATTGAACACCGTAACGCGGGTGATTTTTTACCACGCCAGTAAAACGGTATTGCTCTTCAAGCGTTAACATGGGGAAATAACCAGAAACAATGATTTCTTTTTCCGTATAAGGGGTATTGGTTTCTTGGATTTTCACTTTCGCGATGGAGAATAAATTTTGGGGATTATGAAAAATTGAGACGACAGGACGCCCTAATACAAACTGTTTTTCTTCTTGAAATAAATCGATTTGTCCGGTCATGTCTGTCGTCTCCTTTTCATGTGGCTATTCCAAAGTTGTTGCGATCATATCGTAAGCATAGCGCGCCATTTCGTTGCGCTCATCTAACGTATACGCTTGTTTCAAGTGATACATAGCGTCTTCTTTTCGGTCTGTTGAAACCGCATAAAGAACACCTAAATTATAATGGGCATCCGAATGATTCGGATCTCTTCTGATCACTTCTAAAAATTGCGGTTCTGCTAGTTCAAACAATTCCATAGAAGCTAAGCTAATGCCATAACTCAAACGGGCTTGAACATCTGTTTCATTTAACTCAACTGCGCGCTGTAGATACGGAAGCGCTAGTTTAGGCTGATCCATTTTCTCAAAACATTTGCCGATCATGAAATGTGCATCTGCGCCTTCAATCTCGTATTGTAATGCTTTTTCATAAAGTTTCAACGCTTCTGAATAACGCTCTGAATTAAAGTATAAATTAGCTAAGCCGTAAAAAGCTGTTGCTGACGTTTCATCTAGCGTAATCGCTTTTTGGAAAAAGCGCTCTGCACGATCGATTTCGTCCATCGACGTTAACACGTGACCAAAATTAATATAGCCTAGTGGATTTTCCGGTTCTTCTTCAATTGCTTGTGTAAAAGCTTTAATGGCTTCTTCTGTATGGCCGTCTTGCAAGGCTTGAATTCCAATTTCGTTATAATTCATTGCTGTCTCTCCCATTAACCTACATATTCCAATCGTGCACCGTTTTTAAAAACGTGATCGATGGTTCCGCCACCTAAACATTCTTCGCCGTCATAAAAGACCACTGCTTGACCCGGTGTAATGGCACGTACTGGTTCTGCAAAAGTAACAATTGCACTTTCGCCTTTAAATTCTACAGATACGCCGACATCTTGCTGACGATAACGGAATTTCGCAGTACACTCTAAAATACCGCTTGGTGGAGTATTTGATGTGAAACTTAAGTTTACCGCAGTTAAGCTATCTGAGAAAAGAGCATCGTGATGAATATTTTGTCCCACATATAAAACGTTGCGCTCTAAATCTTTACCGATAACAAACCACGGGTCTCCTGCTCCGCCGATGCCAAGTCCTTGGCGTTGACCAATTGTGTAATACATTAAACCGTCGTGCGTACCCATTTTCACGCCTTCTAAGGTTTCCATTTGCCCCGGTTGTGCTGGCAAATATTGACCTAAAAACTCTTTAAAATTACGTTCCCCGATAAAACAAATACCCGTAGAATCTTTTTTCGTAGCTGTCGCAAGTTCTGCTTCTAGAGCGATTTCACGAACTTTTTTCTTTTCCATGTGACCAATCGGGAACATCACTTTCGACAATTGATGCTGATCTAATTGATTGAGGAAATAGGTTTGGTCTTTATTGTTATCTTTGCCACGCAACATTTTTGTTTCGCCATTTTCAGCATGCTCTACTTGTGCATAATGCCCCGTTGCTAAATAATCAGCACCTAGACTTAATGCGTGTTCAAGAAATGCTTTAAATTTAATTTCTTTATTGCACATAACGTCTGGGTTTGGTGTACGGCCTGCTTTGTATTCTTCTAAGAAATACGTAAAGACTTTGTCCCAGTATTGTTTTTCAAAGTTCACTGCATAATACGGAATGCCAATTTGGTTGCACACACGAATAACATCTTCGTAATCTTCTGTAGCGGTACATACGCCATTTTCATCGGTATCATCCCAGTTTTTCATGAAGATCCCAATAACGTCATAGCCTTGTTCTTTTAATAAATATGCAGCAACCGAAGAGTCAACCCCTCCGGACATGCCGACAACAACTCGTGTATCTTGTGGTGCTTTTGTCATTTTATTCACCTTTTCATTTTAATGCCAAACGCTGGCTGATTTGCGCTGTCTTTTCGGCAGCTTGTTTAATCGTTTCAGACGTTAATCCTAAACCGAAACTAAATCGAATGGAATTACGGATTTCAACGGCTTTTTCACCATACATGGCAACGAGCACATGAGAAGGATCGATTGACCCCGCTGTGCACGCCGATCCGCTAGAAGCTGATATTCCCGCTAAATCCAAGTTGATCAAAAACGACTCGATTTCAATGCCTGAAATGCTAAGATTTAAAATATGTGGCATGGAATTACTGCCATTTTCTTTATAATCAACGTTTTGTTTGTCTAAAACGTCTTTGAAAATCGTTTTAAATTGCTCGTAAGTTGCGGTTTTTTCTTCCATCGTCGCTAGTGCAATTTCGGCTGCTTTTGCAAATGCTGAAATCGCCGGCACGTTTTCTGTTCCCGCACGACGCTTACGTTCTTGCTCTCCACCGTATAGAAGTGGAGAAAGTGCCGTTCCTTTTCGTTGATATAAAAAGCCAACGCCTTTAGGTCCGTTTAGTTTATGTGCTGAAACCGATAATAGATCGACGTTTAACTCGTTGACGTCGATTGGTAATATCCCAAATGTTTGAACCGCGTCCGTATGGAACGTCACATCTGTATCTTTTAACAATTCACCAATTTCGGCAATCGGTTGAATGGTTCCAACTTCATTATTGCCCATCATAATCGATACTAGAATTGTATCGTCACGCAGCGCATTTTTCACGTCTTCTGCTCGCACGCAACCATTTTCGCCCACAGGTAAATATGTTACGTCATATCCTTCACGCTCTAGTTTTTCGCAAGCATGCAAGACCGCATGGTGTTCAATAACTGTCGTGATAATATGTTTGCCGTTCTTTTTTGCAGCCGTTCCAAAAATCGCTAAGTTATCTGCTTCTGTTCCACCATTCGTAAAGATGATTTCGTTGTCATCTGCATGAATGCTGTTAGCCAATAATTTACGTGCATCGTCCAGAACTTTGCGTGCTGCTCTACCGGTTGTATGAATGCTAGAAGGGTTGCCATAAACTGAGCCAAGCGCTTTAGAAAAAGTTGCAATTACTTCCGGATGCATTGGCGAAGTCGCCGCATGGTCTAAATAAATTCGATTCATAATTTGTAAACTCCTTATATATAATACATATAGTTTTCAGTTTCATCGTTTTTAGCATTAGCTAAATCTTCGATGGTGGTCGTGTCCAACACATTTTTCACTGCGTCCCGAATACGCACCCATAGCTCACGCTGTGGTTGCTTTTCGTCTTCGATGCCTTCAACTGGCTGAATAGGTCCTTCAAGAACCCGAATCACATCCCCAGCTGAAATTTCTTTCGGATGACGCGTCAGCATGTAGCCACCATATGCCCCGCGGACACTTTTAACTAATCCTGAGTTTCGCAACGGACCGACTAATTGTTCTAGATAGGCTTCAGAAAGGTCATTTTGTGCTGCGATTTTACGTAGCGGTAACGGACCTTCTCCATAATGTTTTGCTAGATCGATCATAATTGTAAGCCCATAACGGCCTTTTGTTGATATTTTCATGAGTACACCTCTAAGTTTGATAATTTTCTTAAGATTGCTATTCCGTAAACTAGCTGCGCTTTCCTTCGGGAGTCTCCGCTAGTTTACTCCATACTTGTTTGAAATAAATAAATTATTCTTGATAAAAAATCCAATTTACTCTTCTCGAACAATTTACTATATGCGACTAGTTTTATTAACAGAATAATGCTAATAATACATCGAAAAATCTCTAGTTTAACTACGTTTATTCTTCAAAACAGTATAGCATAATTCGACACGAATGGACTTGCAATGACTTTTGAAATCCTAAACGCTATACTGATAGAACGAATGCACGAAAGGAGTTTTTTTATGCACAACGAACCTTTAGCTTTTCGCATGCGTCCGCGAACCATTGACGAAGTTGTCGGTCAAAAAGATGTGATTGGCTCGCATACAGCCTTATATAAAATGATTAGCAACGGACATGTCCCGTCCATGCTGCTATATGGTGAACCTGGAATCGGTAAAACGTCCATCGCTCACGCTATTGCCGGAACGTCAAACTTACCTTTTATCGCATTGAATGCCACAACTTCTGGCAAGAAAGATGTCGAAGAAGTCGTTACCGAAGCTCGAATGACGGGCAAAGTGCTGTTGTTTCTCGATGAAATCCACCGCTTTAATAAACTACAACAAGATGCGTTATTGCCGCATGTCGAAAGTGGCGCGATTGTCTTGATTGGTGCGACGACTGAAAATCCGTTTCACGATGTCAATCCCGCGATTCGTTCACGTTGCGGGGAAATCAAACAGTTAAAACGTTTATCTCATGAAGATATCGTGCAGCTTTTAAACGCTGCCTTAACCGAACCCAAACGAGGCCTCGGCAACGAAGAAATTGAGATTTCCGAAAAACAAGTCGAACGCATTGCAGAAGGCACAAACGGTGATGCGCGAAAAGCATTGACGATGCTCGAGTCAATTGTCATTGCATCTGATGAAATTGATGGCAAGTATATTGTTGAAGATCAAATGGTCGAACAAATGATCAAACGTGTTGGTGTGTTTGGCGATAAAAAAGGATCTCACTTTTTCAATTTGCTCTCTGCATTACAAAAATCGGTTCGTGGTAGTGACGTAAATGCCGCGATGTATTACTTGGCGCACTTGCTTGAAAATGGTGATTTAACAGCAGTAACCAGGCGTTTACTCGTTATGGCTTACGAAGACATTGGACTTGCCAACCCAGCCGTTGGAGGGCACGTTCTTGCAGCGTGCCAAGCAGCGGATCGCTTAGGTTTGCCAGAAGCACGAATTCCACTGGCACAAGCAGTTGCTGAAATGTGTCTTTCCGAAAAATCCAATTCAGCTTATAAAGCCATTGATGCAGCGACTAGTGCCATTAACAAAGGTGAAGTCGGTGACATCCCGATGCATTTACGTGATACGCATTATGCCGGAAGCGCAGAACTCGGTCACGGTGGCTATCGCTATCCGCACGACACGCCGGTAGGTTCGTTTGGTGGCTGGGCAGATCAAGACTACTTACCGAAAGAAGTAAAAAAAGCGGAATTCTACAAACCAGTCATTGCTGGCGAAGAAAAGAAGTTCGCCGGGATTTATGAAAAGCTAAAAAGCTTCCGAAAAAATAAAAAATAAATGCACATAGACAAAAGCTGTTTCCTAAATTGGAAATGGCTTTTTTAGTTTCATTAAAACGACAGAGAAAAGCCGGCTCATGAAAAGAGCCGGCTACTAATTAATTCATGCGAACGCGTGTAATCGGAATAGATTTGGTAATGTCGTTAACTACCCAGCTCGCAGCAATCAAACCAACTGCAGAAGGTGTAAATGCGTTTGAGGACGGCGGCATCTGCGCTTTACGAATGCTTGCATCCGGCTTACCAACGTTCTCCACTACATCTTCACGAACAATGATTGGGCTTTCGTCTGAAAAAATAACCGGAATGCCTTTACGAATCCCAGATTGACGTAATTTCTTGCGAATAATTTTTGCTAATGGATCCGTATGTGTTTTTGAAATATCCGCGATTTTAAAGCGCGTCGGATCGGTTTTATTGGCCGCTCCCATGCTTGCAATAATTTTAATGCCACGTTTATAGCACTCTTCCATTAAATGAACTTTATAAATCATCGTATCCGATGCATCAATAACATAATCAGGGTTATAACTGAAAAACTCTTCACACGTTTCTTCTGTATAGAACATGTGTAAAGAAATAACTTTACACTCGGTATTAATGTCGGCGATCCGATCTTTCATCACGCCTGCTTTGGATTTTCCAACAGTTGATAAATTCGCAACTAGTTGACGATTGATATTGGTAATGTCGACGTTGTCCTTGTCCACAAGGATAATTGTACCGACACCGCTTCGTGCACATGCTTCAGCTGCAAATGAGCCTACGCCGCCGATTCCGAGGATTGCCACTGTTGAATTTTTTAATAACTCGATTCCTTTTTTACCTACTGCTAACTCGTTTCTTGAGAACTGATGTAACATTAGAGCCACTGCCTTTCAAAGTTGATACGCATAATAGGGATTATACACATAAAAAATCCCTTAGACAATAAATTGTCTAAGGGATAAAAATGATTTTTTTATTAAGAATCCCAATCGTGCCGTCTTTGTTGTTGCGCATCGTTTGAACCCGCTGAAAGCAGGTGGGTGACCTCTTCACCACTTATAACTTCCCGTTAAGGCATGTTAGCCATGGTGAAATGTGATCTCCCGACGACATAATGTTGGGTCAAAATCGAATTGCTTAAAACGAACACATCAGGATTCTCTATACCCGTATATTAACACAGCTTTTTTATTTAGACAAGTCTTTTACTTTAAAATTATTTATTATTCTGAATGTTCAGCGATAAACTCAATTCATCAAGTTGGGCACCTGATACCGTGCTTGGTGCATCCGTCAACAAGTCGCTAGCGCTTGCTGTTTTCGGGAATGCGATGGTATCACGTAAATTCGTGCGGCCTGCTAACAACATAACAAGACGGTCTAAACCGAATGCAATTCCACCGTGTGGAGGCGTGCCATACTCAAATGCTTCCATCAAGAAACCAAATTGTTCGTTTGCTTCTTCTTTACTAAAGCCTAGCACTTCAAACATTTGCTCTTGAATTTCGCGTCGATAAATCCGTGCCGAACCTCCACCTAGCTCATAGCCGTTTAACACAAGGTCGTAAGCTTGCGCACGAACACTTTGTGGATCTGTTGCCAATTTGTCTAAGTCTTCTTCAAATGGCATTGTGAACGGATGGTGAGCAGCATAATAGCGACCATCTTTTTCATCATACTCAAGTAATGGCCAGTCTGTGATCCACAAGAATTTGTAAACTGAACTGTCAATCAATCCTAATTCCTTACCAAACTTCAAACGAAGTGCTCCTAGTGCATCTGCAACTACTGACTTTTTGTCAGCAACAAATAGCAATAAGTCGCCCGCTTCTGCTTGAGCTCGTTCTGTTAAAGCAGTTGCTGCTTCACCTTCGAAGAATTTAGCAATTGGACCTTTCACGCCTTCTTCTTCTACTTTCAACCAAGCAAGTCCTTTTGCTCCGTAAACGGCTGCAAATTCACCTAATGCATCAATATCTTTGCGAGAATAATTAGCCGCTTGCCCTTTAACGTTAATCAATTTTACTTGACCGCCATTTTCAATCGCGCCAGTAAACACTTTAAATGCCGAATCTTTGACTAAATCCGAAACATCTACAAGTTCTAAACCAAAACGCACATCCGGTTTATCAGAGCCAAATCGATCCATCGCTTCTGTATAGCTCATGCGTTGGAAAGTGGGTTCAATGTCGACATTTTTTACATCTTTCATCATTTGAACCATTAGGCGTTCGTTCATGCCAATAATGTCTTCCATCGATTGGAAACTCATTTCCATATCAATTTGTGTGAATTCCGGCTGGCGGTCAGCACGTAAATCTTCATCACGGAAACAACGAGCAATTTGGTAATATTTATCAAAACCAGAAACCATCAACATTTGCTTAAACAATTGAGGAGATTGTGGCAATGCATAAAATTCCCCATCATGAACTCGGCTTGGCACTAAATAATCGCGTGCGCCTTCTGGAGTAGATTTTGTCAAAATTGGCGTTTCCACTTCGATAAATCCTTCTTCATCTAAAAAGCGACGAATCGATTTAGTGACGTCAGAACGCATTTTGAAAGTTTCGTACATCGCCGGGCGACGCAAGTCTAAATAACGGTATTTCAAACGCAAATCTTCGCTGACATCAGTGTTGTCTTCAATTGCGAACGGCGGATTTTTCGCAGCATTGATGACAGTTGCATGATCAACTTGCACTTCGATTTTACCTGTTTTCATCGTTGCATTAATTTGACCTGCTGCTCTTTCAACTACTAAACCGTCAATGTGAACAACAAATTCATTGCGTAACGATTCGCCAATTGCTGCGGCTTCTTTTGAAATTTCCGGATTGAAAACAACTTGAACAATTCCAGAGCGATCGCGAACATCCACGAAAATTAACCCACCAAGGTCACGACGCTTTTGCACCCATCCTTTTAATGTTACACGTTGCCCAATGACCGATTCGTTAACTTCCCCACAATAATGCGTTCTTGACATATTTATTCCTCCAGTGATTTCTTTTTCAATAAGTTTGATGCGATTTCGTCGAATGACATTTCCTGCTGCTCACCCGTCGCCATTTCTTTTAATGCCACTTTGCCACTTTCTAGTTCGGTTTCGCCGATAACGATAACGAATGCAGCTCCTTTACGGTCTGCTGATTTCATTTGTGCTTTTACTTTACGCCCTGTGAAATCCATATCTGCTGAAATGCCGTTGACGCGTAAATCACGAACCACTGCAAAGGCTTTTTTCTTTGTCGACTCATCCATCGCAACAACGTAAACTTCTAAGTTATTTGATTGACCAATAACGACTTTTTCCATTTCAAGAGCTAATAATAGGCGTTCGATACTCATCGCAAATCCAATTCCTGGTGCATCAGGACCACCTAAATCTTCAACAAGTCCGTTATAACGTCCCCCACCTGCTAAAGTTGTAATTGCGCCAAAACCTTCAGCATCGCTCATAATTTCAAATGCTGTGTGGTTATAATAATCTAAGCCGCGCACTAAATTCGGATCCACGACAAATTCAATATCCATGCTCGTAAGGTATGATTGCACTTCATCAAAATAAGCACGTGATTCTTCATTTAAATAATTTGTAAGTGATGGTGCGGTTGCCATTAACGGGTGATTGCGGTCTACTTTGCAATCCAAAATGCGTAGTGGGTTTTTCTCTAGACGTGTTTGGCAATCATTACAAAATTCATTGATGCTAGGTTCAAAGTGCTTGATCAATGCTTCTTTATGCGCAATGCGGCTTTCTGTGTCACCTAGAGAATTAATCACTAAACGCAATTTTTTCAGACCCACAGAACGATAAACTTCCATCGCCAGCGAAATGACTTCTGCGTCAATTGCCGGATCTTTAGAACCGATTGCTTCAACTCCAAATTGCACAAACTGACGCATGCGTCCTGCTTGCGGTCGCTCATAGCGGAACATAGGACCTGTATAAAATAATTTAACAGGCTGATCAGGCATACCAAATAATTTATTTTCTACGTAAGAACGAACAACTGATGCTGTGCCTTCAGGACGCAATGTTAATGAACGATCGCCACGATCCTGGAATGTATACATTTCTTTTTGAACGATGTCAGTCGTGTCACCTACACCGCGTTGGAATAATTCCGTGTGTTCGAAAATAGGTGTGCGAATTTCTTTGTATTGATACAATCTGCACAAGTCATTAATTTTTTGTTCTACTTCTTGCCATTTAGCCGATTGATCGGGCAGCACATCATACGTGCCACGTGGTGCTTGAATATTCATCTTTTGGTTCACTCCTTTATTTTTCCATACAAAAAAGCTCCCGCCCCTTGCTTTACGCAAGGGACGAGAGCTTGTATTAGCTTCCGCGGTTCCACCCTAGTTGATGCCAAAAGATGCATCCTCTCATTCCGGGTAACGGCCGGTTCCGTTTTTTCCTAGTAAGCGGCAAGCGCCTTTCAGAAAAAAGCCTCAAAAGTGTTATTCATCGCAGGTGTCTGTAGGAAAGTTTACAGCCCGAGACTTCCCCTCTCTTTTCAGCCAATTCATGCAACTACTTTCTTCGTCGTCAGCAAATATATAAGTATAATAAATCAATCTTAATAACTCCCTGAGAGCTTGTCAACCTTTTTGACACAAGCGCTTTGTTTTTTGATACTATGGAAGAGAAGTTTCTATAGGGGGTATGGCATGAAACATAAAGGGTCTATCGCAATTATTTCATTTATTTTATTCATAGCTGCCAGCTTTCCGTTGTTAGATAAAAATCACGTCTTTGCCGACACCGGCACCGTGGAAATTACCGGCACAACGGTCAATGTTCGTTCAGGTCCTGGACTTTCTTATAGCGTGACTGGTGACTTGGAGCAAGGCCAAACGGCAACTGTCGTATCTAAACAAGACGATTGGCTAGAAGTTCGCGTTGATGGGCAAGAAGGCTGGATTGCATCGTGGCTTACAACTGAAAGTGGAGATGCGGAAAAAGCATCTGGCCAAACTGCTGTTTCTTCAGTAAATGGCTTGAACGTCCGCTCACAACCCGATTTATCGGCAGCAGTCTTAACGAAAATGAATGCTGGTGACCGAGCGGAAGTAGTAAGTTCAGCGGGCGAATGGATTGAAATCAATTTCCGCAATTCACGTGGATTTGTTTCAAAACAATACATAAGTTTTGCTGAAGAATCTGAAGAAGCAACACCAGTCGAAACAGAGTCAAAAGAAGAACCACAAGAAGAGAAAAAAACCGCTATTTCTAAAGTTTCCTCTTTTGAAGTTGCAGTAAATGCATTAAACGTTCGCTCAAAACCTGACTTGAGCTCAAAAATTCAAGAGACGGTTCAGCAAGGTCAAGTCTTCCCCGTCTTATCTATGGCAGGCAATTGGGTTGAAATCGAATTGGCAAAAGACAAAATTGGCTGGGTTTATGCGTTTCATGGTCAATTGTCCGATCAAACGGTTGAGACGGTTCAAAGCGACTTAAATGAGTCAGTCGTCATCTTAACAGATGGTACAAATTTACGAACTGCAGCGACCACTTCTTCTGAAGTAGCTAGTCGCGCAAATGCCGGTGATAAATTAGCGGTACTTGCAAAGCAAGATGATTGGTATCAAGTATCATTGCCAGAAGGCAAAACCGCATTTGTCGCAGAATGGGTTGTCTCGACTGAAGAAGCATTTGCAAAAGAACAAAGTGAAACAATCGTCCGCAAAAAAGGTACATTGAACGGCCTAACTATCGTCCTAGACCCTGGGCATGGCGGTAATGACGGTGGCACAGTAGGCGTTCGCAAAACACAAGAAAAAGAACTAACGTTAAAAACAGCTGAAATTTTGTCTCATCATTTAAATGCCGCTGGCGCAGAAGTTGTCATGACTCGTCAATCGGACACTTATGTCGATCTTCGTACACGCGTTTCTGGTAGTCATCAAGCTGGCGCAGATGCTTTTATTAGCATTCATTACGATGCTACCGATGACAGCAGCATTTCCGGTTTTACGTCTTACTATCAACACGACTACCAACAAGAATTGGCTGAATATCTCAATGCAGAGCTTGGCAAAAAGCTCACTTTGAAAGACCGTGGAGTCCAACATGGCAATTACATGGTTCTTCGCGAGAATAAGCAGCCTGCTGTTCTTGTGGAACTTGGCTTCTTGAGTAATTTTAATGAAGAACGCGTCTTAACAAGCAAGCAGTTCCGCGAACAAGCAGCACTTGGTCTTTATACAGGCATCATCAATTATTTTGATGCTAAATTAGAAGAGTAAGTTGTCGCACGGAGGGAAATTCCTCCGTGCTTTTTTTGTGTATTTTGGGGTATCGCGCGTATTTTTTGTGGAGCGTGCGTATTTTGTTCCGTCCGCACGTATTTCTCGTGGCACGCGCATATTTTTCGCGGAGCGTGCGTATCCTTTTCCACCGCGCGTATTTTCTGCCGAACGTGCGTATTTCTCCCGCACCGCGCATATTCCTCGTGGAACGCGCGTATTTCCCTCCAACCGCGCGTATCCTCTCACGCACCGCGCATAACTCCTCCACCAACACAAAAAAAGAAGCACCAGGCAAACTCACCTAGTACTTCTCGTCAAATCCACTATTTAGATTCCAACATAATCGTCACTGGGCCGTCATTGACTAATTGCACGTCCATCATGGCACCAAAAACGCCAGTTTCGACAACGAGTCCATGACTTTCAAGCGCTGTGTTAAACGATTGCCATAGCGGCTCAGCTACTTCTGGACGAGCCGCTGCAACAAAGCTTGGGCGTCGGCCTTTTTTTGTGTCGCCGTATAACGTGAATTGAGAAATTGATAATATTTCGCCTCCATTTTCGAGAATGGAGCGATTCATCTTGCCTTCTTCGTCTTCAAACAAACGAAGTTGGGCAACTTTCCCTGCCAAATAGGCGACGTCTTTTTGGGTATCTTCATGAGTGATGCCAACAAGCAAGACGTAACCCGAGCTAATAGCACCGGTTGTCTCACCGTCGACTTTCACGGATGCTTGTTTAGAGCGTTGCAAAATTACTCTCATGTTGCCTCCTTAATTCGTTACGCGTTGGACCGAATAGACGTCCGGAATTGATTTGATTTTTTCTGTGACCCGATTTAAATGGGAAATATGCGCGATCATGATTGACAAGTTAATGGTCGCAATTTTATCTTTATCTGCACGTCCGCTAACTGCCGTAATCGTCGTCTTCGCTTCACTAACCACATGCATCACTTCATTAATCAAACCGGTGCGATCATATGCTTGAACTTCAATGTCCACTTGATATGATTTATTGTCAGGTATGCCTTCATTTTCCCACTCTACTGGAATCAGTCGATCGTTTTCTTCCGAGTGGATGTTCGGACAATCCGTGCGGTGAACGGATACGCCGCGGCCTTTTGTAATAAAACCGATGATGTTATCTCCTGGTACGGGATTGCAACATTTTGACAAGCGAATCATCATATTGTCGATGCCTCTTACAATAACACCTGACTCTGTTTGCTTTCTCGGTACGTTGGATTTCATTTCAACGGTAATTTTTTCAATCGCTTCTTCTTGTTCACGCTTTTTGCGCATTTTTTCAGCTAAGCGGTTAACAACTTGCTGGGCCGTGATGCCGTTAAAGCCAACTGCCGCATACATATCGTCTTCGCCAGCAAAATTAAATTTCTCGCAAACGCGTTTAATGTTGTCGTTTGTTAATACTTCTTTCACTGGAAACTCTTGTGCTTTAATTTCTTTTTCGATCAGTTCCCGACCTTTTTGAACATTGTCTTCACGCAATTGTTTTTTGAAAAATTGTTTGATCTTATTTTTGGTTTGTGTTGATTTCGCGATTTTTTAACCAGTCACGGCTCGGGCCGAATGACTGCTTGGAAGTTAAAATTTCCACAATATCGCCAGTATGCAATTCTGTATCGAGCGGAGCCATTTTGCCGTTTATTTTAGCGCCAATGGTTTTATTGCCAATTTCTGAGTGCACCCGGTACGCAAAATCAATCGAGCAAGAACCTGCAGGCATTTCAATTACATCGCCTTTAGGTGAAAAAACATAAACCATGTCTGAAAACAAATCGTACTTTAAAGATTCCATGAACTCTTCCGCATTGTCGGATTCGTTTTGGAAATCTAAAATTTCACGGAACCACGACAAACGAGAATCGACGGAACTCTTCGGTTTGTCGATAATTTTGCCTTCTTTATACGCCCAATGTGCAGCAACTCCGTATTCAGCAATGCGGTGCATTTCCTCTGTACGAATTTGTACTTCAAGTGGGTCGCCTTGTGGACCAATAACTGTTGTATGAAGCGACTGGTATAAATTTTGTTTTGGCATAGCAATATAATCTTTAAAACGGCCCGGCATGGGTTTCCATGTCGAGTGTATAATTCCGAGTACCGCGTAGCAATCTTTAATGCTTTCTACCGTAATACGAACGGCCAACAAATCATAAATTTCATTGAATTGTTTGTTTTGAATCGCCATTTTACGGTAAATGCTGTAAATATGTTTAGGCCGACCAAATAAATCCGCTTTAATCTCGACTTCATCGAGTTGTACGCGAACCTCATCCATAACTTTATTCAAATAATCTTCCCGTTCGGTCCGCTTCTTTTTCATCAAATTGACGATACGGTAATACTGCTGCGGGTTTAAATAACGTAATGCTGTATCTTCTAATTCCCATTTAATAGTATTTATTCCTAAACGGTGCGCAATCGGAGCAAAAATTTCCAGTGTTTCGTTCGCTTTGATGCGTTGCTTTTCGACAGTCTGGTATTTTAATGTACGAAGATTGTGCAATCGGTCAGCGAGTTTGATCAAAATAACACGAATGTCTTGTGCCATCGCAACAAACATTTTTCGATGGTTTTCTGCCTGTTGTTCTTCTTTTGATAAATATTTTATTTTGCTCAACTTGGTTACACCATCAACCAACATAGCAACTTCTTCATCGAAATCATGGACGATGTCTTCACGACTAACTTCCGTGTCTTCAACTACATCATGCAAAAAGCCTGCTGCCACTGTGGCGGGATCCATTTGTAAATCTGCTAAAATCCCTGCTACTTGAACGGGATGCACAATATAAGGTTCTCCCGATTTACGGAATTGACCCATATGGGCATCATACGCAACTTGATATGCCTTTTTGATCGTTTGTACATGATCGGCATTCATATAAGACGCAACCATTTCGAATACATCTTCAGCTGTTCTCACTTGATCTTTAGACATAATTGCCCACCTTGTTTTTCATTTTTTCCAAAAGTATATCTATCTATTATAAAAAGGAATGTAGTCAAATGTAAAGCTTTGATAACCGTTTGATGAGACTTTCATGAAATTTTTCGTCAAATTTCGACAACTGATCTAATGTTAGCGCTTTACACGTTTCAGAATGAGATTTGTTAAAGAAAAAGAATGCTTCGTTTTCGAATTTCTTCTAAATGAACTAAACCGCTTTCTTCTCCGGCAACTACCACTTCTTTTGCCGATGCAATGCTTAAAATGTTTTTCACTCGAACACTGTTTGCACTTTGTTCGCCACCGGCAATGGAGATATCTGCGTTTGCGCTCGTAAAATTTTCAAAAACGCCATTGGTCAATGAAACACATGTTGCTCGGTACTGAATGGCAACAGCTGGTTTTTGCTTATAGTCATAATTCGGATCGCCAATAAATAAAAACCGGTTAATGGCCACATTCCGATAGCCCGAGACCACTAAAGAGCGAGGCGATGACGATCTATACAACGCGGTTTCGGTAGGTTCGATTGATATCAACTTTTGGGCTCGTATATTAAAAGCAGATCGTGATTGAGGATCGTCTTTTTTATGATGGCCGATGTGACGGAAATTAAATGATCGATTGTCATGAACCGATAAATGACCCGATATATGTACACCTGTCGCTGCAGAAGAATCTGCATGGGCTTTTATTTCCACCCCACCAAAACAACGTGCACTAGAGTTATTGACAAGCCAAATGTGCCTTGAGCCATCGTCTATTTCAAATCCATTTGAATTCGAAAATCCTTGTTTGTGCGCTCGCCCGCTTGGGTCACTAAAATGAGAATTGGATACGAAAATATAATCGCTGTGATGTGTCGTCACCCCGTCATCACCAAATCCTGAACCGCTTACGCCATCAAGCCAAACGAATTGGCTACCGCCTTTGCCCCGTAACCCATCGCCTGCGTAATTGTAAAACGGGGAGGTAATATCAAAGCAGTGCAATCCAGGGTTGAGTGCTTCTACTTCTTTTACCCACCCATATGTAAGATTTGAGTAAGTTATACAACTAGAGTAGGTATTGCCTGTACTGGTTTTTTCCATATTCCCAAGACGTTCCACATTCCAGTCTAACGTTAATTGTTCGACAGAAATATTGCGGTTACCTTTTATGTAATTGCGGTTGATCAGTAACCGTGTTCGGCGCGGTGCATCTGGATGAAGTTTTATAATTGTCTTGCCTTTGCCAGCACCAACTAGACGCGTCCAAGATGGAATACGCAATCCTTTAACTAAATAAACGCCTGCCGGAACTTTTACTTCAACCGCCCCCTCACCAAATGCTCGATAAAATGCAGCTGTGCTATCGGTCAGTCCATCTCCCATAGCCCCATAATCGGTCACTACGACTCGTTCTGTAATGGTCGACTCTAACTTTCGGTATTCTTGGTCCAACCGCTCTTTCCACGATGGATAAAGCTCATTTCCCGAAACAATGCTTTTGTAATGATGTTCGTCTTCTACCGTAAATCTCTCTGAAAACAGGGACCAAATTTGCTGCACCACCGTTTTTTTCTGCCGAGAATATTTACTAGTAGCAAAGTCTTTTTTGATGGCTTGAAAATATTGTTCTGTTTCGTAGGTAATTTCTTTTAGGGGTATGCGATTGTCCAAAAATTGGTCAATCCATGCGGCATTTAAATGGGGATCGTGATTTTTTTCCAACTTCATCATCCAGACACCTCGCTTTTATAGTCATTACAGTATCTATACCCTTGATGCTAGAAAAAAATCTCTTTACCAAAAGGCAAAGAGATTTCATATTAATATTGCATTAATGTAGTGACGTCGTAGCCGCCTAAGTTTTTACGACCATCTAAATAAGTCAATTCAATCAAAAATGCGCAGCCTACGACAATGCCGCCAAGCTGTTCTACCAAGTTAATTGTAGCACCAATTGTGCCACCCGTTGCAAGCAAATCATCCGTGATCAATACGCGTTGACCCGGTTTGATAGCATCTTTATGCATTGTTAAAATATCTGTTCCGTATTCAAGGCCGTATTCAGCTTTGATTACTTCACGTGGTAATTTTCCTTCTTTACGAACTGGAGCAAAGCCAAGTTCAAGTGCGTAAGCTACTGGGCAGCCGATGATAAATCCGCGTGCTTCAGGTCCTACGATAACTTCAGCATTTACTGTTTTTGCGTATTCAACAATTTGGTCTGTTGCATACTTATAGGCAGTTCCGTTATCCATCAACGATGTGATGTCTTTAAAACGAATTCCTGGTTTTGGCCAATCTTCAACAATGGTGATGTACTGTTTTAAATCCATATTTCTTCCTCCTTGGCAGATACTTTCGTATCGAACCACTCTTTTAAATCTTTAAAAGACGCATACAAAAGCTTTTGCTCTAAGGCAATCTGCTGCTCACGGTGTTTGTAAATCGGAGCTTCTGATAAATCCTGTTTGCTTGGCGATTGCGCAATCTCGGTAATGCCATTGTTAAGTGTAACAAAACCAAGTTCAAAAAACACCTGCAGCATGAAAAATAATGATTCTCGTGTCCAACCTTTGTGTTTTGCTAACTCGTCACAATGTTTATTAAAGTCAAACGATCCCCGCTTTTTAATAAAAGCGAACAACCATTTAAATTGTTCACGCGTTGGAATTTGCTCGAAATACTGCGAATCCTTGGCATGAAAATGCGCATAAATTCGTTTTGGCTTTAACTTTGCTAAAACCTCTGCTAGTTGCTCTTCTGATTCTGGTAAATCCAGCAGCACTAAATGATCATTGCTAGTAGACAAAGCATCTAGTTGCGCCACTGTACAAATCGGTTGCGGTAAAAACGACTGAAATAAAGCCGGTGTTTCTTCTTTAAAAGCTAAAAACACTTGGTTTTGCGTTGGTATCAATTTTGACCATCGTGAGACTTGGCGAATGCCACGAATATCGAATAATTGCCATTGATCTGTCCGAACATCTTCCACCATGAGCTGAGGCTTTTTCCGGCCATTCCATTCATTTACTTGCAAATCCCCGATCACATCAATCTTCACATCTGGTGTTAGCTCATCCCCAACAGAACCAAGCCCAAATCCAACAGCGTCAAGCGTCACTGCATGTTGTGTCAATTCCATTTTCAAATGGTTTTGTGCAGCACCAATTTTACGAATAGACGACACATGGACGCTTTCTAGATAAAACTTTGGTTTTGCAAAGCCCATTCCAAATGGCGCAAGTGAGCGCATTGACTCAATTGCCGTAATGTCGATTTCATCCAATCGAAGTGGAATATCAATGTCTACAACAGGCAGCAAATCTTCTGCCGTTAAACTTGTTTCCGCTTGCCTGATCAATCGCTCGCGCAACTCATCCACATCACTTGCTTCAAGTGTCATGCCTGCTGCCATTGGGTGCCCGCCAAAATGAGGCAAGATATCTCGATTTTTAGCGAGTTCGTTATACAAATGAAAACCATCGATACTACGTGCTGAACCTTTTGCTTTGCCGTTTTCTGGATTAAGCGACAAAACAATCGACGGACGATAAAATTTCTCTGTCAGTTTCGACGCCACAATGCCAACTACCCCTGGATTCCAGCCTTCTTGTGCGACAACTAGTACACGAGGAACGCCTTCTGGATACCGTTGTTCAACTTGCAACATCGCTTCTTCTGTTATTTGCTTAACAATCGCCTGACGCTCTTTGTTTAACACATCGAGTCCAGAAGCTAGTGAGCGCGCTTCTGCAGGGTCTTCCGTTAAGAACATTTGAACAGCTGGGTCTGCATCTTGCAAGCGACCAATGGCGTTAATGCGTGGACCGAACATAAAACCAATTGTTTCTTCGGTTATGTCTTGTTGTTTGATGCCAGCTACTTCACAAAGAGCTCCGATCGCCGGACTCGGTGAATCAATTAATGCGGCCAACCCTTCTTTTACAAACAAACGGTTTTCTCCGTGAAGTGGCACTAAATCGGCAACTGTACCAATCGCTGTCAACTCGATTAAATGATCTGGAACTTCTTCATAAAGTGCGTGAGCCATTTTAAACGCGACTCCAACTCCAGCGAGTTCGCCAAAAGGATAATGTCCTTCAGGATGACGTGGGTGAACAATCGCTAACGCATTCGGTAATTGCTCTCCAATGTCATGGTGATCACTGATAATAACATCCATTCCTAAGTTATTAGCAAAATCAACTTGCTCGATGCCTGAAATGCCATTATCGACGGTAACAATTAATTTAGTTCCATTATCAAAAGCTTGTTGGAACAAGTCCGTATTGGGTCCGTAACCATGTTTAAATCGGTTCGGTATCATAAAGGACACATCTGCCCCTAAATCTTGTAGCGCAGTCATCATTACCGTTGTGCTAGTAACACCATCCGCATCGTAATCACCATAAACGACAATTTTTTCTTGGTTATCGATTGCTTGACGAATACGAGCTATAGCTATATCCATATCTTTCATTAAATAAGGATCGTGCATGCCGCTAACGTCCATTTTCATAAAGGAGCGGGCTGCTTCCGCTGTATTTAAACCACGCGTTACTAAAATTTTAGCTAGCACAGATGATATATTCAATTCGTTCTGGATGTCTTGAACTTGTTGTTCATCCGGCGTTGTTAAACGCCATCTTTTTTTAGATTCTATCATCGAATTCACTTCCTCACCGATCTATTATACAGTAAAAAATCACAGACAAAAACCTTTCGATGTCTCCATCGAAAGGTTCATTTTTTTCAGATTTTCTCTTTAGTTGTATTTTCATTTGATTCTTCTGGTAGTTCTTCGCTTGTTACAATTTGAGCTTCTGGTTCTACGCCCGCTTTTTGGTAAGCGCCAATTTCGTTTTGTTGTGTCGCGATTAGGGTTTCTTTAACAGCAATTTCTTTTTGCAATGCTTTAACTCTACGCTGCATTTGGTAGTTGCGCATAATTGCCAATACACTGCTGAGTAAAAATCCTAAAAGTGCAGAGGCTAAAATCACCAAGATTAACGGCCACTCAGCTTCTCCAAATACATAATTGACGGGTACTTCGTCAACGTTGACAACGGCAAATACGGCAATAATTACTGCAAAAACAAGTCCAATTAAAAGTAGCCATTGTAATTTCATTGTCATTTCTCCTTTCAACTAAAAAAATGGAACAGGGTCAATCTAACTATACCCTGTTCCATTTCTATTTCAAACTTAAACAACCGGCTCGTCAGAACCCCATTTGTTTTCTTGTTCTTTTTTCTCAATATCGATTGGCCCTTTTTTATTCAACTCACCTTTTTTCAAAATCAGCCATAACTGAGCTGCGATAAAGATCGAAGAATACGTACCGGCGATTAAACCGATTAGTAAAGCAATCGAGAAGTTGGTGATTGATGGTGCACCAAAGATTAACAGCGCGATTACGACTAGTAATACTGTCAACACCGTGTTAACCGAACGACCTAGCGTTTGACGAAGTGATACGTTGACCACTTTTTCTAACTGTTCGACGGTATCGATTTTCTTCATGCGCTTCATGTTTTCACGAATGCGGTCAAACGTCACAATCGTATCATTGATCGAATAACCGATGATTGTTAAGACAGCCGCGATAAAGGTAATATCCACTTCAAGTCGCAGTAAACTAAATGCTGCGACGATAAAGAATGCATCGTGAATTAATGCAACAATCGAAGCGACACCCATTCGCCATTCAAAACGGAACGCGACATAGATGATAATTCCAATAGCGGCAATCGATAGTGCATATAATGCATTTTTCGCCAATTCTTGCCCTACTGTTGGTGATACAGTGGAAACGTTTGGTTCTGCACCAAACTCATCTATTGTTACAGCTTTTAAGTTATTAATTTCTTCTTGGCTAAACTCTTCTGCAAAGCGTGCAACACCGATATTTGACTCATCACCTGAGATAACAATATCGTCTGTTTCAAATCCAGCTCCATCTAGGAAAGTTTGTACTTCTTCTTTTGTTAACGCGGCTTCTGATGCAATTTCCACACGCGTACCACTTGAAAAGTCGATTCCTAAATTTAGACGGAAGACACCAAGAACGGCCATTCCTGAAACGATCAACACAATCGATGCTAAGAAAAACTTATTGCGATTACGCGCAAAATCAAAGCGATCAAAACGTGTAGATAGATCTGTAATTTCTAAGTTTTCTTGTTGCGAATGAATCACTGATTTCTTCAAGCCAAACATGCCTGGCTTGTTGTCGAGTACGCCACTGTTGACCCATAAGCCAAGCAGTAAACGTGATCCCCAAACAGCTGTTAAGAAGCTGACCAAAATAGAAATAATAAGCAACGTCGCGAATCCTTTAACAGAGCTTGTTCCATAATAGAACAATACAGCTGCCGCTAATAAAGTCGTAACGTTGGCATCAATTATTGCTGAGAATGATGAACGCGCACCTACTTGGAACGACTCCTTAATCGACTTCCCAGTACGCATTTCTTCTCGAATGCGTTCGTACGTGATGATGTTGGCATCAACTGCCATCCCAACACCAAGCATAATTGCTGCAATACCTGGTAATGTCAATACGCCGCCAATCCATTCAAATACGAGCAAAATCAAGTACACATAAGCGGATAGTGTAACAACTGCGACCATACCTGGTAAACGATAGTACACAAGCATGAATAACAGTACTAGCGCAATACCGACTGCTGCTGCAACCATTGTTTGGTCAAGCGCTTGTTCACCAAATTGCGCACCAACAGAAGTCGAGTAAATCTCTTCTAAACTAACCGGTAAAGCACCCGCATTTAAAATCCCCGCTAAGTTTTGTGTTTCTTCTACTGTAAACGACCCTGAAATTTCAACAGATGGTGAAGATATTCGCTGTTTCACACTTGGTGCTGAAACAAACTTCGGATCGGCCTTTAACCGCTCTTCTGCGTATGAATCTACACCTTCTTCAAAATCAAGCCAAATAACCAGTACATTATTTGGGCTAGGCGTTTGTGAAACTTGGTCTGTAATTTCAGCAAATTTACTCGGATCGTTTAATTCCAATGTCACGATTGGGTTACCATTAGAATCGAAAGTTCCAGTTGCGCCTCCTTGCTTCAAGTCATTCCCAGAAAGCAATAAATTGTCTTCGGCATCACGGAACGTTAAGTTTGCTTCCGTCGACAACAATTCTCGAGCAGAAGATTGATCTTCTATGCCCGCTAATTGAACACGAATTCGATCTTCTCCTTCAATTTGAATAACCGGTTCACTGACACCTAGTACGTTAATACGGTTCATTAACGCATTCGTTGTATCTGTCAGCACGTCTTGCGTAATTTCTTGGCCATCTTCAAGCGCTGTTACTTCATAAAGCACTTCAAATCCACCTTGTAAATCCAATCCTAATTTAATGTCTTTTGCGATCGGTAAACTCGTGCTGCCAATAACTCCTATCAGTACAACCACCAATAAGAAAAAGGCAATAATGCGACCTCTTGCTTTCATATGTAATTTTCCTCCTCGTCGTGAAAAACACAGCACTATCATTATGAAACAGCGATAATGCGCTGTCAAATTCAACTCGGGTAATCGAATGAAAAATGTGTGTTTTTAAAATCTAGTTGAAATCTGTCCACCCCATAAAAAAATATGGATTTATTTTTTATTCGGTGGACGCAGCAAATGTTGAATATTTTCAAGCGTACTGTCATCATGCCACCGAGCTTTTTTTAATGCTTCTACCTGGTGATAAGCTATAAAATCAGAAGCTCTCATATCCATAATGTCGTTAATCATTTCATACAGGTGCATGGTGTTTATATCTTTTTTACGCCATTTTTTCTTTACACAAAATTCCCATAAATCTTCTTCTGTAAATGTATCGTAATCGAAATGATGAAATTCATTGCATTTACTTTCGAGCGCTGGCAAAACGAATCTAAATTGTTCTGGATAACTCGTCATGCGAATACTCCTTTCCGGCATACTCTATCTATTGTACCTCGTAACTGGAAAATTTAGAATAAGGACATTTTTTATTCAATAAAAAAACGCCTTCTAAATCGAAGGCGTGCTTTTGCATTTAAATTGTTGCTTTTGCAGATTCCACTACACGTGCGATTGCTTGACGCTCAAACTGCAAGCGCGTGCCATCAGCTACAGTGATGTAGATTGTTGTATCATCCACTGCATCCACTAGGCCGTGCAAACCACCGATAGTGACAATGCGGTCGCCACGTCTTAGTTCAGTCTGCATATCTTTCGTTGCTTTCTGACGCTTTTGGGCAGGACGGATGATGAAGAACCACATTAACAAGAACATTAATAGTAAAGGTGATAACGCAATTAACGTATCCATTTTTCAATTTCCCCCTTTCACTTTCTCTATTCTTTTTCAAACTCAGAAATTTTTAGCATTGGGTTTATTGAAACCGTAAGCTTCAAAAAATTCTTCGCGGAAATCTCCCAGGCGGTCTTCTCGAATAGCTTGACGCACCTGTCCCATTAAGTTTAACAGAAATTGCAGGTTATGATAACTAGTAAGTCGAATTCCGAAGGTTTCATCGGCACGAATTAAATGATGGACATAAGCACGCGAATAATTTGTGCATGTGTAGCAATCGCATTTCTCATCGATTGGTCCAAAATCGCGCTTAAATGCTGCGTTTTTAATGTTCAAACGGCCTGTACTAGTCATCAATGTACCGTTACGTGCGATACGTGTTGGCAATACGCAGTCAAACATATCAATGCCGCGGATCGCTCCATCGATTAATGAATCTGGTGATCCCACACCCATTAAATAACGCGGTTTGTTAGCAGGCATTAATGGCGTTGTAAATTCTAACGCACGGTTCATAACGTCTTTTGGTTCACCAACCGACAATCCGCCAATTGCGTATCCTGGGAAATCAAGTGATACAAGATCTTGAGCACTTTGCTTACGCAAATCTTCAAACTCGCCACCTTGAATAATCCCAAATAAGCCTTGGTCTTGCGGGCGTTGATGTGCTTCTAGGCAACGTTCTGCCCAACGCGAAGTTCGTTCAACACTCGATTTCATGTATTCATGCGTTGCTGGGAAAGGCGGACATTCGTCAAATGCCATCATGATATCAGAGCCCAGGTCGTTTTGAATGTGCATTGCTTTTTCAGGGCTTAAAAATAATTTATCGCCGTTCATGTGGTTACGGAAATGAACGCCTTCTTCTTTAATGTTACGGAATTCGCTTAGTGAAAACACTTGGAATCCGCCTGAGTCCGTTAAAATCGGACGATCCCAGTTCATGAATTTATGCAATCCGCCTGCTTCTTTAATGACATCATTCCCCGGACGCAACCATAAATGGTATGTGTTACTTAAAATGATGCCGGCATTCATTGCTTTTAATTCTTCTGGTGACATGGTTTTCACTGTCGCTTGAGTTCCAACTGGCATAAATGCCGGTGTTTCGAAAGATCCGTGTGGTGTGTGGACGATTCCAAGTCGTGCACCTGTTTGTTTACAGGCTTTAATGTGTTCGTACGTTACTGCTGCTGTCATTGGTGAGTCTCCTTTTTCTGTGGTTCAATAAACATCGCATCTCCAAAACTAAAGAAACGGTAGCGTTCATCTACTGCTTGTTTATAAGCGTTTAAAATATGGTCGCGGCTCGATAACGCGCTAACGAGCATCACCAATGTGGATTTTGGTAAATGGAAGTTGGTGATTAAGCCATCTACCGCTTTAAATTCATAGCCTGGAAAAATGAAAATATCGGTCCATCCGCTATCTTCTTGTAATTTGCCGTCAAACTTTTGAGCAACAGACTCTAGTGTACGTGTCGAAGTTGTGCCAACTGACACAATTCGTCCACCATTCTTTTTCGTTTCATTGATCAACTCGGCGGATTCTTTTGTAATTCGGTAAAATTCCGAATGCATTTCATGATCTTCGATTGATTCTACTGAAACGGGACGGAATGTACCCAGTCCAACGTGAAGTGTGATAAATGTAATATTTACACCTTTGTTGCGAATCTTTTCTAGCAGCTCATCTGTAAAATGCAGTCCAGCAGTTGGCGCAGCTGCACTGCCTCGTTCTTTTGCAAAAACAGTTTGATAACGGTCTTGGTCTTCTAATTTTTCACGAATGTATGGAGGCAATGGCATTTCTCCCAATTGATCCAATATTTCATAAAAAATACCATCGTAAATCATTTTGAAATGACGTCCGCCATGGTCAAGAATACCGGTACATTCTGCACGCAGCAATCCCTCACCAAATGACACAACCGTACCGATCTTCACTTTTTTCGCAGGTTTGACCAAAGTTTCCCATACGTCATCCTCAATTTGTTTTAATAGAAGCAATTCAATATTTGCGCCTGTGTCTTCTTTAACACCCATCAAACGCGCAGGTAAAACGCGCGTATCATTTAATACGAGCGTATCTCCTTTATGCAAGTAATCTGTAATATCACGGAAATGACGATGAGACGTCTCGCCGCTTTCTTTGTTCATAACCAATAGACGACTCGACGTACGGTCGAGTAACGGCGTTTGTGCGATTAATTCTTCCGGTAAATCAAAATCATAATCTAGTATATTTAAGCTTTTCTTTTCAGTTAGTTTAGTCATTCAGGCATCTCCAGTTTAAAGTGTTCATAGGCTAATTGTGTGACAGTACGGCCTCTTGGTGTCCGTTGGATAAAACCAATTTGCAATAAGTATGGTTCGTATACATCTTCAATCGTTGTCGACTCTTCTCCGATACTTGCTGCAATCGTATCTAGTCCAACAGGACCGCCGCGGAAACGTTCAATCATGCCCGTTAATAGCTTGTGGTCAATGTGATCCAGTCCGAGTGGATCGACTTGAAGCATTTCGAGCGCTTGCTCTGCCATGTCCATCGTGATGGTGCCGGTGCCGCGCACTTGTGCATAATCGCGCACACGTTTAAGTAAACGATTGGCAATACGCGGCGTGCCACGAGAGCGACGTGCAATTTCAACTGCCGCATTTGGATTGATATCTGCTTCGAATAATTTTGACGAACGAATGACGATTTCCGTCAACGCTTCTGTGTCGTAATAGTCCAGTCGAGACAACACACCAAAACGGTCGCGTAGCGGTGCTGACAAAGCACCCGCACGCGTTGTTGCACCGATTAACGTAAACGGTGGCAAATCAAGTCTTACTGACCTTGCAGTCGGTCCTTTCCCAACGACAATATCCAAACAAAAATCCTCCATGGCAGGATACAGAACTTCTTCAATGGCACGATTTAAGCGGTGTATTTCATCGATAAACAAAACGTCACCTGGTTCTAGCGATGAGACGATTGCCGCTAAGTCACCTGGGCGTTCAATAGCAGGTCCACTGGTCATTTTGACGTTTACTTCCATTTCATTGGCGATAACAGCAGCCAATGTCGTCTTCCCGAGTCCAGGAGGCCCGTACAACAAGACATGGTCTAAACTTTCTTGACGCATTTTTGCCGCTTCGATAAAAATTTGCAAATTGTGTTTGACTTTATGTTGCCCAATATATTGAGACAACATTTGAGGCCGCAATGATTGTTCAAAACGATCGTCAAATTCCGAAATTTCACTATCTATAATGCGATCTTCCATGCCGTTCGCCTCCTTTCATCAGTTTTGTTTGAGCAATAACTGCAACGCTTTTTTCATAAAGCCTTCTGTATCTAAATCCAAATCGCGTAATTGCGGTTTTACTTTATTGATTTCGCGTTCTGAATAACCGAGGGCTCCAAGTGCCAACATCGCTTCTTCGAGTTCTAGTTGGTCGTTAGATAACAAGTTACTCGTGTCTTCCACGCCTAACGAATCTCCGAAAAACTCGGTAAGCTTGCCTTTTAAATCCAAAATCATTTGACGAGCTGTTTTCTTACCGACTCCTGGAAATTTCACTAAATACGATTCATTTTCCTGTTCGATCGCTTCGATGACATGTTGCGGTTGTCCACTTGCTAAAATCGCTAACGCCCCTTTTGGACCGATACCCGATACCGAAATGAGTTTACGAAACAATTCTCGCTGCTCGAATGTCGGAAAGCCAAATAGCAATTGTGCATCTTCCCGCACGTGATGATGAAGAAATACTTGCAAATCTTCTGTGCCGAACGAATACGGGTTTGGTGCAAAAATTTGCCAGCCAATTCCTTGCTGTTCTATTACTAAATATTCAGGCGTTACGCGTGTCACCGTGCCTTTTATGTAATCGTACATGGACAGTCTCTCCTTTAATTCAACTTAACAATTATAGCATATTCCTGTGCTTTAGACGAAATAATCCCACTGTTGTTCGGCACATGATAAGATAACTATAACGAGTCGATAAGTGAGGGATTTATATGAAAAAATTATTAGGCGAACAACGTCGCCAATTTCTGCTAGAAAAAATCAAAACATCAAATGATCCAATGACCGGCAGTGATTTAGCTGCTCTTGCCAATGTATCACGCCAAGTAATTGTGGGCGATATGACTTTGTTAAAAGCCAAAGGCGAACCCATCATTGCAACGAGTCAAGGTTATATGTATTTAGCAGATCGCACTACAGAAAAAGCGAGCCGTCAAATCGCGTGCCGCCACCAAGCCGAAGACACTGAACGCGAATTAATCTTATTAGTTGAAGCGGGTGTTACTGTGAAAGATGTATCAATCGAACATCCCGTATACGGCGAACTAACAGCGGGCGTTCATGTATCTAGCGTTCAAGAAGTAGAAGCCTTTATGAAGCGCATTCGCGATACGGAAGCTAGTTATTTACTCGAGCTTACAGATGGTACACATCTTCATACGATTACCGCTCAAGACTCCGCAACACTCGATCAAGCCGTGAACGCAATGCGTGCGCATGGGTTTTTATTAGAAGAAAGTGAATAAATTTTGAATTTAAAAAGTCCCGCAGCGAAATGCTGCGGGACTTTTGTGTTTAATTTTTGTAAGTGTAATACGAGCCGAGTGTTTTCACCGTGCATCCTAAAGCTGTAAGTTCTTCAAAGGCACCGCGCATCATTGCATCGTTTTCATCTGCTAAAACATCCGCAATAAAGAAATAATCACCAAGACCTGTTTTTAACGGACGCGACTCAATTTTACTCAAGTTTAATCGTCTCCATGCAAAAACCGATAAAATTTGGTGTAAAACACCTGAACGGTCATCTTCTGGCAACGTCATCATCAAGGTTGTTTTGATTTGTTCGTCATGCTGCGGATTTTCTAACTTATGATTGGTTTTTGACAACACGAAAAAGCGTGTGTGGTTAAAATGGAAATCGTGAATATCGCGCTGCAAAATATCCAGGCCGTATTTATGGGCAGAAAATTCATTGCCAATGGCTGCAATATTGCGTTCGGGCAATTCAGATACCATTTTTGCTGCCGCTGCTGTTGAGCTATATTGCTCGAGTGGCGTATTTTTGTATGTATAATAAAGATATTTGTGGCATTGTGCCAATGCATGCGGATGCGAATAAATCGCTTCAAATGATTCCGCGTGACGATTTTCAGGGTGCACCAATAAATGTTGTTCAATCGGTGATAACACTTCAGCTGTCACATACAATTGAGCTTCGTGGAATAAATAATCCACTGTTAATGGAACTGATCCTTCTAATGCATTTTCCAGTGGGACGACAGCGTAATCTACGCTGCCTTCTACCACTGCTTCTATGCATTCGGGAATGGTTGTAAATGGCACTAAGGTACTGTCAGGAAAAACTTTTGTTGCCGCAAGGTGTGTAAATGACGCTTCCGGCCCTAAATATGAAATTCGTTTACTCATAGCTTGTCCAGTCATTTAAACATTCCTCCATTAAGATGATCCGCTTGATACCACATCAGCCGACTCGACAAAATCGAGTTTTTTCAGCTGTTGCAAAAATACGTCCAAGTTCCCGTCCATCGCCGTAACGTCCAAAGACAAAGTCACATTTGCCCGTCCTTGAATCGGAATGGTTTGATGGATGGTTAAAATATTACAGCCGTTTTCAGCGACTGTTTGCAGAAGTGTCGCAAGCGTTCCTGAACGGTCTTCTAATTGTAAGAAAACCGTCAAGATCCGTTCTTTGACAATCGAATGGAACGGAAATACAGCGTCACGATATTTATAAAACGCAGAGCGTGAAAGACCTGTTTTGTTAACGGCATCCATAATCGAAATACGGTCATTTTGCAGCATTCTTTTCACTTCGAGCGTTTTTTGCATCGCTTCTGTTAAAACGTCTTCACGCACTAAATAATACCGTTGTTCCGAAATATCCTTCATTCAAGCTACCTCCGCATCAATCCATAAATTCGAATTCGAATTCAAGCAAGCGAACCGTGTCGCCATTTTCCGCTCCACGTTCACGAAGGGCATCATCAATTCCCATACCGCGCATTTGACGAGCAAAGCGGCGAATCGAATCTTCACGAGAAAAGTCCGTCATCTTGAAAATACGTTCAATCGCATAACCAGACAAGATAAATGCGCCATCAGGACCGCGTGTAATGTCAAAGCCATCTGCATCAGTTTCGTGTTTGTACAATACAGTGCTTTCTGAATCAACTTCTTCATCACCCATTAACGGGAATTCCGGAGTTACTTCAATAACATCAGCAATTGCGAACAACAAGTTGTTCAAACCTTTACGTGACAGTGCGGAAATCGGGAAAATGCGTGCATCTTCCGGCAATTTTTCGCGGAATTTTGCTAAATTCTCTTCAGAATCTGGCATATCCATTTTATTTGCAACAATCAATTGCGGACGTTCTGTTAAACGCATATTGTATTGTTTTAACTCTTCGTTGATTGTTAAGTAATCTTCGTAAGGATCGCGTCCTTCAAGACCAGACATATCAATCACGTGAATAATAACACGCGTACGTTCGATATGACGTAGGAATTGATGGCCTAGGCCGATTCCTTCGTGAGCGCCTTGGATTAATCCAGGTAGATCAGCCATAACAAAGCTGCGCTGGTCTTCTGTTTCAACCATGCCCAAGTTTGGAACGATCGTTGTAAAATGGTATTCCGCAATTTTTGGTTTAGCTGCAGAAACGACTGACAATAACGTCGATTTCCCGACACTAGGGAATCCAACAAGACCAGCATCTGCTAATACTTTCAATTCCAAAATGACGTTGCGTTCATAACCCGGTTCGCCTTTTTCAGAAAGCTCTGGAGCTGGGTTAGCAGGTGTTGCAAAACGTGAGTTTCCACGTCCACCGCGTCCACCTTTAGCGATAATCGCAGTTTGACCATGTTCAACTAAGTCAGCAATTGTTTCGCCTGTACCGACGTCTTTTACAACTGTACCTGGTGGTACTTTGATCAATGTATCTTCTGCTTTAGCACCGTGTTGGTTTTTGCTCATGCCGTGCGTTCCGCGTTCTGCTTTAAAAATCCGCTTGTAACGGAAATCCATTAGCGTACGCAATCCTTCTTCAACGATAAAGACGATATTCCCGCCTTTACCACCATCTCCACCGGCAGGACCGCCGTTTGGTACATATTTTTCGCGACGGAAAGCAACCATGCCATCTCCGCCGTCGCCACCTTTAACATAAACTTTTACGTGATCGACAAACATATTATCCCTCCATCTGTGCACGAACAGCAATTATTGTGCTGTTTTCGTTGCACTCTTTTCGTACAGTGAACCCATCTGTTTTCACCATATTCAGGTCCGGCCAACTCTCCGAACACTTAATCGTTATTTCAAAAAACGCCGCGTCGGATTCTAATAAAATCTCGCAATCAAACACTTGATAAGGACTCAGTTGTTCTTTTGCTAATTCCACAAAACCCTCTAAAAAACGCCGGAACTCGCCATCTAAATGTGCAGGCGCTGCAATAGCTTGACACTCTACATGAAAATTAAATCCAGGAAAGCGCCAATTGGCCGTTAACAGCCACTCCTCTGTCAGCGGTAACCCGATGTCGGCTAGCCGGCTGTCATGCATAGACGCTTCGGCATACGAACGAATAAGCGCTTGCGCCTCTTGGAGACGGCCAAGATCCAAATTCATTTTGATTAATTGAAGATCATTTAAAAAATCATGGCGCGCATGCCGAAGCGATTGTGCCACTGTCATTGGTTTTTCCATAAGTCACGTCCCGATTCAGCTTCTTATTCCAGTATACCAATAATTCGCAGTAAATTCCTAAAATAATGCGTCTAACCTGTCTCGTGAATTGCGCCGATAATTATCAAAAGAAAAAGGACTGCGAAAGCAGCCCTTTTCGTTTTGTATTAAGCTTCTTGTGCAACTGGATATACGCTAACTTTTTTCTTATCGCGTCCGTAACGTTCGAAACGAACAACTCCGTCGATTTTAGCAAAAAGTGTATCGTCTCCGCCGCGTCCAACGTTCTCACCTGGATAAATTTTAGTCCCGCGTTGACGGTATAAAATTGAACCACCAGTAACTTCTTGGCCGTCTGCACGTTTTGCGCCAAGGCGTTTAGATTCTGAGTCACGTCCGTTTCTCGTTGAACCTACACCTTTTTTAGATGCAAAAAACTGAAGATCTAATCTTAACATTCTGTCCCACCTCCTAAGCTGTGAAGGTTATTTTAATATATTCTTCATAGTCTTGTTCAATCGTTTTTAATGAAACAATCATAGAGCGCACTAACAGTTGAACCTGTTGATCTGTCTTCTCATCCAAGTCGTTCGGAAAACTGACTTTTAAAAAGCCGCTATTCGCTTGCTGAATGTCTGGTTCGATTCCCGTCAGCTCCATGATGGCATTCACCGCTCCGAAAGAGACAGCAGATGCTCCAGCACATACGAGGTCTTGCCCGTGTTCAGCGTAATCCGCGTGGCCTGACATTTCAAAGGAAGAAATGCGGTTTGACGTTTCTTTTACAGTTACAAATATCATTCTTACAGGTTAATTGCATCGACAGTCAATTTTGTGTATGGCTGACGGTGACCTTGTTTTTTGTGATAGTTCTTTTTCGCTTTATAAGTGAAAACAGTGATCTTTTTAGCGCGGCCGCTTTTTACAACTTTAGCCGTAACAGTAGCTCCCTCAACAAAAGGAACACCCACTTTAGTATCATCTCCACCTACAAATAGAACTTTATCAAAAGTGATAACATCACCAGCTTCTCCAGTTAATTTCTCAACATAGATTTCTTGGCCTGCTTCAACTTTGATTTGTTTTCCACCAGTTTCAATAATCGCGTACATATCCTTGCACCTCCTCTAGATTAAGACTCGCCTATTCAGGTGATCTGCCGAAGCATCTTCTTAAAGTAACCTGATTCGAGCGGTTGTAGCAACGATACGCTACAAACATAACATTAGAATAATACCATGTGGGAACTCGTCGAGTCAATAGGGAATGTTATGTTTCGGGAAATTGATTGTTGGATGTGAGGTTTTGATTTGAGTGAGGTGCGGTTATGTGGGCGCGAGGTGCGGTCTTTGTTGTTTGAGGTGCGCTTTTGCGGGTGCGAGGTGCGGTCTTGGACGATTGAAGTGCGCTCTTGCCCATTTAAGGTGCGGTCACCGATATACACGACTAAAATAGTCACGCAACAGTTGCCGATTTTCAATAATCCGCCTTTTTCCACGCGTTTGGCTTTTCGGCGCTGACTTTTCAAGCAATCGGTACAGCACATATTTGTTTTCAACTCCAAGTAGCTGGTAAGCAAGTCGCGTATCGAGTTCTCCGCCAAACATCAACGCAAATTCTTGCAGCGTCACTTCATGAGCATCTCGCGAATGAAAATCGCAGATCTCACAATGCCATTTGCGGTCTCGCCAAATTAGTGAACACGTTCGGCACGTTGGACATGTCACACCAAGCCGTAAAGAATTAAAGCTAATTTGATGGCGCGCAAGCCAGGACTTACTTATATCTTGCGGAGGTAATTTTTTCAACTTACTCGTTAGCTTCTCCACATCAAAAAGTTGCGGGCCCTCCACCAACTTCTCCAAATGGAATGGCAAATAATCGAGTGACACGACCGGGTAAAGTTTCGGGGCATCAACTACTTTGCTAGATCGACTCGTTAACACAATCACACCATCAACCGGCACATTTAAAAATCCACTACATGCTTTTACCGCACGATGCAATTGCGCTTCTGGATTGCGCATGCCTTCTCTGCGACCGTCGATCACTCGGTGAAACTGAAAGTTAACCGAATCAAAATAAAATTCACCAATCATGTTTTTCACTTCCAGTACGCAAACACAGCTTGCATGAATCAACAATAAATCAATTTGCACGGAACCATCTTTATATGGAATAACAACATCACTCAATAACATAAAATCTCCTGATAAATCCAACTCTCTTTTCAATAAAGTGGCCGTACGCTGTTCACCGCTTACACCAGCTAAAGAATTTTTTAACTCGGATAAAACGGTCATCTTTAATTCGTGGCCAGATTTCAATCGTTCTGCTGAAACCATCTGCACAAGTAAAAAATCGTTCATTCCACACCTCCCGAAAGTTTTAAAAAAGCCCTCGCTACAATAGCGAAGGCTCAGATTAGTTTATTTCGTAAAGACTGCTTTAATTTTTGTGAACAAACTTGGCGGTGCTTTTTCCATGCTCATCAATGGAACCGATTCACCTAGCAAGCGGCGCGCAATGTTGCGGTAGCCAAGTGCAGCGGTGTTGGACGGGTCCATAACGATCGGTTCGCCTTTGTTTGAGCTTGAAATAACACGCTCGTCGTCAGCAATGATGCCCAGTAAATCGATCGACAAATGTGTCGTGATTTCGTTGACATCAAGCGCTTCTCCCGCTTTCATCAAATGCGGGCGGATGCGGTTAATGATTAAACGTGGTGCATCGATGTTTTCTTCAAGTTCCAACAAACCGATAATGCGGTCAGCGTCGCGAACGGCTGAAATTTCAGGAGTGGTAACGACAATCGCGTGATCCGCTCCCGCTACAGCGTTTTTATAGCCTTGCTCGATGCCGGCTGGGCAATCGATAATGACAAAGTCATAATCTTTTTTCAGCTCGGTTACGAGTTCTTTCATTTGTTCTGGATTAACATCATTTTTATCAGCAGTTTGCGCTGCTGGCAATAAATAAAGCATATCATCAAAACGTTTGTCTTTGACAAGCGCTTGGTGCACTTTGCAACGTCCTTCTAATACGTCAATCAAATCATAAATGATGCGATTTTCGAGTCCTAAAATAACGTCGAGGTTACGCAATCCAATGTCGGTATCGATTAAGCATACTTTTTTCCCTTGAAGGGCCAATGCAGTGCCGAGGTTGGCGGTTGTCGTCGTTTTTCCGACGCCTCCCTTACCTGATGTAATTACGATAGCTTCTCCCACACTAGCTTCCTCCTTTAAACGTTGAAATTTGCGGACGGATAAACCGCAATTCCTGTAAACGGTCAATAATGATCGTGCCATTTTTATGTAAATATGCACATTCCATTTCCGGTTGTTCCGATAAACTAGACAATTCGTCTGTCATGGTTTCCAATTCGTCGTGAATTTTTAATTGTGTTGCTTCTAACCAAGATGCTGCAATAACTGCATCGCGATTGCCTTTTGTTCCGGCATGCGCTGCACCTTTTAATCGACCTAATACATAAACACTGCCGCCTGCTTCAACGCGACCGTTCGGGTTAACATCGCCAATAACGACTAAGTCACCTTCCGCTTTGATCACTTGTCCTGATCGCACAATACCGACATATGTTTCGGACTGGCTTTCAATTATCTTTTGTTCACATTCTTCAACTTTCAAAATATCGCTTGTTGTTCCGACAACCTTCAAATGAGGATTTGTCGCAACCACTTCGCTCAATTCTTGAATTTGACTCTCTGTGCAATAACGTTTGTTTAAATGTACTGTCACTTCGGTATCACTGTCTAGCGCAGGATCCGATACTTTCGTTTTTAACTCGGTCAATAACTCAGAATATGCACATTGATCATCGAGATATAGCACAAGTCCTTTATTTTTCCCTTTAATATTAACGAGATTCTTCAAAAAAATGTCACCTGCGCTTTCATTAATATAACCCTATCTTATTGTCACGCTCTGATAATTGCGTGACCATTACCGACTTGAAAATCCAGCCGAGCATCACCAAGAAAATGGAATTGGCGATCATTGTTGGCCATAATCTTGTCGTGATAAATGTGCCAAGCGGCATTCCCGTAAATGAAATAAGCAGGAAGAATTGGTAAAGCAAAAACTCGAACAATGCCAATAAAAAGAGCGTCAGCAGGGTCGCTGTCAATAAATTCCGAGGGATCTTTTTGAATGCAGCTGCTGCAGCCAGACAAATGGCTGGGTACAAAAAAGAATATAATCCAATAATATCAATGTAAAAGACATCATACAAGAGCCCGAAAAATAATCCGTAAAACATAGCGTGCTTTAAATCATAATAAAGCGTTAAGAATATCAAAAACATAATTAGAAAACGAGGCACGATATAATTCAATTCGCCACCAATATTTAATGGTGAGAAAAGACCAAAAACCGGTTCCATGAAAAACAGGACGAGACAGATCAACGGGATGAGGAAACGAATCATGATTCATCGTCTCCTGTCACGCCATTGTCTTCACCGTCCACTTCCGGCATCAATCGGTCTGCGATAATAACGTGGTTTAACAGCGAAAAGTCCGCTGCTGGTTTTACGTAAGCAAGCTTTGTTAAACCAAACTCATCAATTGTCACTTCCGTAATCGTTCCAATTAAAACACCTTTTGGAAAAATCCCGCCAAGTCCACTTGATATTACTTGATCGCCTTTTTTCAATTCAATATTTGCATCAATGCGCTTTAATAATAATTCGTGACGCTCTGCATCGTACCCTTCAATCAGTCCATAAACATCTTTCTCTCCACCAACGACCATCGCTGAAACGCGGTAGTTCGGGTTAAGCGTTGAAATCAATTCAACTGTTGAAGTAGTCGGTGTGGTTAACGTCACTTTGCCAATTAATCCACTTGCTGTCATAACCGCCATATTGGGTTTTACGCCTTGATTTGCTCCACGGTTCAAAATCAATTTTTCTTCCCATTGATCGGGGTTCCGTGCAATAACAGTTGCTTGTATCGGGTTAAAGTCTCGTAAATCTTCTTCTTTTCCAACAATTTTTTTCAGTTCTTCATTTTCAGAACGCAAGTCCTTTACTTCAGCCTGCACACCCGCAAATTCTTCTAAGCGCGTTTTCAGATGCTGGTTTTCTTCAAATGTGTTTAGTAACGAATCGACATTATCAAAAATTCCAGTAACAAAATGAGCAGGTCGTGAAAATACCGACTGCCCGGCCCCAACAGCATCTTTTATGATTTGTTCCGGAAGCGACACATTGTCGCGATCACGGAGCGAAAAAGAAATTAGTGCAACGAGCAGGATGACACCCAACAGCAGCAAAATAAGCCGCTTGTTTGTTAAAAGTTGTGGCATATCGCCATCCTCCTTATTTAATTGATAACTGGCGTCGGAATTTGTCCCTATTCTCAAGCGCCTTTCCTGTGCCAAGAGCCACACAGTCTAATGGATTTTCAGCGATAGATACTGGCATTGAAGTTTCTCTTGATATTAAACGATCGAGATTTTTAAGTAACGCTCCTCCACCGGTCAACACCATGCCGTTTTCGATAATATCTGCACTTAGTTCGGGCGGTGTTTTCTCAAGAGCTGCCTTAATCCCAGCTAACATATCCGCTACGGGTTCGCTCAATGCCTCAGCGATTTCACCAGCCGTAATTTGCAGCGTCTTTGGAAAACCTGTTACTAAATCGCGCCCACGAATTTCCATGGATACATCTTTTTCAGAAGCTTCCATAATAGCCGCCGAACCAATGCCGATTTTAAGAGCTTCTGCTGTTCTTTCACCGATTAACACTTTGTAGGCTTTGCGGATATACTGGATAATTTCTGTATCCAATGCATCACCAGCAACACGAATCGATTCACTTGAAACAATTCCGCCTAGTGAAATAACGGCGACTTCTGTCGTTCCGCCCCCAATATCGACGACCATACTGCCAACAGGTTCCCATACGGGCAAATTTGCTCCAATCGCTGCTGCAAAAGGCTCTTCAATCGTGTAAGCTTCACGAGCTCCAGCGGAACGAGCCGCATTTAAAACCGCACGCTGTTCGACGGACGTAATGCCAAAAGGCACACAAATCATGACCGTCCCCGTTTTCCATTTACTACCGATTTCTCGAAACGCTTCAGTTAGATTATACTTGATCATCGTTAAAGTCGTATCGTAATCGGCAATTACGCCGTCACGCATTGGACGGACTGCTTCAATAGAACTGGCTGTACGTCCCATCATGTTTTTAGCTTTACTACCGACGGCTACAATTTCGCCAGTCGTTTTATTTTTAATAACAACAGAAGGTTCACGAAGAACAATTCCCTTGCCTTTAATATACACCAATGTATTTGCCGTGCCTAAGTCTATTCCAACATCTTTCGAACCAAATCCAAACAAAGTTTTTCGTCCCTTCTTTTAAACAGCTGCACCTCCACATTTGCGAGGACACAATACCAATCATTATAGACGAAAAGAAAAAAAATAAACAGTGCTACATGAACCCCTTTTCTTTCAACGAAATGAATTGGTGGTCACCAATTATAACGTGATCAAGCAGTTCGATTCCAATGATACTGCCCGCTTCAACTAGTCGTTTAGTGACTTCAATATCTTCTGGAGAAGGTGCAGGGTTACCAGACGGATGATTATGCGCACAAACAATTGATGCTGTCGAACGACGAACCGCTTCACGGAAAATTTCTCGAGGATGAACAATAGAGGCATTCAAGCTGCCAACAAATATAGTTTGTCGGTGCATCACTTGATTTTTAATATTGAGGAACAAAACAACAAAATGTTCTTGCTTGAGTGAGGTCATATCCGCCATTAAATAAGAAGCGGCGTCTTTGGGTGAGCGAATGGTAAATTTTGTGTCAGTTTGTTTCGAAGACAAGCGTCGTCCGAGCTCGACCGCTGCAAGCAGTTGCACCGCTTTTGCTTGGCCGATGCCATTGATCGCCACCATCTCTTCGATCGTAGCGTTTTTTAATTCTTGTATGTGTTCAAAATGAGTGAGCACGCGATTTGCTAAATGGAGCACAGACTCTTGTCGACTGCCTGTGCGCAGTAAAATGGCGATCAACTCTTGATTGGATAACGCTGACGCCCCTTGGTTTATTAACCGTTCACGGGGCCGGTCTGTAATGTGCACATCACGAATCATCAACGGCGTTTCGTTTAGCATCGAACACCGCTCCCTTCTAAGGAAATAAACCCTGCAGCGCTTAGTTTTTGTGTTAAAGCCGCAACCGGTAAACCAACAACTGCGTTGTAATCACCGTTAATGTCTTTAACAAACAAGCCAGATACTGTTTGAATGCCATAAGCACCCGCTTTGTCATATGGATCTTCTGTATTGATATAGGCATCAATCCAGGCTTCCGGCAATTCAAAAAACGTGACTTGCACCGTTTCATGGAATGACAACTCGCTATCGCCTTGAACAACCGTTACCGCAGTAATAACGTGATGCGTTTGACCTGATAGTTTTTGCAAATAGCTTTTAGCTTGTTCTTTATTTTTCGGCTTTAATAAAATCTCTTCATCTAATACAACTATTGTATCTGAACCAATAACGACGCTATCTCTATTGTCAGCTGCCACTTCTTGTGCTTTTTGTGCAGCACAAGCTAACACATAGCCGAGCGCTGTTTGAAATTGCTGTGGATCCGGTTCATCTTTCGTGCTTGGGCTAATAGTAAAGTCAACTCCAAGCATATCAAGCAATTCCTGGCGGCGTGGTGATTGGGAAGCGAGTATGATCGGGAAATTAGATTTAAATTTCATAAGAGAATCTCTCCTTTTTTCAAGAATCATACCATTTCCGTAAACTCGAAAACAAATGATGAAAAATGAGTTTTGCTTTGATAGGCTTGTTGAAAAATGAGATTTGGTGATGCTATAAGTCTTAAAGCGCTTTGTATAGGTATTGATAATTCTAATTTAATTAAAACCTGCATTGGGCAATATTAATATCGTAAGACATATACCAAACCTTAATATAGTAGTGGCGCGTCCATGGGCTAAGCGAAGCAAAGAGACAGATGCTCTTCCTGGCTCTTGGCGAGAGCTATGCCCTAAGCGCCAATACGGATATACAACAAAAAAAAGATGAAGCCTCAGCTTCATCCTAGAAAATTCATATACCATGTGAGAATTCCTTCGCCCCAGAAATACACAATAATCGCTGCGGCTGCAATAGACGGACCAAATGGAATCGGGGATTTCCGCCCTTTCTTCGTGATCCGTAATTGAATAATACCTACGACCGCACCAATAAACGACGCGAAAAATAAGGTCATTAACGTTCCACCTAAACCAAGCACTAGCCCAATCACAAAAAATAACTTGATGTCGCCACCACCCATACCACCTTTAGAAACAATAGCGATTAAAAATAGCAACGAAAACCCGACGGCCGCACCAAGCAAACTATTCCACCATGGATCTAGCGGAATCACAAAACGCAAGCCGATTAGCACAACCGCAAACGGCAATAACACTTTATCAGGAATAAGCATGTACGCAATATCAGATACCGTGATAATGACTAGTAATGACACAAACAAAATCGCTACGATCAACTCTGGTGTAAACCCAAACACTAAATACGATGCAACAAATAAAATACTGGTGATGGCTTCCATTAAAGGATAAACCCAATGAATGCTCGAGCTACATGTTCGACATTTCCCCTTTAAAAATAGATAAGAAAATACCGGCACCAAATCCAACGCAGTTAAACGGCGATCGCAATTTGTACAATGGGAAGGTGGATATGCAATCGACTCTTTTTTCGGTACACGCAAGCCAACTACATTAAAGAATGATCCGAAAACAAGTCCAAATACACCAATAAAAACAGAATAAGTTAATACCATAGAAACCCTCTTTGCTTTAGTTTAATAGTTAAAATCGTTTAAGTATAAACTCTATTCTATCAAAAAAAGAGAAATCGCAATGATTTCTCTTTTTTTCTTACTCGTTTGAAGCTGATGCGCTTTCTTCAACATCTACGTCTACATTTACTTCAACACCAGTAGCAGCTTGAGCTTCTTCATCCGCTAAATCTACCCCATTATAGTCTGGCATCGGATTCTTTTTGCCTGCAGGAGTTGGTGTATCCACTTTTGGTAACGTATCAGCTAAAGCAATCAGATCAGGTCTGAAATATGCGGAAAAAGTTAACGTGACATCGATTTCATCATTCTCGTTCACTTGTTCAGCTTTCGTGATTTCTTCTCCCGAACTGAAGTTGATGGCTTCGACAATCATGATGCGTTCCATCGCTTCCACTTTTTCAATGAAAGTTGTAATCTCACGGTAATCATCTGCTTTTACCGTAACTGTCGTTAGCACTTCTTGAAGATTTTCAAGACCTTCGACAGGAACAGGTAATTCAACAAGACCTTCTGTGATGCCAATGTTGTCAACAAGCGTACCTGACATCAATTCAGCTTGTTCAATTTGCAAAACGATTAACTCCGTTAACGCTTCAACTGAAACTTTCCGCTGCAATTCGCGCGGATTTACTTTTTCAGTTTCCGGCAGTTCTTTAAATTGTGTTTGCAATGCGATCAATACGTCTCGTTCAGAACTTAAGGTTTGTTCAGCTTGAATTCTCGCTTCTTTCGCTGGAACATAAACCATAAAATATGAATATGCTGATAAAGCGATTAAGAAAATACTCGTTAAAATGATTAGGCCTTTTTCTTTTTGGCTTTTTGAGTAGTTACTCACTGTTCATCCCCTCCTGTTTCTACTGGAGCGGTTTCTGGTGATTCGGTTTCGGTCGTAACATCTACGTTCACTTCAACTTCTTCAGCCGGTACAACCTCTTCAACCGGAGTTTCAGTTGCTGCTTCGCCGTCGACTGGAACTGCTGTATCGTCTGTTGGAAGACGTTGGTCATCAAAAAGAATCGTATATGTTGCTATGTATCGTGGTAGTTTTTCTTCAACTTCGTCTATAACTTCTCCGCTCTCTTCAGCGTTAAGTTCTTTTTGAGCCACACCGTCTAATGTGACTGACTTAATAAGTTCTGAAGCTTTTAGCTGTGCTAAGTAATAAGCAGCTTGTCTAGTCGTATCGAATTGAACAGATAAAGTTGCTTGATCTAAGCCTGTGTATGAAAAGCTTTCAAAAAATCCACGTGCTGGCAAAATAGATACCAGTTCTTCTAAAAGAGGAACCGTATCAAATTGATAGCTTTCCGCCCAGTCAACTGTCACTTTTAATTGCTGTTCTTCGTTCATTCCTTGAGCGGCTTCCAATTTAGCTCGGATGGCTTCTTGTTCCGAGGTGACTTGCAAACTTTGTGCGGCTAACAGCTGTTGTTCATTTTCATTGGCGTTAGCTACTAGGGCAAACACTGCCCATACGATTACAGCTAACAATAAAATCGCAATCGCCGCAATAAGAAAAGCGGGACGGTCCCGTTCTTTTTGCGGCAATAAGTTAATATCTACCAACATAATATTTTACACCTCTTTCAGCGCGAGACCGATAGCCCGGTTAAAGCGTCTAGGCACGTCTTTTTCTTGGCCACACGGAATCGCATCAATAACAACAGGTAACACCGGTATTTGAAAACGTCGTTCAAGATTTTGTTGGAATGTTGGCCAGTCATAAAAGTCACCATTACACACTATTTTTGTTACACCGAATTGTCCTGCATTCATATTGTAGCGATAAAAGTTCGCTAGTTTTTCAGCTTCGATTTCAACTGAGTCCATAACTGCAGTACGATCTGCTAAAAATGGATCTTCAATTTCTATATCGATTGGACGCATAAACATTGGGTAATGTTCATGGAAAATCGAAACCGTCATTTTTTTCGATTGCAAATCAATTAACATCACGTGCTCTTCTTCTTCAAAATTATGTTGTAAATGTGTTAAACGATAAAGTGCCAGAGGTGTAATATCCGCCACAACTGCTTTTAACTTCACTTTTTCAAACGCATCTTCATAAGCTTGGACAACAGATTCTCTTGAGGCAATAATAATCGCTTCAGGTTGATCGTCTTCTAAATGGTATGGCACCACATCAAAGACAGGATCTTCAAATGGTAAGTACAAAGTCGAGCCAATTTCAATAAAGAAATGACCTTTTAATTCATCGACTTGCACATTTTCGGGGTATGGTACTTTGCGGACAATAACGAATTCGTCAGGGGCGAGGAAGCGGACTGACTTCTTAGAGAGACCCCACTGATTGACAGCCTTATCGAGTACCGAGGCCAGCGCTTCTGCGTCGACTATTTTGCCATCCTCAATAATACCTGTGGGAAGAAGTAATTCTTCCGCACAGTTTAGCTCAAGTGGCCAAGAGGATTGCAAGTCGACATGACGAATCGCGTCTTCTTCTATTGTAATGGTGACGACGCGTGCTTTTCTTGATAAAAACGATAAGGCCATGTTTTCAGCTCCTAAATTAGTTTTACTATTTAATATCGCTACCTTCGAAATTAGAGTTCTCTATTTGTCCAAGTCCCGAATTAGTAAGAGGTGTAACTATTGTGTAAGTCTTGCCATTCGACGTCGCTGACCCTGCTACTTCAATAGAACCACTAGTTTCAGTAAATGCAACTCCTGTTAATGAGCCTGCATCATCAAGATAATCTCCAATTAAGTTTAAAGTATCTGCATTATCAGTTCCTGCTGGCAGACTACCTGTCTCAGTTTTATACAAACTCGCTGCAGCGATCGCTTGTTGGAAATCTGCTCTTACCGCACCATTTCTGCTATTATCAATGATATTACCTATTGCCGGAATAGCAATTGCTGCAATAATTGCAATAATAACGATTACTGCTAAAAGCTCGATTAACGTCATACCTTTTTCGTTATTTAATTTCTGTTGCAAATATTTTTTCATTTTCTTTCCCCCTATTATTTTACTTTTTTATACTACTTAGAGTATGTGTTAATTATATCAATAGTACTAATTTTTGCAATAGTTTTTATTTAAATATAAAATATATTTTAATAAAAATTTTGTTTTAATCTTATAATTTATCTACATTTTGGAACATTTCAAACATCGGAACCATTATAGCAAGTACTATAGTCCCTACTAATGCAGCTAAAAACACAATCATTAAAGGTTCAATTAGAGCTTTTAACCGATCGGTCTCAGCTTCCACTTCTTTTTCATAAAACTCAGCAACTTTACTTAACATATGATCTAAAGATCCCGTTTGTTCACCTATAGAGATCATATGCGGTATTAGTGGCGGAAAAGCCCAATGTTTTCGCATTGGTTCTGTCAGAGATCCCCCTCTTTCAAGAGAATCCCGAGCTTGCAGAATAACCTTCGACATAACTGCATTATCGACTACTTTTTCAGTCATCGTTAAACATTGCAAAATAGGTACTGAACTAGAAAATAATGAACTTAGTGTTCTTGTTAAACGAGCAAGTGCTGATTTTTGCATAATTTTACCGAATATTGGCGCCTTTATAAGTAAAGTATCCAGTATCATATTACCTTTAGGATTTTTACGCATTAGCCAAATAACAGCTACAATTGTAAGTCCTGCTAATAAAAGCAAATACCAATAACCTTGAACAAAATCTGAAGCACCCATAACAAACTGCGTTATTAACGGCAACTCACCACCGAATCCTGAAAACATATCAGCAAACATCGGAACAATAGAAGACAATAGAAATATTACCACTCCGATAGCTAAAATACCGACGACTACAGGATAAGACATTGCAGAAATAACTTTTTGCCTCGTTTGATACGCCTTATCATAATGTGTGGCTAAACTATCTAATGATTCATCGATGTTCCCTGCTAACTCTCCTGCTTTAACTAGATTTATAGTTAGTGGTTCAAAAATTTTTGGGTATTTTGCGAGTGAATTAGATAACGAATTACCTTTTCTCAACTCTTCCGCAATTTCTGCTAAAGCTCTTTGTAAAGGTTTTGATTCTACTTGTTGCGATAAAATATGAACAGAATCAACAATCGTAACCCCAGCGCGCATCAAGGTTGAAAACTGGCGTAAAAACATAATAAACTGGTCTCGTTTGACAGGATTTCCAATTGATATGTCTTTTTGCAAAGCAGATGCTGGCATTTCGCGAATGTCTATTACTCTTATTCCTTCATCGCGCAACTTGCTAACCGCTTCTCGGCGACCGCTCGCAACTACAACACCAGATCTGACTTTTATGCGGTCACGTCCTTCGTATTTATAGCGCGCCATCTTAATCCACCCCTATCAAATAAGGTTGCGCAACTTCACGCGTAATTTTGCCTTTTTTCAGCAACTCTTGCACAGAAGTTTCCATCATGTGCATGCCTAGTGCACGGTTTGTCAAAATGACGTTCGGGATTTGGTGAACTTTCTCTGAACGGATCAAGTTGGCAATCGCAGAGTTTGAAATCATAATTTCTGTTGCTGCAACGCGTCCTTTACCGTCAGCTGTTGGCAATAGGCGCTGAGAAATAACCGCTTTAATAATACCTCCAAGTTGCGTTCGGATTTGTGCATGTTGTTCATGGGGGAAAACGTCGATAATACGTTCAATAGTTGAAGCAGCACTCGATGTATGTAGCGTTCCCATTACTAAATGTCCCGTTTCAGCTGCGGTAATCGCGGTCGTGATTGTTTCCAAATCACGCATTTCCCCAACTAAAATCACATCTGGATCTTGTCGAAGTGCAGCACGTAACCCATTGGCAAATGATTTTGTGTCAAATCCAACTTCTCGTTGGTCAATAACAGATGTTCCATGACTGTGCATATACTCAATCGGGTCTTCTAATGTAATAATGTGCTTGTTCATATGTTCGTTCATATAACGTATCATTGCCGCTAATGTTGTCGATTTACCAGAACCCGTAGGACCTGTCACAAGAATCAACCCTTGATGGGTATCTGCCAGTTTTTTCAAGGTATCTGGCATTTGAAGATCGTCGATGCTTGGAATATTCGAGGCAATTGTTCGAAATGCATGTGAGATAGAACCGCGTTGATGAAAAGAGTTGACACGGTAGCGAGCGACTCCTGGAATCGAATACGTATAATCCATCTCGCCTTTTTCTAAAAACGTATCCCATAATGAAACAGGCATAAGGGCTTTAGCAATTGAAAACGTATCATCAGGCATCAGTTTTTCGTCACCAAACTGAACCAACTTCCCGTTAATTCGAAAAACAGGCGTAATGCCTGTTGTCATATGAATATCGGAAACACCACGGTCTTTCGCTTCTGTCAAAACACGATCGATAAAAGTAGTAGTTGTCGTCATAGGCTAATCTGTCATGGCAACGCGAAGTACTTCTTCTGTCGTTGTCATGCCCTCCTTTACTTTTAATAATCCATCGTCGATTAGAAAGATGGTTTTATTTTTGATAGCAATTTCCCGAATTTCCGCTGCAGAACCCCCGCGGTTGATAATATCTTTGATGTCTTCGTCTACAACCAATACTTCGTGAATAGCCATACGCCCTTTATAACCACTCATGTTACATGCCGGACAACCTTTACCACGCGCAATGGTTTCCAGATGAATCCCGCGTTTAGCCGCAATTTCTTTTTCTCTCACTGTAACTGACTGTAATTCTTTGCAGTCTCGACAAACGCGTCGAATTAATCGTTGAGCTATAACAGCATTTAATGACGCTGTTACAAGAAACGGTTCAATGCCCATATCCATTAAACGAGTAATCGAGGCGATTGAATCGTTTGTGTGTATGGTGCTTAACACTAAATGACCTGTTAAAGATGCACGTATCGAAATATCAGCTGTTTCTTTGTCTCGAATTTCTCCAACCATGACAATGTCAGGATCTTGACGCAAGATGGATCGCAATCCTGCCGCAAATGTTAAACCGACATTTGCGTTTACTTGAATCTGGTTAATGCCTTCTAACTGATACTCAACGGGATCTTCAACGGTAATAACGTTAACTTCCTCAGAATTGAGTTTATTTAACGCTGCATAGAGCGTTGATGATTTACCCGATCCAGTTGGACCCGAGATTAAAACAATGCCATTTGGTTTACTGATTTCTCGCATAAAGCGTTGCATATTTAGTTCACTAAAACCAAGCTTCGAAATGTCTGTCAGGTTTTGACTCAAATCCAAAATTCGCATTACGATTTTTTCGCCAAATACTGTTGGTAAAGACGATACCCGCAAATCGATGGCTCGGAAGTCAACCGTTGTTTTAATCCGACCATCTTGTGGTATTCGGTTTTCAGTAATGTCCAGATTGGATAAAATTTTAATCCGTGCCGTCATCATTTGTTGCATACTTTTTGGTAAGGTTCGCTCCGTGCGTAGTGTTCCATCAATACGATACCGGACAAGAACTCGATTTTCTTGCGGGTCTAAATGGATATCACTAGCTTTTTGCGAAACGGCGTTTGATAACAATTGATTGACTAACCGAACAATCGGTGCATCAGAGTCGTCTAATTCATTTTGTTGTTCTTCCGCTGTTTGTGGCATATCTTCCAACAATTCATCATATGATTCTTCGTCGTAATATTTGGCAATGGTTTTTACAATATCTTCTTTTGAAGCGATTGCTGGTTCAATATGAAAGCCAGTCGTCAGCCGGAGGTCATCGATGGTGATAAAATCTGTCGGATCGTTCATCGCTATAAACAAACGGTCACCCACCGTTTTTAACGGCACCAAAAGTTTACGCTTAGCAAAATCTTTTGGTACGACGTTAAATAACTTTGGATCGAACGGATAGCGGAACAGCGAGACGTAGGGGATGCCTAACTGTACTTCAAGCGTATCAATCAATTGGCGCTCGGTGATGATTCCGCGTTGCAACAAAGCATCACCGAGCTTTTGATCGCTCGGTTTATTGTTTAGCGTTTCTTGTAAGTCCGCTTCTGTCAACAAGCCCTGTGCGACTAAAATATCACCTAGTCTTTTTCTGACAATCGCCATACCGACTCCTCCTTTCTGACTATTATTCCGTAACTAAATTTCCACCTTTATCATAAACAGGTTTCTTCTGGGGCTGTTGTTCTTCGTTTTCTACTTCATCATGAACACCATCATTGTTTTCATCCACAAATCCTGGTTCCCCTGGTTTTGGTACGTCCGACTCTTCTACTGGCGGATCATATACGCCATCATTATTTACATCGACAAAATCTGAATCTCCCGGTTCCGGATCTGCAGTGGTGCCGTCATGAACACCGTCTCCATTTGCATCTACAAAGTCTGCATCACCTTCAACAGGTGCTTCTGCTGCCGGTTCTTCTTTTTTCTCTAATGGATGAACTTCGACACGGTGAATTGGGGGATAAAAATCCTTCGATACCGTTACCACTTCTAACGGCTCACCGTTGTCGATTACAGTTTGAATAACCGTTAAACTCTTCCCTTTTAATCCTTTTTCTTCTACTTTTTTGCCACTTGTTACAAATGCGCTAAATTGCTTTACCAATCGCACTTCAATCTCTTTTTCTTCTGTAATACCAATTGCATATTCGTATACAAATGGAAAACCACTAATAGAAGCATTTAACGAATCTTTTTTCTTCGATAAATTTAAGGTAAATGAGCTTTTGTTTGGATTTGTAAAAGCAAGGTCAACTCCTAAGTGGCGATTAATCGCTGCTTCTTGACCAGCTGGGACTTGTGCAGGTAATTGTGTTCCAATGCTACGCTCATCGATTAAAAAGTTAGTTTGCAATACTGCACCGTAAATCGTTGAAGCAATTTGCGTCAATTCTTCATCACTAATATCTGTTAATGGTAATTCTTCGATAAAGTCTAAAAATGAAAATTGCGTTTCAGGCGCTAATTGAATGCCATTTAACGCTTCGATAACCGTTGCGCTATCTAGGCTTACAAAGTTTGTAGGGAAAACGACATCTACAACTTTCTCGCGATCTACACTTAAACTATCATCGCTAATCGAAACTTTCGTTTTTGTTTGTCCAGCCTTCAAAGCTGTTTCCAATTTGTTATTGATCGTCGCAACGTCAGGCTCTGAAAAAGTAGCAACTGGAAATTGCTCTGCTAAAAATTCACGTGTTGTGTCTTGAGAAAGACCAAACACAAAACTATTTTGTGATCCAGTTTGAGCGTTACTTAATGTCTCGTCTATTAAAATTTCTGCAGTTTCAAGTGGGTATGCTGCTGTAGCATCTTGATAAACAACATCAAGTTTTGCTTCTGATTGCCACGCTTCTAATTGACCTGCGAGCATCATTTTTGCAGCTGGAACTTCCATGTTCGATACATCATTCGTGCCAATATACGTGTTATCGCCATATTCCTCTACTGGGAAAATCCATGTGTCAACAGCATAAGCGCCAGCGTTGGCTGCTCCGAATACGATGAGTGCAAAACCAAATATGGTTGCAAATGTTAAACCGACTAATTTATTATCCACGTGTAATCTCCTCTCGCTCAGCATCAATCGACTGCATGCCGAACGACATTGGCTTTTCATCTGTTTCAATTTCTGGTGCTTTTTCTAAAGCTGCTGATTTCTTTAATGTTTGTTGCAGTTTTTGCTCGCGGCGTTCTTCTACAATACGTAATTTTTCTTGACGTTCTTTAGTGATGATTTTAGCAAATGCAAATGCGGCTAGAAATGACATACCAACAAGTGCCAACGCTACAATATACCAGGCATAAGTGCCTTGCATTAAAAGTGCTACAGCTGCAGCCGCAAGTCCACCTCCTGAAATAATCATTCGTTTTAACAATGGAAATTGTTTAAAGCGGAAATAAGTGAGCGCCAAAATAATTGCCGCTAAGATAAGAAAAACTAATAAGCGTATCATGTAAATCCTCCAATTTTTAGTTAATAATAGTTTAGTATTCTATTTCCAAATCGATATCAATATCGATCGGAACGGGAATCGATACATCTAAAGGCATGGTGTTGGTGCTTTTTGTCGATACGCCACAATTCGCTAAAAAAGTGGAGTAAGAACTTTCCCGTTTCACATAAAGATCGGTCATTTTATATGTGTTTTTTCCTTCTTTAACAGTTCGATCTGCACCTGATGCGTTTTTCAGTTCAAAAACTTTGTTTTTATCAGCAGAAAAATAAGACATGACTCCACTTCCCGAAAAGATAATTTGCTGAGAAAGAAGGGCTAAATCTGAACTTTTTACACGATCAATATCTACACAGAATCGCGAATTATTGGATATCTCAATGTGATTTCCCCATTTTAAGTTGGCCATGACCGCTGGATTGTTGTAGCCGAGCACAAGAAAATTGGTATTTGCCGAGTTTTTAATATTGCCGTCTATCGCTAATTCTTTAACAACCAGTGATTGTTTCACACCGTTCTTCCCTAAGTTCATTAAGTTATTTCCAGCACCTAGTTTCCCATTAATAATAAGGTTCGCGTTTACAAGGTTATTAATATTATTTGAAACAGATGTATCACTTTCTTTTACGACTACACTGACACCTTGAAAATTGATGTTGTTGCAGTTTTTATCACAAACATAATCTTTGAAACTGTTTGTATATACGCGGAAATCAACAGGGTCTAGTTTGGCATTTTTAATTTGATCCACGAAAGTGCTTAATTTCTCTCCAGAAGATGATAAACATTCGTAAGGCGCTGTCGCTATACTTTTTAAAACATTTGTTAATAAAGCGGAACATGATTGTGTGGGGGGAACTAGCGAAAATACATTTTCGTATTTCATGTCTACACTACTGGTGATTTGTAGTGTATCGACTTTAATGGTTTCTTCAGAACTCAAAAACCCTTCAGGCATTTTCACTATAAATGTGGCTACTAAATCTTTTGTCACGCCTTCAGAAGTTCCTTGGATTTCCATTTCGATTTTAATCGATTCTACTTCTTTATCGACAGTAGATGCTGTATCTACATTTTTTAATGCTTGGTTTAATTTCACTGTAGTCGTCTTTAAAATTGTGTAGTCAATTTTCTCTGCTGTAAACGGAACTTTTTTAACGTTTAATTGTGTATTAAGCACTTGAACTTTATCCATAATGCGTCCAATTAAAATCGCCTTCATTTCCTGTTCAATAGTTTCTTCCCATTGATCGCGTTTAGCTTGTGTATTGCACGCGTTGCCAAGGGGGTATTTAATACAGTCAATAAGCGCATTTAGTTTCAACTGTGTTTGTGTATTCATTTCATACTTCAACATTTTAAGTTCTCGTTCAAAATCAGTTGTAAAGTACAAAGTCCCCATTTCTGCAGCAGCTACAGCATGATTGTTGACATCGATCGTTTGCTCTTGTTTCGAATGATTTAAAGAACCTGCAATAAATGTAGCTGATAAGCTAAAGAATAGAACTACGATTAATAGGACAACTAATAATGCGTATCCTTGCTGATTTTTGAGAACTTTCATTTCTCTCCCCCGTTTCGAACATGCCTGTGATGAGTCGCGTTAAGACTGTATCTATGGAAATTGAAGCTTTACCGGAAGTGAGTGTTAAAGAAACTGGGTTATGCTGTTCTTTAGGAACGATTGTTACTTCAGAAAAGGATGCACCCGTATAAACAATCCCATTGATGGATGTACCGGTAAAGTCATAGTCTTTATCAATAAGCCTTTCATAAGGTCCGCAACCTGTTTCATCAGAACAGGTTTGTAACATGAGTTGCTTATTTTCAATTTTCACGAGGTAACGATCACTTTTCCGATGAGCACTTGATAACTTCGCAATTACTAAAGCTGCATCTTGTTGTATATGCGTTTTTGTAGTCTCAACGACACTATGTTTAAACCCAATCGACATCGCTGTCCACGCACCTGCTACTACAAGTGAAACCAATACAAGTGCGGCGAGAATTTCAATCATTGTTATTCCTTTTTCGTCATTTTTCATATTAATCAACCTTTTCTTCGACAAGGAATTTAATATAGGAATATGTTTGACTGCTTATACGAGCACCGTCATACACTTTCAGGTGAACTTTGTATAATTGTGTCAAATTCGGATTGTTACATGTCATGCCATTTACATCTTGTTCTAAAAAAGCCTGACATTCTAAATAAATGTCTGCTTCATAACGGTAATCATCCACTTTTTCATAACGAACAAACTTAGGATACTGAGCTACTTTATTAAAGCCTGTCGCAGGCATTTTCGCTGCTAAAACCGTTTTAAAATCTTCGTAAATATCCGAATCACTACTATTGCGTTTTCCTACCCATGCTGATTCTCCAGATATAAGTGAAATTTCTTGTCTAGCTAAATTCATCGTGTCCAGTTTTGTTTCTGTCTTGTTATTAAATAACGTCATTTGAGGGAAGATGGTCATGATGCCAACAAATACAATACTCAAAATAACCACCGCTGCTAGAACTTCAACTAAACTCAAACCTTTTTCATTTAAAGCCATAAGCAGCCACCCCTTAAAGAAACACTTTAATATTCCTTTTTATTCCTAATAAAAGAAACTTTTTATCTATAATCTTACTTAACTTCATATTACATTTTTATAGTCGGTCTGAATAGTGTTTTTTGTAAATTCACATGTTTTCACTAAAAAAATTAACATTTTTCAATTTTAAATAGGAAAAAAAGACCGTAAAAGAGTTATACTCTTTCACAGTCTTATTTCGAATAAGCTGCAACTTTATTTCGACCAGCTTGTTTAGCACCGATGTATAACGCTCGATCCGCATTACGGATTAATGACATTCCTTCATCACTATCTTCTGGCGCAGATGACACACCAATGCTCATCGTGATGTGAATAATTTGCTGTTGACGTTCATTGGCTAAATCAGTTTCAATGAGGAATTCATGATTTTCGATACGCTTTCGTAACTTTTCAGCTAGCAGCATTGCCAGTTCTTTGCTGTAATTTCGAAGAAGTACAACAAATTCTTCGCCCCCGTATCGGGCCACCATACCTTCGCCAGCTATTTCTTCTCGAAGTATATCAGCTAACTGAACTAAAATGTCATTGCCACTTTGATGTCCGTACCGGTCATTGATGCTTTTGAAATGATCGATATCCATCATAATGAGTGATAATTGCTCTAGTTTACCGTCTTTCATTTCTTGAATGTGTTTTTCTAGACTTTCGTCTAAATAACGGTAATTATACAAGCGAGTTAATCCGCAACGTTCACTTTTCGCGATAACGCGCTGCATATACCCTGCTTTTTCAAGTGATACAGCAAAATACGTACTGAGGATATCCAAAATCTTCAACTGATGTTTTGCAAATGCGTATTTCTTTTTCGAGGCTAGTACAAGCACCCCTTCTGTTTTATTGTTACGGGCAATTGGAGTTGCCATTATACTTTGTGTATCTGCTGGTAAATTTCCAGTTGATAAGTTTTCCCAATCGCTTTTTTCATTATAGATAAAAGATTCACCCGTCAATATGACTCTTCCGGCCGTTCCTTTTTCATAGGAAATAGAAGCAATGTCGCGCGGCTCTAATTGCCCGTTTTCGTAAATGCGCATAAATTGTTGAAGGCCATCACGGTAATCAATAACGTACGCATACTCTACTTTAAACAATTTGGCTACTTCTACGATAAACAAATCGAAAACTTCATTGGTTTCAAGACGGTCAGCAAGTTGGTGACCAATCACTCCTGCTTTTTTCAAGTCCATATTGATTTGTTCCGAGTTGTTATACATTTTCATAACGACGGTCATTGTGAAGAAAGGAATACCTAATAAAAGCAATGCAACAACGCCAATGTAGGATTCAAACATATATAAAGCAATCGCATATGGGAAAATCACAATCATCAACACAAAATCCCAAATTGCATCTACAGAGAAAAACTTAACCCGAATTGCCATCTATGTAATCGTACAAATAAAAAATGACTTGGTTGACGAGCACTGACACTACTTGAAAAATTAACCCAAACACAATGACGTGTAAGAGGTTGAGCGAATTGATTTCTCCGCCTATTGCCATATAAGTTAATCCTGCGATTAATGAAACCCCAAAAAACATAAGTGAGTTAAATGGAATTCGCAACGACTGATCTTCCTGTGTACGACTTCTATATAACACAATCAACATTGCTAATTGCGAAACCACGATTTCGATAAAAACTCCGTATTTAAGGAACAGCGCCACAGTAACCCATTGCACTAAAAATGTCGAAGCTCCATTAATGTTCATCGGCATTAAGCTCATCAATACAAAAAATAAAATATAGCCTACTAAATTCCACGGATTGTTTACAGTAGGAGGAAAAAAGTTATAAACAAGTAATAAACTTGCCGGCACAATCAAAATCCATAAACTCCAAAGAATTTTTTTCCGCTTTGCATTTCCCTCCATAACATCTTTCCTCTCTGCATTGCATAGTACGAATTTTTATTTTTATAGTTGATGATAATGTTCAAAAAACGAATAATTTGCGTTTCTTAGAAGGGAAAGTAAATACAAAGATCCAGTGACTATAGTCACTACCTCTTTTTCGTATACAGGTAATATATCATTATATTTTAGAATTGTCTTCCTTTTAATGTTGCATTCTGTTAATAATTTTTCAGCAGGTAATGCACGCTCGTTGTCAAAGTCTATAAATGTAAAACAATCGCTTATTTTTTCTAATTCACGCAGCACATTTATATAGTCTTTGTCTTTAAGAATTCCCATTACGATATGAACAGAATGGCCAGGATACGCTTCTTTCACAGTTTTTACTAACGCCTCTGCACTCGCCTTATTGTGTGCTCCATCAAAAATAACTCCCGGAAATACTTCTTCAAAACGATACGCAAGATTTGCGGATGACAATCCTTTTATAGCTTGTTCTTCGCTAAAGTTTTTTCCAAGCAATTCTTTTGCCGCTTCCAAAGCTAAACTGGCATTTTCTAATTGATGAGGACCTTTTAATTTTAAATTTAGATTATTAAGGTCTTTTGGCCTAATTATATCAGCGTGAAGCTTATTCGCAGTTTCTCGAATAATATCTAGTGATTTTACAGGCAGTTTTCCAATTGCAACAGGCTGCCATTTTTTTATAATTCCTGCTTTATGCCGAGTAATTTCTTCTATTGAATTTCCTAAAAAGTTTGTATGGTCCATAGAAATAGATGGGATAATCGCAATTTCAGGAATGATTACGTTCGTGCTGTCTAATGCACCTCCCATGCCTGCTTCGATAATCGCAAAGTCTGGTTGATGTTCTTTAAAAATCAGTAATGCCGCTAGTGTTAACAGTTCAAAATCCGTTAATGGTGTTTTTACGTGACTAAGTTGCTGCATAATACGATCAAGTTCTACTGGGCTAATGGGGTTGCCATTCAACTGAATTTGATCATGGAGGTCTTCAATGCACGGGGAATAGAAATTACCGACAGAAAAGCCATGAGCTTGCAAAATACTTGCTAAAAAAGTGGCAGTGGATCCTTTTCCGTTTGTACCCGCTAAGTGAACAAACTTTCCAACTTTATGTGGATTCCCAACTTCTTCAAGAGCCGCTGTAATAGCATCTAAACCTGGGTGAATAGCCGTATCTGTTTGGATATTCCATTTTTCTTTATATTGTTCAAGTCCAATTATCATTAGTAGCCTCATTTCTTCAATAAACATGATACACTTTTTGAGTACGATTATAGCACGAAGGTGGAATGGTAATGACGAGTTGTTGGGTGATCTACAACGGAAGCTTAGTTTCCGATAAATTTGCAGACCAAGCAAGTTTGGTTGCAGAAGCAGCACAACGGGCAGGAGTGTCTGTAAAAATTATGAAAAATTATGAAACTATAATGGATTTATCAGTCAATTTAAGTATACCTGATTTTGCAATATTATTGGATAAGGATATTTTACTAGGCTATTTTTTAAAAAGCCGGGGTGTTCCCGTTTATAACGATCCGGCGGTTATTGATTTATGCGATAACAAAGCTACGCAATACGTTCAACTTGCTGCTCAAAGTTTGCCCATGCCAAGAACCATCGTAGCGCCAAAAGTATATCCGAATTTCTCAATCATCCATTCCGGTTATTTTGAGAAAGTCATTGATCGCTTAAAACTACCCATGATCATAAAAGAAGGACATGGTTCTTTCGGTATGAAAGTATATTTGATTGAGACAGAAAAACAGTTTTACGAAAAAGTCGAGAGTCTTAGAGGAATAGATTTTGTTTTTCAAGAATTTATCGAAACGAGTCGTGGTCGTGATATTCGCGTTAATATTGTTGGCGGTGAAATTGTCGCTGCGATGCATCGCCATTCCACAACGGATTTCCGCGCCAACATTACTAATGGCGGTGTGGCATCTCCGATTGAGCTTACTTCAGCTCAACAAGACGTCGCGTTAGCCGCAGCTCAAGCTGTTGGCGCCACTTTCGCAGGTGTTGATTTGTTGTACGGTGAAGATGAACAGCCGCTCGTTTGTGAAGTCAATGCAGCTGCACACATTCGCAATATTTTAAATGTCACGGGAATCAATGTCGCCGATGCCATGATTGCTTATATATTGGAGGACTTGTCATGAAACTTCTATATGAAACGCAGGATGCAAAACGCAACCACGGATTTATAGAAGAATTACAACGATTTGGAGATTTTGATTTGGTCGAGTGGGACGACTGGAGTGATGAAGGGCTGACGCGGTTGGCCAATCATTTAGCCGGTGAACTTGTTGTGTTTCGCGCACGGCGACCAAATGCTGCTCGTTTTTTAGAAGATCAAGGCATTCACTTGATCAATCGCGCAGAAGTAAATCGCATTGCTAATGACAAATGGAAAAGTTTTGAGTTGTTTATGTTGCTCGGTGTTCCGACTATACCAAGTTACCGACAAGCACCTGGCTATCCATGCATTGCAAAAACTTCGAACGGTCACGGTGGTAAAGAAGTGTGGCTGCTCCAATCAGAAAAAGATATACCAAACACGACTTCCCCTCTTCTTTTCCAACCGGTTGTGGCACACCAAGCGGATATTCGAGTTTATGTGATCGGCTTGGAAATTGTAGGGGCTGTGAAACGAATTTCTAATGACTCGTTTAAAGCCAATTATTCACTCGGTGCATCTGTCGAAAAATACGTATTAACAGCTGCTCAAGAAAAAGATGTATTGCGCATTGCTCGTGCATTAAATAGCGATTATGTTGGAATAGACTTTTTACTACTTGAAGATGGACAGCATGTATTTAATGAAATCGAAGATCCTGTGGGTGCTCGTTCGTTTTATGAAACACATGATGACAACATTGCAGAACTGTTTGTAGAACATATCCGAAAAATGGAAAAACATGCTCCTTTTCAGCGGGAAGATCGACTGAAATAAATTTTTTTAAGTTAGACTAGATTCTCTACCTTTCTTCCAACTATCTCTTATAAAAACAACGTATAGATATAGGCACACCTGATTTAGTAAATTTCTTAGCGCAGGCGCGACCAAAGGCTAAGCGAAGCAAGAAGACTGGCGTTCTTTTTCTGGCTTCTTGCGAGAACTATGCCCAAAGCGATTTGAAATATTAGTTTTATAGTTCATCTTATTAGCTTATAAACCATTTAAAAACCGCTCTCCCAATCTGGGAAAGCGGTTTTATCGTTTTATAGATTCTTTAGTTCTTCAATGCGTTTTTCAACCGTTGCATGTTTTTCCATGTAATCAGCTTGTTTTGCACGCTCTTCAGCAACTACTGCTTCAGGTGCTTTTGAAACAAAGCGTTCGTTCGACAATTTGCCGCTAACAAGTTTTACTTCTTTTGCCCACTTATCAAGCTCTTTGTTTAAACGAGCAAGCTCTGCATCAATATCGATCAAGCCTTCTAGTGGCATGAACAATTCAGCACCTGATACTACTGCTGACATCGATTTTTCAGGAGCTACGATGTTTTCACCGATCGTTAAGGTTTCTGGGTTACAGAAACGTTCGATATACGCAGCGTTTGCTTCTAATACGGCATGCGTATTGGCATCTTTTGCAGAAATCGTCAATGGCACTTTTTTGCTCATTGGCGACTGTACTTCTGCACGAATTGTACGAACCGAACGAATCACGTCCATTAACAACTTCATGCTAGAAGACTGACTTTGGTTTGTTAACGAGTCGTCAACTGTTGGCCAAGCGGCAAGCGTAATTGATTCGCCTTCATGCGGCAAGTTCTGCCAAATTTCTTCTGTAATAAATGGCATGAACGGGTGCAGTAAACGCATGGTGTTATCCAGTACATAAGCAAGTACCGAACGCGTCATTTTTTTCGCTCTTTCGTCTTCACCGTATAATGGCAACTTCGACATTTCGATATACCAGTCACAGAAATCATCCCAGATAAAGTTGTAAAGTGAACGTCCCACTTCGCCAAACTCATAACGTTCTGCAAGCTCTGTTACTTGTTCAATGGTTTCATTTAAACGCGTTAAAATCCATGAATCTGCAACTGACTTTTTGCCTGATAAATCAATTTGATCGTACGTCATGCCTTCCATATTCATCAATGCAAAACGAGACGCATTCCAAATTTTATTGGCAAAGTTCCATACTGACTCGACTTTGTCGTTTGAATAACGAAGGTCTTGCCCTGGGGACGATGCTGTCGCTAAGAAGTAACGCAGCGAATCTGCTCCGTACTGAGAAATAACGTCCATTGGGTCAACACCGTTACCAAGTGACTTCGACATTTTACGGCCTTCAGCATCACGAACCAAGCCGTGAATTAACACGTCTTTAAACGGTTTTTCTCCGGTAAATTCTAACGCTTGGAAAATCATGCGGGATACCCAGAAGTTGATGATGTCATAACCTGTCACTAATGCATCTGTTGGGTAGTAGCGGCTAAGATCATCGTTTTCTTCGGGCCAGCCAAGAGTTGAGAACGGCCATAAAGCAGATGAGAACCATGTGTCTAATACATCTTCATCTTGTGTCCAGTTTTCAGCGTCAGCTGGTGCTTCGTGACCAACGTAAATTTCATTTGTTTCGTTATGATACCAAGCTGGAATTTGATGTCCCCACCACAGTTGACGAGAAATACACCAGTCGCGAATGTTTTCCATCCAGTGTAAATACGTTTTTTCAAAACGATCCGGTACAAAATTAACACCGTCGCCATTTTTTTGTGCTTCTACAGATGCAGCAGCTAATGGTTGCATATCAACAAACCATTGAGTTGATAGATAAGGCTCAACTACAGCACCGCTACGCTCAGAGTGACCAACAGAGTGAATATGCTCTTCAATTTCGAACAACACGTCCATGTCTTGTAAGTCTTTTACGATTTGCTTACGGCATTCAAAGCGATCTAAGCCTTCGTATTTGCCAGCATTTTCGTTCATTGATCCATCTTCATTCATAACTAGTACACGTTCTAAATTGTGACGGTTGCCAATTTCAAAGTCATTTGGGTCATGAGCTGGTGTGATTTTAACAGCACCACTTCCAAATTCTCGATCCACGTAATCGTCTGCAACAATTTCAATTTCGCGACCCACGATTGGTAAGATAACTTTTTTTCCGATTAAATGCTTATAGCGATCGTCTTTCGGGTGAACCGCGACAGCTGTATCGCCAAGCATTGTTTCTGGTCGAGTTGTCGCTACTTCAATATGGCCACTGCCGTCAGCAAGCGGATAACGCATGTGATAAAAAGCACCTTTTACGTCTTTATGAATTACTTCAATATCTGAAATCGCTGTTTGCGTATTCGGGTCCCAGTTGATAATGTATTTGCCGCGGTAAATGAGTTTTTTCTCGTATAATTTCACGAATACTTCACGTACAGCTTTTGACAATCCGTCATCTAATGTAAAGCGTTCACGCGAATAATCAAGTCCTAAACCTAATTTTGCCCATTGCTCACGAATATGGCCAGCGTATTGATCTTTCCATTTCCATGATTCTTCAAGAAACGCCTCGCGTCCTAAATCATAACGTGAACGGCCTTCTTCTTTTAGTTTGCCTTCTACTTTGGCTTGGGTTGCAATCCCTGCATGATCCATTCCTGGAAGCCATAGTGCGTCAAAACCTTGCATGCGTTTCATTCGCGTCATAATGTCTTGTAATGTTGTGTCCCACGCGTGACCTAAGTGTAGTTTGCCGGTAACGTTAGGCGGAGGAATCACGATGGTATACGGCGTTTTGCCGCTTTCTGGTTTTGCTTCAAAGAATTTTTGGTCGACCCACCAATCATAACGGCCTTTCTCAATCGATTGCGGATCGTACTTTGTGGACATTTGTTCAGTCATGGGAATTCCTCCTTTAGTTTCTGGTAGAACGCAAAAAACTCCTGTCGTCTTTAAAGGACGAAGGAGTTTTTCGCGGTACCACCTTTATACACAGGTCTAGTTACAGACCTGGCTCTCAAGTTTCATAACGGATGTTAAGTCCGGTTCCCGCTACTCATTTCACGGCAACTGCTCCGAGGTGACATTCAACTATACGCCATAAAGACCTCTCACCAAATGGTCCTCTCTCTGAAATGCCCGTATACCCTACTATCCTCATCAACGCATGAATATCTAATTACTCTTATTGTACTCAATAGAAGGTTTTTGCGTCAAGTTATTTTGAAGTTCTTGAAGGGAGCTAGTATTTTACGGAATCACGAGGATGGAAATAGTGAGAATCGCTTTCTAATTCTGCTTCGGGCGCTTTGGGCATGGCTCTCGCCAGAAGCCAGGAAGTACACCTGTCTTCTAGCTTCGCCTAGCCCTTGGACGCGCCGAAGCTTGGGGTGTGAACATCTTTTGGTTGAATCGTGGGATAGGTTGTGTCGTTTTCTAATTCCGCTTCGGACGCTTTGGGCATGGCTCTCGCGATAAGCCCGGAAGTGCACCGGTCTTTTCGCTTCACCTAGCCCGCTGACGCGCCGAAGCTTAGTGAGTGGACTTCATTTAGGTTGAGTTAATGAGTTGAATTTATCACTTCTTCTTATTTCTACAAATCAGGGGTTATTTATAACATATATGGGCTAAAAAAAAGTGACTTATGAGCGTTGTTTCCTCATTATTCTTGAATGGTATCTCATTAAAAAAATATTACTTTTATTCAGCAAGACAACTTTCTATTAAAGTAATACGCCTGGTTGTTTGGAGTGCAGATGCTCGACTCCTGCGGAAATAACACGAGCTGAAGACCCTGGAGCGAACGCAGTGAGTGAAGCGGCTGAGGCCGTGTCCGCGGAAAGCGAGCATCGGAACGAAAAACAACGATTTCCTACATCCAAAAACTCAACACAAAAAAAGCTACCCCAGTTATTTACATAACTTTTGGGGTAGCTCTACTTATTATATTAACGTGCCAGTTTAGCAAATACGGTATGGAATGCTTCTACGGTTTTTGCGATATGCTCTTCCGTATGGGCAGTCGATAAGAACATGCCTTCAAACTGTGATGGTGGCAAGTAAATGCCTTCTTCCGCCATTAAGCGGTAATAATTTGCGAACAGTTCAAGGTCTGAGGTTTTTGCTGATTCGAAATCAACTACGTCTTCGTTTGTGAAAAATACGCCGATCATTGATCCTGCACGGTTAACTGTATGCGGGATGTTGTATTTTGTTGCGGCTTCACGGAATCCTTTTTCAAGTTGATCGCCGCGTTCGATGAACGTGTTGTAGCTTTCTTCTGATAAGCGAGAAAGTGTTTCAAAGCCAGCACGCATAGCAAGTGGGTTACCTGACAATGTACCCGCTTGGTATATCGAACCACTCGGTGCAACTTGCTCCATAATTTCACGCTTGCCTCCGAATGCACCAACTGGTAAACCGCCGCCAATTACTTTTCCTAGGCAAGTCATATCAGGCGTTACGCCGTAATAGCCTTGTGCACAGTTATAACCAACACGGAAACCTGTCATTACTTCATCAAAAATGAGCACTGTGCCGTTTTCGTGTGTTAAGTTGCGAAGTTCCATTAAGAAACCTTCGTTCGGTGGGACAACGCCCATATTCCCTGCAACTGGTTCTACAATCACAGCCGCTAGTTGATCGCCGAACTCTTGGAAAGCTAAACGAACGCTTTCAAGATCATTGAAAGGGACTGTGATGGTGTTTTGAGCAACTGATGCTGGTACACCAGGTGAATCTGGCAAACCTAAAGTTGCAACGCCTGAACCTGCTTTGATTAACAAACTGTCGCCATGACCATGGTAGCAGCCTTCGAATTTTAAGATTTTGTCGCGTCCTGTATAGCCACGAGCTACACGCAATGCGCTCATCGTTGCTTCTGTTCCAGAAGACACCATACGCACCATTTCGATTGATGGCACACGGTCCATAACTAATTTCGCCATTTGGTTTTCTAGTTCTGTTGGTGCACCGAAAGAAGTTCCAAGTGCAGCCGTTTCTTGAATGGCTTTCACTACATCTTCTTGTGCATGACCTAAAATAAGGGGACCATAAGATAAAACATAATCAATATACGTGTTGCCATCTACGTCTTTAATGGTCGCGCCACTTCCAGACTGCATGAAAATCGGATCCATATCGACCGATTTAAACGCACGAACCGGGCTGTTAACGCCGCCTGGCATTAATGTTTTGGCTTCCGCAAATGCGGCTAATGATTTTTCGTATGTCATTCTTTTCCCTCCAACCAGCGTGCTGCGTCTTTTGCGTGATACGTCATCACGATATCTGCGCCTGCGCGCTTCATGCTTAATAAAGTTTCTAAAACGATTTTCTTTTCATCAATCCAGCCATTTGCTGCAGCTGCTTTGACCATTGCGTATTCACCTGAAACATTGTAGGCAACGATGGGAATATCGAAATTGTCGCGAACTTCGCGAATAATATCCAAATACGACAATGCCGGTTTCACAATCATGAAATCTGCGCCTTCTTGAACGTCAGAAGCAGTTTCACGTAGCGCTTCCATACGATTTGCCGGGTCCATTTGGTAGGTTTTCCGGTCTCCAAATTGAGGTGTACTGTGAGCCGCTTCGCGGAAAGGTCCGTAATAAGCAGAAGAATATTTAACACCGTAAGACATGATTGGCGTATTTTCAAACCCTGCTTGGTCTAGTCCGTAACGAATTGCTGCAACAAAACCGTCCATCATGTTTGACGGTGCAATAATATCAGCTCCAGCTTTTGCTTGAGACACAGCAGTTCGCGCCAATAAATCAAGTGTCTCGTCATTTAAGATGACACCGTCTTCGATTACGCCACAATGGCCATGGTCGGTATATTGACACAGACATGTATCTGCAATAACGACTAATTCAGGATGACGGTTTTTCGCAAAACGAATGGCTTCTTGCGTAATGCCATGATCATGATAAGCTTGCGTTCCGACTGCGTCTTTTTCATTTGGTACGCCGAAGAGAATAACAGAAGGAATACCAAGGTCTACTACTTCATCCAGTTCAGTACCTAAGTTATCCATCGAAAATTGGAATACGCCAGGCATAGATGAAATTTCATTTTTCACATTTTCTCCTTCAACTACAAAAATCGGATAAATAAAATCCTCTTTATGTAAACTTGTTTCGCGAACCATTGAACGAAGATTAGCTGAACCGCGTAAACGGCGATGACGATTAAAATTCAATTCTTTCATGTCGACAAACTTCCTTTCGCTATTTCATTGATCACTTCAATATACGTATATTTTTCAGGCATAAAATCCACTGTGCCACCATTTTCTATAATGGCTTTTTTCGTTACGTGGCCAATTGCAGCGACTTGGATGTTCGACCAATTGCCCCCTGCTTGACGATATGCTCTTACCGCAGAAGGACTGGCAAACAGAATGATCACGTCTTTGAATTGTGAAATAGTTTTTGCATTTTCACTATTTAACACAGTATCGTAAACCGTCCATTCATCGACTTGCATGGACATAGTGGAAATGGTGTTTTTCGCCATTTGCCCTTTGATAAACAAACATTTCGCTTTTCCTGAGACAGGCGGAAATTCTTGGATAAACTGATCTGCACTAAACATTTTCGGGATAAAATCCACTTGATGACCATGTTTTTTTAAAACTGCTGCGGTTTGAGTACCGACTGCTGCAATTTTAACAGGTACAGTTTCATTGAACGAACAAAACACTTCGGCACTTGTTCGACTAGTGAAAATGAGCCAGTCATATTCCGTAAAATCCGGCTTTTCTGACTGGCGAACAATCGTTTCAACAAGTGGCACATACTTTGTGTTGGCTCCAAATGATTGTGCATGAGAAATCGCTTCTACCGGTTTCCTAGAACCGGTAAAAACGATTGTTTTTCCTTCGAGCAGTTTTTTGCTATTAGACATTGCTTTCAGCTTTGACGCGTTGAATTAAGTCATAACCGCCTTGAGCACTAATTTTTTCAGCAACAATTCGTCCTGCTTCGATTGGATCATGGCTAATTGCCATTTCTTTAAACACTTGGTCAGCTTCTGGTGAAGAAATAAGTCCAGTAAATGTAACTTCTCCATCTTTCACAGTAGCATATCCAGCGATAGGCACTTGGCAGCTGCCATCCATATCTTTAAGGAATTTACGTTCAGCGTTTACTGCTAAAGCTGTATCTTCATGATTTAGTTTTGCTAATTCACTAAGAAGTTCTGTATCTTCTTCACGGCATTCAATTCCGAGTGAACCTTGTCCAATGGCTGGTAGACATTCATCCACTTCAAGAAATTCGGTTACTAAATCATCTTTCCAGCCCATTCGTTTTAACCCAGCTGCTGCTAAAATAATGGCATCGAAATCTCCTGATTTTAGTTTCGCAAGACGCGTGTCAATATTGCCGCGAATCCATTGAATATCAAGGTCTGGACGCAACAATAACAATTGTGAACTACGGCGTAAACTACTTGTTCCAACAACTGCTCCAACTGGTAAGTCTAATAATTTCACGTGGTCGTTTGCGATATACGCATCGCGTGGATCTTCACGTTCTGGAATGCATCCGATTGCCAAACCTTCAGGTAAAACCGAAGGCATGTCTTTCATGCTGTGAACGGCAAAATCGATTTCACGATCAAAAAGTGCTTGCTCGATTTCTTTTACAAACAAGCCTTTCCCGCCAACTTTAGAAAGCATAACATCGACAATTCGATCGCCTTTTGTCACGATTTCTTTAATTTCAAATTCAAAAGGTGCTCCTGCTGCTTTTAATTTATCGATAAACTGGTTAGTTTGTGTTAACGCTAGCTTGCTTCTTCTCGAACCTACAATAATTTTTCTCAACTATATCCTACCTCTCTTTAATACCAAAAATGAAAATCAGATAACCGGCTGCCTAAAAAGAAATTGATGAGCAGCACTAAAAACAAATACGTATGAGCCAGTGCATAATTCATGCCATTTAACGAACCTTTGCGATGTCGCCAAAGAACTAAGCTGTATAAAACAAGTAAAATAAAAGATCCAATAATTTTCATATCCAATAATGAAAACTCTGGCAATGAAATAACCGCCCATTGTAATCCCAGTACAAGTGACACAAACAATAAAGAAATACCGACTAAAATGGATATCGTCATAAATTGTTGCGTTTGGCCAAGCGACGGTAAATTTGACCATTGTTTTGTCCATTTTTTCTTCTTCAGCATGCGATACAACACCATGTGGAGTGTCGCAAACACAAAGGATAACGAAAATGCGACATACGATAAAATCGCAAAACTAACATGGATAAACAATAATTCCGACACTAATGCATCACCTACAGGTGACCGTTCGATTTGAACCGGCGAAAATGTATGAATGGTCATAAAGATAAAGCCAATGACATTGATGAAAAACACGACAAAATCAAATCGGTAAAATATCCTTAAAACAATCGACAATGTTACTAACAACCAGGCATAGAAATAAATCCCTTCGAACAAGGTCAACACCGGAAAACGTTGCGTTTCAACTATATACAAGCCTAAAAAGATGGTTTGCAATAGCCACACAATTCCAAGTAAGCTCATCGCAATGCGAATTGCTTTTTTTTCTTTATATAAATAATCTATAAAATAAAAAACAAGGCTGACAGCATATAGAATAACCATAGCTTCATGCAGCCTTGCCATTGTTATATCAGCCATCCCATTCCCCTTCATCTCCATAGTTAAAGGCGTTCCGTCTCTACATTTTAACATATAGATTCGAAAACGCCTCTTTTGAAAAGCTTAAAATGAATACCCGGGAGTTTCAGTTGATGAACTTTCGGTTTGAAGAACGGCTTTATCCGTTTTCTGTTGTGGAGCTTTCGACTGCTTTTCGATTTCTTTTTCAACTTCCTCTTCGATCCCAAAAATTTGCATGAATAGCTCTAGCTGTTCACGTGATTTGGGCGCGCCGCCCATTTCTTTCGCTTGCAAAATCGGGTCTTTCAACAATTGGTTGATAATCGATTTGGTATGTTTGTTAAGAATTTTCTTCTCGCGATCTGTCAAATCCGGCATTTTGTTTTCGATACTTGCCATTGTTTCAGCTTGTATGCCGAGCGCTTTTTGACGGAGCGCAGAAATAACCGGTACCACGCCAAGTGTTGTTAACCACTCGTTAAACAAAATGGCTTCTTGATCGATCATTGTCATGATTTCACCTGCTGCACGTTCACGTTCAGCTAAGTTTGCTTCAACAATGCCTTGCATGTCATCAATGTCGTATAAGAAGACATTTGGCAAATCGCTAATACGTGGATCCATATCTCGTGGTACTGCAATATCAACCATAAATAACGGTTTGCCTTTGCGCAATTTTTCTACAAACTGCATCAATTCAAGATCAATAACGAAATCTGTTGAGCCTGTAGAAGAGATTAAAATATCCGCTTCTAACAAAGCACATTGCAATTGACTTAACGGTTTTGCATTGCCACCAAATTTGTCAGCCAGCAGTTCAGCTTTTTCGAATGTACGGTTAATAACCGTCACACGATCTGCTCCACTGCCTTGTAAATTTTTGATCGCCAATTCGCCCATTTTTCCAGCACCTAAAATAACAACATGTTTGTTTTTAAGCGTGCCAAAAATCTTCTTACCAAGTTCAACAGCTGCATACGACACTGACACAGCATTTTCACCAATCGCTGTTTCCGAATGTGCTTTTTTCGCCAAGGTCACAGCTTGTTTAAACAATTGATTAAAAACAGTCCCTGTCGTTCCTTGTGCTTGTCCCGCAAGAAAGCTATTTTTTACTTGGCCCAAAATTTGTGTTTCGCCTAATACCATAGAATCGATACCAGCTGTAACGCGGAACAAATGCTCAATCGCTGCATCTTGCTCATGAATAAATAAGTACTGTGAAATCTCTTCTTTTGGCAAGTCAAAATAATCCGCAAGAAATTGTTTTACATAGTACTTTCCTGTGTGAAGCTGATCCACTACTGCATAAATTTCCGTCCGGTTGCAGGTAGAAACAATCACGTTTTCTAATATGCTTTTTTGTTGTTTCAGCGCTTCCATCGCCTGTGGCAAATCATTTTCGATAAATGATAGCTTTTCACGAATCTCCACAGGTGCAGAGCGATAATTCACACCGACTACTAATGTGTGCATGGGAACAAAACACCTTTCACGTTCAATATTTCATCTCTATTAAGTATAACACTTTTATGCATAATGTTGACTCTAAAATTGTGAACAAGGCATGAACCTAGCTCCTGATTATAATTATTATAAATTAATACTAGCAAACAGTTTTACACGTCACAAGCATAACGCTCTTAGTCGGAATTAACTGTTAATAGAGAAGTGGATTTAGAAGATTTCCACGCATAAAATAGCGCAACACATTAAAATTCCAAATAAAAAAGCGCAACCCGAGGGCTGCGCACTTGTTTTACATTCTGCTTTCAATTTCTTGCCACGCTTCATCTTTACCCAATCCGGTTTCAGACGAGAAGACAATTAATGGATCGGATTTATCCATATCTAAAGTCGTACGGACAATTTTCTTATGCTTGTCCCATTTGCCTTTTGGAATTTTATCCGCTTTTGTTGCAATGATGATACACGGGATTTCAAAATGTTTCATGAAATCATACATCGCAATATCATCTTTGCTTGGCGGATGGCGCAAGTCAACGATTTGAATCACAGCACGCAATGGTTCGCGGTCAGTAATGTATCGCTCGATCATTTTGCCCCATGCTTCACGTTCACTTTTTGAAACTTTCGCATAACCGTAACCAGGTACATCGACATAAAACAATTTTTCTTCAATTTTATAGAAGTTAAGCGTTTGTGTCTTACCTGGTTTTGAGGAAATACGCGCCATGCTCTTGCGGCCAATCATTTTGTTGATAAAAGATGATTTACCTACGTTTGATCGTCCAGCTAAAGCAAATTCTGGCAAGCCGTCTTCTGGGTATTGATCTGGACGAACGGCACTGATAACTAGTTCTACATTATTAACTTTCATTCATTTTCTCCTTCTAAGGCGATTTCTAATGCCTCATCTGCTTGAGAGACCAATTTAAAGGTCATCTCTTTGCGGATTGTCTCTGGAATGTCTTCCAGGTCTCGCTCATTGTCGATTGGCAAAATGATGGTTTTCAACCCAGCACGATGCGCGCTCAAGGTTTTTTCTTTAATTCCACCGATTGGCAGTACGCGGCCGCGAAGGGTAATTTCGCCGGTCATGCCTACTTCACGTCGAATTGGACGTTTCGTTAACGCAGACACTAAAGCTGTTGCAATCGTAATCCCCGCTGATGGTCCGTCTTTTGGTACGGCACCTTCTGGAACGTGAATGTGAATATCATGCGACTCATGGAATTTCGGATCGATGCCGAGCGATTCTGCGCGAGCTCGGACAAAGGATAACGCCGTTTGAGCAGACTCTTTCATGACATCTCCTAGTTTACCCGTCAATTGCAGTTTACCTTTTCCAGCAGATAACGACACTTCAATTTGAAGCGTATCTCCGCCAACTGTTGTATAAGCAAGTCCAGTTGCAACGCCCACTTGGTTTTCCGACTCCGCCATACCATAACGGAATTTACGCTTCCCAAGATAAGCTTCGACTTCTTTTTCCCCAACAATCACGTGTTCTTCTTCTTTTGACACAATTTGCTTTGTTACTTTTCGGCAAATCGAAGCAATTTGACGTTCTAGTCCACGAACCCCTGCTTCACGCGTATAATAACGAACAACGTTTAACAAAGCATCGTCTTCAAACTGTAATTGCTCTGCAGATAAACCGTGTTCTTTTAATTGTTTTGGCGCTAAATGGTTTTTCGCAATCATTTGTTTTTCGACTTCTGTGTAACCTGCAATGGTGATGACTTCCATCCGGTCGCGTAATGGTCCTGGAATAGATCCAAGATCATTCGCTGTCGCAATGAAAAGAACATTGGAAAGATTGTAGGTTTCTTCAATGTAATGATCACTAAACGAATTGTTTTGTTCTGGGTCCAATACTTCAAGCATCGCTGAAGATGGATCGCCGCGGAAATCGTTCGACATTTTATCAATTTCATCTAATAAGAATACCGGGTTCACAGTACCTGCTTTTTTCATACCTTGAATGATTCGACCTGGCATCGCGCCTACATATGTACGGCGATGACCACGAATTTCAGATTCATCTCGAACGCCGCCAAGTGAAACGCGGACAAAATTACGGTCGAGTGACTCGGCAATTGATTTTGCAAGTGATGTTTTCCCGACACCAGGTGGTCCAACTAAACAAAGAATCGGTCCACGCAAAGAATTGGTCATTTGTTGTACAGCTAAATACTCAAGTACACGTTCTTTGACGCTTTCTAAACCATCGTGGTCCCGGTCTAGTACATCTTCAGCATACTTGATATCCAACCGATCTTCTGTCGATTCTGTCCACGGAATTGTCACAAGCCATTCGATGTAATTACGAATAATGCCACTTTCCGCAGCCGCTGCAGGAAGTTTTTCGTAGCGATCAAGTTCTTTTAAAGCCGTTTTTTCCGTAGACTCCGGCATTTTTGCCTCTTCAATCCGCTTTTTCAAATCAACGACTTCAGCGGATTTCCCGTCTTTGTCACCAAGCTCTGATTGAATCGCTTTCATCTGCTCGCGCAAATAAAACTCTTTTTGCGTTTGTTCCATTGCTTTTTTAACACGAAGGTTAATCTTTTTTTCAAGATCGACAACTTCTTGTTCGCTGTGCAAACGCGTAATTAATAATTCTAATCGTTTACTAATATCAAACATTTCCAGAACTTCTTGTTTTGCAGCTACTTTCATCGATAAATGAGAAGCGACCATATCTGCTAAACGTCCCGGTTCTTCGATATCTGCAACAGTATTGTATGTTTCATTGCTAACTTTTTTCGAGCTTTTAGCGTAATTCTCGAAATGCTCTAGCAACAATCGCATTAACGCATCTTGTTCCGCATCTCTTTCTGTTTCGTCCGCAAAAGGCGTTACTTCTACCGTCGTGAAATTTTCTTCTTCTTCATAATTTTTTAATTGTCCACGTTCTAACCCTTCAACTAATACGCGAATTGTACCGTTTGGCAATTTTAACATTTGCTTTACATAAGCCAAGGTTCCAATTTTATGAAGATCTGCTCTTTTGGGATCTTCAATGCTCATATCTTTTTGCGTAGCTAAAAAGACAATATTATCTTCTAGCAGTGCTTTTTCTAATGCCGCCACAGAACGGTCGCGACCAACATCTATATGCAGCACCATTGTCGGAAAAACAAGCAGTCCGCGCAATGGCAATAATGGCACGTGTTTTGTTCCTTTTTTCTTCGCCATTTGTAGAGTCACCTCCGGGGATATTTTAAACATGAATTAGTAGCATCTAAATTTATAAGCTGCTTTTGCTTTTTTAACAAAAACGGGCTAACTCAGAAAGTGCGGATGCGCACGATCAGAGTCAGCCCGTATCATCCTTTTGATTGGTTTAGCGATCACGCAGCAAACTTAGTCTACTGCGTGAAATTCCACTCATTACGCGGATGTTTTCTCATCATTGTCGCTAACGTACTCTGAACCATCTTCTAAGATCAGTTTAGGCGGCACGCTATCGTCAACCGTTTCTTTTGTAATGACACATTCGACAATATCTTCACGCGAAGGTAAATCGAACATTACTTCAAGCATCGTGTTCTCGATAATAGAACGAAGTCCACGAGCACCTGTTTTACGCTCAATTGCAAGTCGTGCAATTGCTACAAGTGCTTCAGGGTCAAACGTTAATTTGACGCCATCAAGCTCCATCATTTTCTGGTATTGCTTGATCAATGCATTTTTAGGCTCAGTTAAAATTTCAACTAACGCTTTTTCATCCAATTGTTCAAGGCTTGCCAATACAGGCAAACGACCGATAAATTCTGGAATTAAACCAAATTTCAATAAATCTTCAGGAATCAATTGGCTAAGCAATGATTTCTCGTCGATTTCTTCTTTGTTTGGATCTGCACCAAAACCGATGATTTTGTTGCCTAGACGACGCTTAATGATTTGATCGACTCCGTCAAAAGCTCCACCAACGATGAACAATACATTCGTCGTATCGATTTGGATAAATTCTTGATGAGGATGCTTACGTCCGCCTTGCGGAGGTACGCTTGCCGTTGTGCCTTCTAAAATTTTCAGAAGTGCTTGCTGCACGCCTTCACCAGAAACATCACGTGTAATTGACGTGTTTTCAGACTTACGGGCTACTTTATCAATTTCATCAATATATATAATCCCTTTTTCTGCACGTTCCACATCATAATCTGCAGCTTGGATTAACTTTAATAGAATGTTTTCTACGTCTTCACCGACATAACCCGCTTCAGTTAATGAAGTGGCATCTGCAATTGCGAAAGGTACATTCAGAATACGAGCCAATGTTTGCGCTAGCAAAGTTTTCCCGCTTCCTGTTGGGCCGATCAGCACAATATTCGATTTCGACAATTCTACATCATCAATCTTGCTGTTAGAATTTACGCGTTTGTAGTGATTGTAAACTGCTACAGCTAATGATTTTTTCGCTTTTTCCTGACCAATTACATAGCCATTTAAAATGTCTAAAATTTCTTTTGGCTTAGGTACTTCTTTAAATTCTACTTCTTCGTCTGTACCAAGCTCTTCTTCTACGATTTCCGTACAAAGCTCAATACATTCGTCACAAATATAAACACCTGGTCCTGCCACCAGTTTACGCACTTGCTCTTGTGGTTTACCGCAAAACGAACATTTTAAATGCTCTTTTTCGTCATTGAATTTGAACAATGTATTCACCCCTATTCAAGCAATTATCTTACAAGATTATCGTAATTGTAGCAACTAATTAGATTCAGCGTCAATTTTGCTGCTACTTATAGATAAAGCCAGTCTTCTATGTAGCGGAAAACAAGGTACGTTTCCGCACCTTGTTTCCTCTAATACTTATATGTTGCTTATGTGTTATTCAGAAATTTTAGCGTTGTCCACTAGGAACTCAACTGTGTTTTGCATACGGATATCATTTTCAAGCATTTCAGTTCCACCTAAAGCTGTTTTGATCTGTTCAATGTCCATGTTGAATTGAGCAGCCATTTTTTCAAGCTCTTTGTCGATGTCTTCTGAAGTTACTTGCATGTTTTCAGCTTTAGCAATAGCTTCAAGTGTCATTGAAACGCGTACGCGTGTTTCAGCATCACCGTGCATTTGCTCACGAAGTGCAGCTTCGTCTTGACCAGAGAACTGGTAGTATAACTCAAGGTTCATACCTTGTTGCGTTAAACGTTGTTCAAAATCGCTCATCATGCGGTCCATTTCAGTATGGATCATTGCATGAGGAATATCGATTGTTGCGTTTTCAGCAGCTTTTTGAACCAATTCATCACGAAGTTTTGCATCAGCAGCTGATTTTTTCTCAGCAACTAAGCTATCTTTCATTTTTGTGCGTAGAGCTTCTAAGCTTTCAACTTCTGGGTCAATTTCTTTTGCCAATTCGTCGTTAAGCTCAGGAAGTTCTTTGCCTTTAACTTCGTTTACTTTTACTTTGAACGTTGCAGCTTTTCCTGCAAGTTCAGCAGCATGGTATTCTTCTGGGAAAGAAACTTCAACGTCTTTTTCTTCTCCAGCTTTAACGCCTACCAATTGCTCTTCAAATCCTGGGATGAATGAGTTTGAACCGATTTCAAGAGAATAATCATTTCCTTGTCCGCCTTCAAATGCTTCTCCATCTACAAATCCTTCGAAATCGATAACAGCTGTATCGCCTTCAACGATTGCTTCGTCTTCTTTAACAGTCAACTCAGCTAAACGTTCTTGGTTTTCTTTCAATTGTTTTTCGATATCTTCGTCAGTTACTTCAGTATCAGGTTTTGATGCTTCAAGACCTTTGTATTCGCCAAGCTCAACTTCAGGTTTTACGATTACTTTAGCAGTAAACACTAGAGGTTGGTTTTTCTCGATTGTTTCGATGTCGATTTCAGGACGATCAACTGGGTTGATTCCTGCTTCTTCAACAGCGTTTGCGTATGCGTCAGGTAGGATGAAATCTAATGCATCCTGGTAAAGTGACTCAGCACCGAAACGTTTTTCGAACATTTGACGCGGCATTTTCCCTTTACGGAATCCTGGTACGTTAATTTCTTTAACAACTTTCTTAAACGCTTTATCAAGACCTGCGTTTACTTCTTCTGCAGGAACTTCTACTGTTAAAATCCCTGTGTTACCTTCTTGTTTTTCCCATTTTGCTGACATAATTATAAGCCCTCCAAACATTTTCTTAAAAGTCATTTAACGTTCTCTACGATTTTTGACAACTTCAATATTATAGCACAGATGCACGCAGGTTCAACTATTTCTACCCATTACGCATTTCAAACCAAAGTTCAGCCTGTTGAATCAACTCTAACAGCTTTTCATCTTCATCAAATGAGCTCATTCCAGTAAATAACCCCGCCGTATAATCCATATAAGCTTGTGCTATTTCTTTTTCATTAAAGTCATCCCATAAAAACGGATAAAGCAAGTAAATATGGCGTTCAAACAATTCTTTTACTAGCTCTAGTCGCGTCGGATCTTTTTCTAAAGCTTCTTCCATAATAGCGGTAATTTTTTGGATACGTTCGTCATTAACTGGATCAGGTAATTCACTAATCATGAATACCCCTTGATAATGGAATTTTTGCACTCTTACTTCTGCATCAATCTTTTCTTGAGACAGCATAAATAATATGTATGTTTTCGTCAACAAATCCGCTTCTACATGTTCAATAATAGCCAGCAGCTTTTTTTTGAGCGCTTGATAAGACGTTGTTGGCAACGATAGAATGAGCTGTTCTTGTTCTGAAGGATGTAAAGATAGAAAGTTTTCAATCGCATAAAGTGACGCATCCACTTTTTCCGATGTTGCATTTGCTGCAATGCGTTCGTTCAATTCACGCAATTGCTGAAACTGCTCTAATCGCTCTTCAGGCAAAACTTTTTCTTCTATTAAAACCTCAATCATCTTTTCCGCTTCTTCAAATTCACGGACTTGCATCAAAATACTTATGTATAACTCCATCGTCTCCAAGTAATGAATCGGACCGATTTGCAACAATTCTCTGCACACTTCTAGAGCTTCCCCAAACTCGCCAAGCTCATACAGACAATAAGTATAACCTCCTAGTGCAGCTGCATGTTCAGGTTCGTAACTAAGTACCTGATACAAACTGTCCCGAGCATCTTCGTATTTCTCTTCTTTTAAATAATTCATCCCTTCTGCCAGTAAACGTTCCACTGTGGTCGGAAAGACAATGACATTCCCCTTGCGTTTCAACTCCCGGTATTTCTTTCGCACTTTACCACCTCATTTGTGTTTCATAATCATATCATATTCCCTTTATGTAGAAAACAGTAACCTCTGGGCAATAAATCAGCAAAAAGGCTTTTCTTTATTGCTAGAAAGTACCTAATACTACCTTTTCACATATAGTACGTCCTGAGTGTAGAATGGTTTCAATGTTCGTTGGACGAAAACAAAAAACCTTCTCCCATTAACTACACGAGGAGAAGGCTTTTTGCGGATTATGTACATTTCTATAATGTCCCAGGAGGGATTCGAACCCCCGACCGACGCCTTAGAAGGGCGTTGCTCTATCCAGCTGAGCTACTGAGACGAAAGCTTTCTTCAAGTCTAGACGGTGGCGCCGGCTTTCGCTTGCGACTTTGCTTTTCTATTGAAAGACAATTTTAATTATAGAAATGATTTAATGAAAAGTCAATGCTATTTTAAAAAAACATTAAAATTAATTTTGAGCAGTTAGCTTTGTTCGTTTAACCAATTAGGGAGGCATTGTTTAAGCTCACGCAAGGCGTTACCTCGATGTGAAATAGCTGCTTTTTCAGGTGGTAATAATTCAGCCATTGCTTTTTCTAAGCTTGGCACATAAAAAATCGGGTCGTAGCCAAAACCATTCTCGCCTCGACGTACATCCAATATCTTGCCTTCACATGACCCTGAGAAAGTTTGTGTTTGTTGTCCTGGAGCTGCAACTGCTAGTACGCAACGGAAACGCGCTGTGCGTTCGTTTTCGGCCACACCAGCTAATTTCTCAAGTACTTTATCAATATTTGCATTGTCGCTTTTTTCGCCACCTGCATAACGTGCAGAGTATACACCTGGTTCACCGTTTAACGCATCAATTTCCAAACCGCTATCATCAGAAATAACGGGAATATTTAGCGCTTTTGATACGGCTTCTGCTTTTAAGATGGCGTTTTCTTCAAAGGTTGTACCTGTTTCTTCTACGTCCATATCTTGTGCCACATCTAGAAGTGTTAATACTTCATATCCGAGTGGCGAAAGAAGCGCTTCAAAATCTTTTGCTTTCCCTTTGTTTTGAGTTGCAATTACTATTTGTTTCATAGTTCTGCTGGCACCCTTTCGCCAATTCGTTCAGCTAGTTCACCTAATGCATCTTGTTGCATCGCAATCAATTGACGAATCCCAGCTTCTCCAAGATCCAGTAACTCATTCAACTGAGCGCGCGTAAACGTTGATTCTTCTCCTGTGCCTTGAAGTTCAACAAAATGTCCTGCTCCAGTCATCACTAAGTTCATATCCACTTCTGCACTTGAATCTTCAACATAGTTCAAATCTAGGATCGGACCATTTTCTGCAGTGACGCCGACACTAGTAGCTGCAAGAAAATCGGTTACTGGAAAATCTGGTAACTCAAGTTTGCCAATCGCCATCGTCATTGCTATAAAAGCTCCTGTGATTGATGCTGTACGTGTTCCACCATCCGCTTGAATGACGTCACAATCGATCCATAGCGTTCGTTCACCTAGTTTCTCTAAGTCCACAACTGCGCGCAATGCACGACCGATTAAACGTTGAATTTCCATAGTCCGTCCACCAATTTTCCCCGCTGAAGCTTCGCGGCGGTTCCGGCTATTTGTTGCACGTGGTAACATCGAATATTCTGCCGTGATCCAACCTTTACCTTGGCCACGTAAAAATCCTGGAACTTTATCTTCAATTGTTGCGGTACAAATTACTTTTGTTTGGCCCACAGTGATTAATACCGAACCTTCTGGGTGAATCAAGTACTCAACGTCCACGGTAACGGGACGCAATTCGTTTGTTTGTCTATTATCTATGCGTGTCATTAAAATCCTCCTTAATATATGCTCAATAGCTTACCATATTTCGTACATAACGACAAAAACCTGACAGCGAGAGCTATCAGGTTTTTGGAAATCGAATTGAATGAATAATCGGTTCTTCAATCTCTAACCATTTACGAACAATCGAGCTAAAAATCTGCGTAGACCCTGATGTATAGAATCGATGTACCGGTGGTTTTTCTCGGTTAGCAAATTGATTTTTATAGTGTAAGTACCGCTCCACATCTTTCGCCGTTTCTTCTGCTGACGAAAGAACATGAACAGTATCCCCTAGTACCTCTTCGATAAAACCTTGCAGCAGTGGATAATGGGTACACCCTAAAATAGCTGTATCGAATTCCTCGTAGGCAATCGTCGCCAATGTTTCTTGAACAATACGATGAGCAAACTCTCCTTCGTATTCATCACTTTCTACTAAAGGAACAAAACGCGGACAAGCAAGCTGGATAACATGAGCAGAAGAAACCAATGATAAAACCGCTTTTTCATAAGCTCCACTTTTCACTGTCCCAGAAGTACCTAACACTGCTATTTTATTTGTTGTGGAAGATTTAACCGCAGCGCGGGCTCCCGGAAAAATAACCCCAATTACAGGAATCGGCAAGTTTTTTTGTAAAGAGTATAATGCAGCTGCTGTTGCCGTATTACAGGCGATGACCAGCATTTTAATGTTTTTTTTCATTAATGCATTTGCCATTTGCCATGTGTAGGTCCGAACTTCTGCTAACGGACGAGGACCATACGGGCATCGCGCATTATCGCCAATATAACAAATTTGCTCATTCGGCAATAGCTTCATAATTTCTTTTGCAACAGTGAGTCCGCCGACTCCCGAATCAATTACTCCAATTGGCGCATTCAACGTCATCGCCTCTATCCTATTTCATGTTTGTGTGCAGTTTTTCTAGTAATGTTGCAAATTGCTCTGCTTCAGCTTCAGTAAAATCTTCTAATACCGTATTCAAATATTCCCGACGTTTTTGAATTACTTCTTCAATTACCCGTTCGCCTTCTTTTAACAATTTGATCCGAACAACACGGCGATCTTGTTCTTCTCGTATACGTACAACCATTTCATTTTTCTCCATGCGGTCAACCAAATCGGTTGTAGTGCTGAAAGCTAAGTACATTTTGTTCGATAAATCGCCAATCGTCATGTCCCCGTGTTCGAATAGCCATTGCAAGGCAACAAATTGAGGCGGTGTAATTGTATAAGAATTTAATATTTCTCGCCCTTTTTGTTTAATAATGCCCGAAATATACCGCAATTCTTTTTCCATAAAGGCGATGCGTTCTAAATCATGTGCTGTTTCTTTGTAATCTTCATTCATAACTAGTTACCACTCCTCAAAAACCCTATCGTATTTCTATAGTGCAGGTTTTTTATCGATATAGCAAGAGCTCCTTATTTTTTTGCAACAGCTAATTGTTGCGTTTGCAGCAACTCAATTTCTTCTTCTGTCCATGGATAGCCTCTATTGGTTTTCTTAGAAACTTGAACAATCGCTCCTCTACCAGTAAAACAAGTTTCTCCTTTTTCATTGACTGTCCAATAATGAACATCCATGGAAGAAGTGCCAATGCGTGCGATTTTAACATAAACATCTAGTTTCTCATCAAAAAAGACTTGTTGAACAAAATCGACTTGCATATCTGCTACAACCGGAAACAATTCATTGCCTGCTTCGAGCCAACGCTGCATCAAACCCATTTCTTTCATAAATTCAATTCGTGCAAACTCAAAATAAGCGATTGGCACTGTATTATTGACATGCCCAAACATATCGGTTTCAGAAAAACGCACTTGCACAGGGGCAGAAAAGAAAAATTCTTGCTTCCACTCTTCAAAATTCTCAATGTAATTTGCTTTCATGCCAACCTCCAGAAATTTGACTTACTTCACAATAATACTCATGCGAAAAAACGCAGCTTATTGAGGAATAAAAAATAAATCGTGCATTAATTAGTTATTTCATTTGAATAGTATATCAAAAACTTTAGAAAAGGACAGGCGTTTTCATTAGACAAAAAGAAAAAACCCCGCGTTAGCGGGGTTTTAATCAATTACTAGTCAACCATTCTGTCGCTTCCGAAGAAGTTACGGAACATTTGAACTGTTGTATCACGGTTTAATGCTGCGATTGATGTTGTCAAAGGAATTCCTTTTGGACAAGACTCAACACAGTTTTGAGAGTTACCGCAACTTGCTAATCCACCTTCACCCATGATCGCGTTTAAGCGAGCATCGCGGTTCATAGCACCAGTTGGGTGAGCGTTCATTAAGCGCACTTGTGAAAGTGGCGCAGCACCGATAAAGTCAGATTTATCGTTAACGTTCGGGCATGCTTCAAGACATACACCACAAGTCATACATTTAGATAGCTCATATGCCCATTGGCGTTTGCGTTCTGGCATACGTGGTCCTTCTCCAAGGTCATGCGTACCATCGATTGGCACCCAAGCTTTTACTTTCTTCAACGAATCGAACATACGGCTGCGGTCAATGACAAGGTCACGAACAACCGGGAATGTTTTCATCGGCTGAAGACGAATTGGCTGTTCTAATTGATCAACTAAAGCTGTACACGATTGACGCGCTTTGCCGTTAATGACCATAGAGCATGCTCCACACACTTCCTCAAGACAGTTCATGTCCCAAGTTACAGGCGTGGTTTTTTTCCCGTCCATGTTGACAGGGTTACGACGGATTTCCATCAATGCCGAAATGACATTCATGTTCATCTTATATGGCAATTCGAACTTTTCCCAATACGAATTTTCATCCGTAGAGTTTCTGCGTTCGATTTCAAATATTACCGTTTTTGCTGCTTCACCCATGGTAAATTAGCTCCCTTCATAATTATGCTTTTGCTGAATAATCACGTTTACGCGGTGGAATTAATGATGTATCGACTTCTTCGTAATGGAAGATAGGTGCATCATAACCATTAAATTTAGCCATTGTCGTTTTCAAGAATTCCTCGTCATTACGTTCCGGGAAGTCCGGTTTGTAATGAGCTCCACGGCTTTCGTTACGGTTAAGCGCTCCGATAGTGATTGCTCGAGCTAAATGAAGCATATTGCGCAATTGACGTGTAAACATTGCGCCTTGGTTACTCCAAAGTTGCGTATCTGTAATGCTAATCTGATTAAAACGTTCAAGAAGTTCTTGGATTTTTTCATCCGTCTTCTGTAAACGATCGTTGTAACGTACCACTGTTACATTATCCGTCATCCATTCGCCAAGTTCTTTATGAAGAACATACGCGTTTTCTGTACCGTCTAATGCTAAGATTTCTTCCCATTTGCGTTTTTCTTCTGCTTCATGTTGTTCAAAAATTGTTGAAGGAAGATCTTCCGCTAGGACATCAAGGCCTTTTATATAATCAAGAGCGTTTGGTCCTGCGACCATACCGCCGTAAATTGCTGAAAGCAATGAGTTTGCACCTAAACGGTTACCGCCATGCTGAGAATAATCACATTCACCTGCTGCTAAAACACCAGGGATGCTTGTCATTTGATGATCATCAACCCACAGTCCACCCATTGAATAGTGAACAGCCGGGAAAATTTTCATTGGTACTTTGCGTGGGTCATCACCTGTGAATTTCTCATAGATTTCGATGATTCCACCAAGTTTAATATCAAGCTCTTTCGGATCTTTATGTGAAAGATCCAAATAAACCATGTTCTCGCCATTAATGCCGAGCTTTTGGTTAACGCAAACATCAAAAATTTCACGTGTTGCAATATCACGTGGAACTAAGTTACCGTAAGCAGGATATTTTTCTTCAAGGAAATACCAAGGTTTGCCGTCTTTATATGTCCAAATACGTCCACCTTCTCCACGAGCCGATTCTGACATTAAGCGCAGTTTATCGTCTCCTGGAATCGCTGTTGGGTGAATTTGAATAAATTCGCCGTTTGCGTAGTATGCACCTTGTTGATAAACGATAGAAGCCGCAGAACCTGTATTAATAACAGAGTTTGTCGATTTCCCGAAAATAATTCCCGGTCCACCAGTTGCCATAATAACAGCATCTGCGCGGAACGACTTAATTTCCATTGTCGTCATATTTTGAGCGGTAATTCCTTTACCTACGCCTTGCTCATCAAGAACAAGTCCAAGGAATTCCCAGCCTTCATATTTCGTGATAAGTCCAGCTACTTCGTAGCGACGAACTTGCTCATCTAATGCATATAATAATTGCTGACCAGTAGTTGCACCGGCAAACGCAGTTCTGTGGTACATTGTGCCACCAAAACGACGGAAATCCAAAAGACCTTCCGGCGTACGGTTAAACATAACGCCCATACGATCGAACATACGAATAATTCCAGGTGCCGCGTCTGCCATTGCTTTTACAGGACGCTGGTTCGCTAGGAAGTCGCCTCCGTAGACAGTATCATCAAAGTGAATGTCTGGGGAATCCCCTTCACCTTTTGTATTGACCGCTCCGTTGATCCCGCCTTGTGCACATACTGAGTGGGACCGTTTAACGGGAACGATTGAAAATAAATCGGCGGGAGAGCCTGCTTCTGCAACTTTAATTGCTGCCATTAATCCAGCAAGGCCGCCTCCGACGATAGAAATTTTGCCCTTCGCCATGTTAGTATTCACTCCTCTTTTAGTTCACCAATGATTGAAACATTCTTAAACGAACGCAAACAATGCTCTGATACCAATAACCGATAACACAATAAATACTAGAAGCGTGAAATAAGTTGCATTTTTTTGTGCTGCTGCAGATTGTGTAATTCCCCAAGTAACAAGGAAAGACCAAAGTCCGTTTGATAAGTGGAAAGTTGCTGACAACACACCTACGATGTAGAATGCTAACATCCATGGATTGCTTAAGATGTTCTCCATCATGTTAAAATCTGCTTCCGCCGCATTTCCAATTGCCACTTGGAATCTTGTTTCAAAGACGTGCCAAGCGATAAAGACTACTAGGAAGACTCCTGTATAACGTTGTGCAATAAATAACATATTGCGCATATAGCTATAATGACCAGGATTGTTCTTCGAAGTAAACGCTATGTATAGACCGTAAAACGCATGATACATGAGCGGCAAGTAAATGACAAAGATCTCCAAGAATATAACAAATGGTAGATTTGCCATGAAGTGAGATGCTGTATTAAATGCCTCTTCACCTTGTGTTGCAAAATGGTTGACGATTAAGTGCTGCGTTAAGAATAAACCAATAGGAATAATTCCCAACAATGAGTGCAGCCTGCGCATTAAAAATTCACGATTGTTATCCAAAATTTTACCCCCCTCAAAACTTTAATTGGTAGCGTTCAGAGCAGACGTTTATGGAGAAAGCACCTGAAGCCACGCACCATCATGATACAATAATATGACATATTTATTGTACTCCCCCCCTTTAGGAGCGTCAAGGCAACGAATCGCTTTTAATCATATAGTTATCACGGCTTTTAGGGGCATTACATAAGTAATTCCTTCTAAATCGTCTCGATATGTAAACGTTTTAATAGATTAACGCTAAAAAGCGATTCTCTAATTGAGAATCGCTTTTTTCAACTAAACTGCTAGGTTCACTCATGTCGCGATTGTTAACTGTGACAATTGAGAATTTGAACATTTTGTGAATATTTTCACGAACTAGTATTTAAAGAAAACTTTGACGTGTCTTTAATCAATTCTTCTTCAGCCAAATCATATGCTTTGTGCAAGGCATTCGCTGATTTTGTCATATATGATTCAGGAACAACGACAGAGATTTTAATTTCAGATGTGCTGACCATTTTCACTGGAATTTCTTCGGCTCTTAAAATATCAAACATACGAGCAGCAACACCTGGGTTTGAAACCATGCCTGATCCTACTATTGAAACTTTTGATAATCCGACTTCCACATTCATTGAAAGAAAACCAATTTCTTCTTGAGACTCTAATAACACACGACGTGTTTCTTCAAGACTTTCTTGACTGATTGAAAAAGAAACCGAAGGTGGAAATTCATCACTAATACTTTGAACAATAATATCAACATCAATGTGGTTTTCTGCGAGCTTATTAAAAATATTAGCAAGTGAGCCATTAAACGGTTTTTTATAAGTTACAGTAACACGTGCGACTCCAGGTTCAAATGCCACACCTCTAACGATTAAGTTTGTTTCCACAGTGATCACCTCTTGTATGATTGTGCCAGGCTCGTCTGAATAACTTGCTCTGACAGATAGCGGTACATGATTATTTTTTGCAAATTCTACGGCACGGGGATGCAAAACACCTGCCCCGAGATTTGCCAGTTCTAACATTTCATCATAAGAAATTTGTTGGAGTTTACGCGCACCTGTAACGTACCTAGGGTCAGACGTATAAACGCCATTGACATCGGTAAAAATTTCACATTTCTCTGCTTTTAAAGCAGCTGCAAGTGCTACTGCTGTCGTATCTGATCCACCTCTACCAAGCGTGGTAATATTACCAATTTTGTCTACTCCTTGGAAACCAGCTACTACACAAAAATAGCCATTATCCAATACACGTTCGAGGCGTTCTGTATGAATCTGTTCGATGCGTGCGTTACGCGGAACCGATTCGGTTTCGATTCCAGCTTGCCAACCGGTAAATGATAAAGCTTCATGACCCAATTTTTTAAAAGCCATTGCCAATAAAGAAATGGTTACTTGTTCTCCAGTAGCTAATAACATATCCATTTCACGCTTTGGTGGCTCTGAAGAAATTTCTCCGGCTAACCCTAGTAAGGTATCTGTTGTTTTGCCCATCGCCGAAACCACAATGACAACGCGCTTGCCTTTTTCTTTTTCACGAATTGCTCTTTTGGCCACACCAATAATTTTTTCCGGTGTTGCAACAGATGTACCACCAAACTTCATAACGATTGTCTTCATTCTATCCACTCCCACATTTAGTATGTGGCCCTCAAAATGACTAGTCATTTTTCAACTAGACACAAAAAGAGGCAGCCCACCGCAAACGCGGCAAACTACCTCTTTTATCATGTACGAAAAACGTCCATGTGAGATAGCCCTCCAGAGATTGACTCTGACAGCCCTGCACTTCTTAAATGCAGAACCAGCATGCGCAATAGCAGTAAAACGCACACTTCGGCGATCGCCCCTTTCACCATCCATCTCAGATTCTGCAAATCTCCGAATGCTTACTATTGACGTTCGCGCCTCTATCATCACTTTTCCAAGTGATTTAATTATTCACTACAATACCACGTTATGATTCACTTGGCAATGTATCTTCTGCGAAATGCTTTTCGATGGACTGTGCTAAAGCTTCCGGCATTCCCGCTTCTTTAATTTCCTCTACAGACGCTTCTTTAATTTTTTTGACGGATCCAAAATGTTTCAGCAATTGCTGCTTACGTTTTGGCCCTACGCCTTGCAGACCGTCTAATGCGGATTGAATTGAATTCTTACCGCGCAGTTGACGGTGAAACGTAATTACAAATCGGTGAACTTCGTCTTGTATTCGTTGCAACAAGTAAAAAGCTTCACTTGTTCTTTTAAGCGGTACGATTTCCGCTGGTGAACCGTATAATAATTGTGAAGTTTGGTGCTTAGTGTCTTTTGCAAGACCTGCAATAGGAATCGACAAACCAAGTTCATCTTCTAAAATTTCACGCGCCGACTCCATTTGTCCTTTCCCACCGTCAATAACGATCAAATCAGGTAAAGGTAAACCATCTTTTAAAACACGTGAATAGCGTCGACGAATTACTTCACGCATTGCCGCATAATCATCCGGCTTTGATGCGTTACGTGTTTTGTATTTACGATAGTCTTTTTTTGATGGTTTCCCGTCAATAAATGTAATCATTGCAGAAACAGCATCAGCACCTTGAATATGTGAGTTATCAAAAGCTTCAATACGTAATGGCGTTTCGATATTCATTGCTTCTCCTAAATCGACACATGCACCAATTGTGCGTTCTTCTTGACGCTCTAACAACTGAAACTTTTCTTTAATTGCTACTTCCGCATTTTTTTTCGCTAATGCCACTAATTCTTTTTTCTTGCCGCGTTGCGGAACAAGTACACGAACACCAAGCCATTCTTTCAACATGTCCGGATCATCCGCTTCTGGAATTAGAATTTCACTTGGCTTAACGTGATTAGCTTTTTCGTAAAATTGACCAAGAAAAGTCAAAAACTCTTCTTCTGGATCTCTATAAAGCGGAAATAGTGAGACATCTCGTTCGATCAATTTCCCTTGCCGCACAAAAAAGACTTGCACACACATCCAGCCTTTATCAACGGCATACGCAAATACATCGCGATTAGTAAAATCGTTCATCGCCATTTTTTGCTTTTCCATAACGGTTTCAATCATATTGATTTGATCACGGTATTCTTTCGCACGTTCAAATTCCAGGTTTTCTGCTGCTTCAGACATTTTTTCGACCAATTGCTCTTTTACTTCACGGAATCCACCATTCAAGAATTTTGTAATTCCATCGATCAATTCTTGGTAAGTCTCTTTTTCAATCGGTTTTACGCAAGGCGCTAAACACTGACCCAAATGGTAATACAAGCATACGCGGTCTGGCATTGTATGGCATTTGCGCAATGGATATAAACGGTCTAATAACTTTTTAGTTTCTGCCGCTGCATAAGCATTGGGATAAGGGCCAAAGTATTTGCCTTTGTCTTTTTTCACCTGTCTTGTTGTAATCAGTTTTGGATGACGTTCTCCCGTAATTTTTAAATACGGATAACTTTTATCATCTTTTAACATAATATTATATTTTGGATCATATTTTTTGATCAAATTCAATTCTAGAATCAACGCTTCTTTATCAGAAGACGTAATAATGTATTCAAAATCGACAATTTCGTTAACCAAACGCTGCGTTTTCGTATCGTGACTGCCTGTAAAATATGAGCGAACACGATTTTTCAATACTTTTGCTTTCCCGACATATATAACCGTGTCTTGACGATCTTTCATCAAATAACAACCCGGTTGGTCAGGCAATATTGCCAATTTATGTCGAATCAATTCGTTTGCCATGTTTATCACCCTATTAAAAAACCGGGCACCATCACTGGACCCGGTTAAGAATTATGCGTGTTTTTCAACCAATTCAGCTAATGCTTCTTTTGGTCGGAAACCAACTACTTTATCAACTGTTTCTCCGTCTTTCATCAATAGTAAAGTTGGAATTGACATAATGCCATAGTTTCCAGCTGTTTCTTGGTTTTGATCGACATCAACTTTTACGATTTTTACTTTATCGCTCATTTCAGCGTCTAATTCTTCTAGCACAGGAGCGATCATTTTACATGGTCCGCACCAAGTTGCCCAAAAATCTACTAAAACGAGTCCTTCTGATACTTCTTGTGAAAAGTTTTGATCTGTACCGTGTACAATTGCCATGAATAATTCCTCCTTATGATTAACCAAACTATATACAGAGTATAGCATGTGCCAAAAACACTAGCTATTTTTTTGCCTATTCTTTTAATACCCTTAATTTGTTCTAGTAAACGGAGGTTTTTTTGCTTTTGTATTTTAGAAATGCGACAAATAAAAACAGGTAGAGAAAGTTAAGAAACTTTCTCCACCTGTTTAACTTCAGATTACATTACTTTTTTAAACTCTTCTGTCAGCATCGGAATGACGTCAAACAAGTCGCCAACGATTCCATAGTCTGCTACTTTAAAGATGTTTGCTTCTGGGTCTTTGTTAATGGCTACGATAACTTTTGAGTTGGACATACCTGCCATATGCTGGATTGCTCCAGAAATACCAGCTGCAATATACAAGTCAGGCGTTACGACTTTGCCTGTTTGGCCAATTTGAAGTGAGTAATCGCAATAATCTGCGTCACAAGCTCCACGAGATGCACCAACAGCACCGCCAAGAAGATTAGCTAATTCTTGTAAAGGTTCAAATCCTTCTGTACTCTTAACACCACGTCCTCCAGCTACGATAACTTTCGCTTCCGAAAGATCGACACCTTCAGTTGATTTGCGGACAACGTTTTTAATAATTGTGCGCAAGTTTGTAATATCAACAGATAGAGAACTTACATCCCCTGAACGTTCTTGTCTTTCAAGTGGTGCGATGTTGTTCGCACGTACTGTGATAAAGTCAATACCGTCTTTAAGTTTTACTTTTTCAAATGCTTTACCAGAGAAGATTGGGCGAATAAATACAGCATCGTCGCCTTCGCCTTCAATGTCCGTTACATCTGAAATTAATCCAGCTTGTAATTTAGAAGCAATTTTTGGTGCCAAGTCTTTACCAACAGCTGTATGACCGAATACAAGTCCTTCTGGCTTTTCTTGTTCAACAACAGCCATGAATGCTTGACCATAACCATCAGATGTATATGATTTCAAATGTGGATGTTCAACCGTAACCACGCGATCAGCACCATATGCAACTAACTCAGCGCCGAATTCTTCAACCGCATCGCCGATTAAAACACCTACTACTTCTCCGCCGCCAGAAATTTTCTTAGCAGCCGCAATTGCTTCAAATGAAACATTACGTAAAGCGCCTTCGCGCGTTTCGCCTAAAACTAATACTTTCTTCGCCATAGTCCGTTTACCCCCTAAGTAGATGTGAAAACTGTTCCCGATTTTACGAGATCGAAATCCATAGCAACTATGAATTTCTATTTAGAATTTATAATGAATCTTTAAGAGTTGTGAAATTCATTAAATAACTTTTGCTTCGTTCCGCAGCAAGCCAACTAGTTCAGTTACTTGGTTTGAAAGATCGCCTTCGAGAATACGGCCAGCCGCTTTTTTCGGTGGCAAATAGATTTCGATTGTTTCTGTTTTTGCTTCTACATCGTCTTCTTCAATATCTAAATCATCCAATTCCAATTCTTCAAGCGGCTTTTTCTTCGCTTTCATGATGCCTGGAAGTGATGGGTAACGCGGCTCGTTCAAGCCTTGTTGAGCTGTTACTAAAAGTGGCAATGAAGTTTCTAATTCTTCTGCATCGCCTTCAATGTCACGAACAATTGATACTTTTTCGCCATCAATGCTTAAGCTAGTAATTGTTGTCACATAGTTGATGCCAAGTAAATCAGCAACACGTGGACCAACTTGACCAGATCCTCCATCAATTGCTACGTTACCTGCTAAAATCAAATCTGCTTCTTTGTCTTTTAAATACTCAGCCAGTATGTATGCAGAAGTAAATTGATCCATTTCTTCAACATCGTCTTCTGTATTGATTAATACGGCTTTGTCAGCGCCCATTGCTAGTGCTGTGCGAAGCTGCTTTTCTGCTTCATCATTACCGATTGTAATTACTGTTACTTCGCCGCCGTGTGCATCGCGGACAGTGATTGCTTCTTCAATTGCGTACTCATCGTAAGGATTGATGATGAATTCCGCGCCGTCTTCCTGGATTTTTCCACCTGAAACAACGATTTTCTCTTCTGTGTCAAACGTACGTTTTACTAATACATAAATGTTCATGAACGTAAACCTCCCAAGTATTATTTCCCTTTAAATTGTGCTTCACGTTTTTCCAGAAATGCCTGGATTCCTTCTTTTGCATCTTCTGAAACAAATACTGTTCCAAAAGACTGCGCTTCTGCATCTACGCCTTCATAATAAGATGCAGGTTTTGCATACTGCAACATTTGAATTGCCGCTTTAACAGAAACAGGACTTTTCTTCGCAATTTTTCTTGCAATTGTAAGCGTTTCCGAAAGTAGGTCTTCCTCTGCATATGCACGGTTAGCTAAGCCGTATTGTGCGGCTTCTGTACCTGTAATTGGATCACTTGTTAATAACATTTCAGCGGCTTTCGCTGCGCCTACATATCTAGGCAATCGCTGTGTTCCAGCAAAACCGGGAATCAATCCTAGTTGAAGCTCCGGTAATCCTAGTTTAGCATTTTCAGTAACAAATCGCATGTGACAACTCATTGCCAATTCCAATCCGCCCCCTAAAGCTGCCCCGTGAATTGCCGCTATGACGGGCTTATGGAAAGTTTCAACTCGCTCAAAAACTTCTTGACCGCTTGCTGATAGTTTCGAAAATTCTTCTCCTGAAGAGACTTGTGTAAATTCTTTAATGTCTGCTCCTGCAGAAAAGAACCTGCCTTCACCGTGCAAAACAACAACGCGAACTTCGTCATCATTTTCTACTTGGTTTAATAATTCATCAACTTCCAAAATGAGCGAACGCGATAGTGCGTTTGCTGGTGGACGGTTGATGGTCGCAACAGCTACACCATCTTCTTTTTTCCAACTAATAAATTCCATCTAAATGAGCCCCTTTCTTTAAGCTTGCATACCTTTTAGCAGCAAACGTTGAACTTTTGGTGCGAGGTCAACTAAATCGTATTTATGTTCATTCATGACCCAAGTTGTAATGGTCTCATCCATTGTACCAAAAACCATCTGTCTAGCTAAACGAATATCCATATTTTCATCAAGCTCTCCGTTATTCATGCCTTGAATCAAAATTTTGTCCATTAGCTTTAAATACTCTCGCAATACGTTGTTAATCTTTGTACGTAACTCATGATTTGACTGGCGCAACTCTAATTGCGTAACAATCGCCAAGTGAATATCGCTTGCTAACAAGTCAAAATGACTTTCGATCATTAACCCCAATTTAGTTGAGGCACTCAAATCACGTGCGATAATTTGTTCGAGCTTATCGACGAATACGCCCATCTTTTCTTGAAACACAGAAATTAAAATGTCTTCTTTGTTTTCAAAATACAAATAAATTGTTCCGTCGGCAACTCCTGCTTGTTTAGCTATTTTCGAAACTTGCGCTTGATGATAGCCATTTTCAGCAATGACAATAACTGCCGCATCTATAATTTGCTTATATTTCGGCTTGTTTCTTTTCTCCATTAATGTCACCACCCAAAAAAATATGAAAATATGAATGGCTATTCATTCATATTTTCATATTATAATGTATTTTATAAAGTGTCAAGTTTTATTCGCTTGTACACCGGGGTTATTACAGGCAATTTAGGACGGTACTGCTTCGTTTTGTTTAGCAACTTCTTCATCTACTAATGAACGGCGCAGAATTTTACCGATTGCTGTTTTCGGCAATTCTTTGCGGAACTCGTATATGCGTGGCACTTTAAATGACGCGAGCTGCTCACGGCAATACGTATTGAGTTCTTCTTCTGTTACAGTATACCCTTCTTTTAACACGATGTAAGCTTTTACTGTTTCACCGCGATACGGATCTGGTATTCCGGCTACTACACATTCTTGTACAGCTTCGTGTTCATATAAAACTTCTTCAATTTCGCGTGGGTAAATATTAAAACCACCCGCGATAATCATGTCTTTTTTGCGATCGACGATAAAGAAATGACCTTCGTCATCCATGTATCCAAGATCTCCAGTGAGTAACCAGCCGTCAACGATGGTAGCAGCTGTTTCTTCCGGCTTGTTCCAGTACCCTTTCATCACTTGGGGCCCTTTAATCGCAATTTCACCGATTTCTCCATTTGGAATTGGAGTTGTGGTACCTGTTTGGAAAATCTTACTATCTGTATCTGGATAAGGTAAACCAACTGACCCTTTTGTCCGCTCTCCCCAAACCAAGTTGGAATGCGAAACTGGAGAAGTTTCTGTTAACCCATAACCTTCAACTAATTTACCACCCGTTAATGCTTCAAACTTTTCTTGTACTTCTGCAGGTAACGGCGCTGATCCACTCAAACAAGCTTCTATTGATGACAAATCGTATTTTGCAATATCCGGATGGTTCATTAACCCAATATACAAAGTTGGGGCACCTGGGAACAAAGTAGGTTTTTGCTTATTTATCGTTTTCAATGCAGTTTCTGGATCAAACTTTGGTAAAAGAACCATTTTATTTCCTAGCATAACGGAAAGAATCAATACAGTTGTTAAGCCATATACATGGAATAACGGGATGATCCCCATTATGGTTTCTTCGCCTTTTTTACACTTATACAACCAACTGTCACACATTGTCGCGTTGGAAATCAAGTTTTTATGCGTCAACATAACACCTTTTGGTGAGCCAGTTGTGCCTCCAGTATATTGCAACAAAGCTAAATCTTCTTCAAAATCAAATGGTGTTTCGACTACAGTAGGTTGAGCCGTTTTCATAATCTCAGTGAACAAATGATTAATGCCTCTATGCTCAACTTTAACTGTCATGCCGTATTGTTTTTTCTGGATAAATGGATAAACTAAGTTTTTCGGGAATGTTAAATAATCTTTAATACCGGTTACAATTACGTTTTCTAACTGCGTTTCTTTTAATGCTTTTGAAATTCTCGGGAACAAAATATCTAAGCTAATGATCGCTTTTGCTCCAGCATCATTCATTTGATAGACAATTTCACGTTCAGTGTAAAGTGGGTTTGTCATAACAACAATACCGCCTGCATACAAGATACCGTAAAAGCTAATCACTGCTTGTGGACAGTTTGGCAACATTATCGAAACACGATCACCTTTTTTAATGCCAAGTTTTTGGAGATAGTTGGCGAATTTCATAGAAGACTGATACAGTTCTTCGTAAGAAAGTTCTTTCCCCATAAAGTGAACCGCTACTTTTTGAGGGTATTTTTTGTAAGCTTGTGTTAAATATTCTTGCACAGGCATACTTGGATAGGTCAGCGTATGGGGCACTTCTGGTGGATAATGCGCGAGCCAAGGCTTTTCAGTCATTCTTTTGACCTCCTAATTTTTGATAGAATCGTGCGAATATTCCTATTTTTCATTATAGAGAATTATGATACCGCTTACAACTCTATTTTTTAACCATAAAAAATACTTTTTATTGCATATAAAAAAGCCAGCTGAAAAGCTGGCTCAGACTGTAGACAAAGTCTATTGAAAATGTATAGTTGTGTATAACCACAACCGTTCCAGCCACTGTGCTTTCCATGGGCTCAGCTTCAGCCTCCTCGTCACTGAAAACCCATGCTCCTGCATCGCTGCGCTAGCTTCGTCGCAAAAGCTTGTCCTCGCAAGCTTCGGCCAATGCTA
>NZ_AEPB01000039.1 GCF_000189395.1 Planococcus donghaensis MPA1U2 | reverse complement strand
TTACGTTATATATATATANACANACTTTTTTTACTCTTGGATCCATTCCCATGCTTCATTCATTTCGTCTAGTTTAAAATATTTCACTTCAATATCTGGCAATAGAAGTTTCATTTCAACCAGTTGTTCTTCCCCATGACTCGAACTAATGACGGCAAATTTGTGAAAGTGATTCCACGCCTCTCTATTTTTCCTCATGCTTTCTTCAAGGCCTTCAAATGTTGCTCCATTTTCTTCACTTATAATGGCGTAAATATTAAACCTGCCTTTATCTGCGTATTTATCTTGAATGATTTTATCAATTTTCATCGCATCTTCGTGTGTTACAGCACCTTCAAATTCAATAGCAATAGTTTCAACGTCCTTACTTGGCACGATTGATAGCATTTTTAGTCCCCCTCAGTATATAAATCTATTCTTCCTTTTATTATTCCCGATTTTAAAGACAACAAACGGCTATTTGTAGACTGTTTTCGGGTGTATACCGATATATTGTATAATATATTTTGTCGTAAGCCAGTATTACTGTATAATAGGAGTAATCTAGCAGTAGAAAAGGAGAGCTCGCAATGCCTATTCCAGTGAACTACACGAAGCCTGTCCGTGTCTCAGCCAAAGAAAGTGCCTACCTCCAATTGCAACAATGGATTATTGATGGCACGCTACAACCTGAAGAAAAACTAATTGATACGGATTTGGCACAAGCATTGAGCTTAAGCAGAACCCCTATCCGAGAAGCTTTGCAATTATTAGAAGTGCAAGGGTTCGTAGAAATGTTTCCCGGCAAAGCTACACGCGTTACGAATATAAAAAAAGGGGACTTGAAAGATTTACTTCCGCCTCTTGCCGTTTTGCAGGCCTTGTCAGCAGAACTAGCCATCCCTAATCTTGATCAAGACACATTTACTTTATTAGAAGAAATAAACCAACGCTTTCTTGAAGCCATTGAAAGCCAGGATGGTTTTTCCGCTCTAAAAATTGACCAGGAATTTCATCAAATCATTGTAGATGCTGCCAATAACCCTTATATCCACTCGATACTCAGCAGTCTTCAATCACATGTAAGAAGACAATTTTTCCATCACTCATTAATGTTGACGAAAAGCTCTTACGATGAACACGTCGAAATTATCCAAACCTTAAAAGAGAAAAATCCAGAAAAAGTGACTCAATTAATGAAAATAAACTGGGCTCGAACAATAGATGAACTTACTACAGAAAAAAGTATATAAACATTATAAAAAGCTGTATCAAAAGCGCAATTGCTTTTGATACAGCTTTTATGTTGAAGCAGACCCGATTTTCGGACCCGCCTTTACTTTTGCATTATGAATTTTGCTGAGCTGCTTGAACTTTTACATTCTTCTTAGTGCGAGCAATCATTGTCGTAATGGCAATAACAACAATCGCTGGCAAGAGCCATCCAAGACCATTGCTGTAAAGCGGTAATGTAGCCGAGTAAAAATCAATTACTGACTGAAGCCATGCTGGATTTTCGACACCTAACAAAGAAGTCAAAGTTTTAAATCCATCAATAATACTGATTAGGAAAGTTACGACAATAGTCGATACATATACCAATTGAGCGTGTTTAAATAATGGAGACAGGAACGCTAACATAATCAAAACAATCGCTAATGGGTATAGGAACATTAATACCGGAATCGAATACGTAATAATATTAGAAAGTCCTGCATTGGTTACAACCAATGAAAAGACAGAGAAAATTACAACATATACTTTATAACTAACTTTCGGCGTCAATTTGTGGAAAAATTCAGCGTTAGCTACAGTTAAACCAATTGCCGTTGTCAAACAAGCAAGAATGATGATGACCGCTAGTAACGTAGCACCAAACGTTCCAAAGTAATAATTTGAAGCGCCGCTCAACACAGGTCCACCAGTTTCCATCACACCTAAAACGGCCGTACTTGTTGAACCTAAATAAGCAATTCCAGTGTAGACGATGGCTAATAGTGCTGATGCGACAATACCACTCTTCATAGTCGCCATTAAGACACCTTTAGACGAAGTTACGCCCATTTTACGAACAGCTGAAATTACAATAATTCCGAACACGAGAGAAGCGAGTGCATCCATTGTGTTATAACCTTCTGTAAATCCTGTAAAGAAAGCTCCGCTCGTGTATACAGGCTGCGGTGCTTCTTGACTGCCCATTGGTTTTACAAAAGCTGCTACCAATAATACACCTAGAGTTACTAAAATCGCTGGCGAAAGAATCTTACCGATGCTATCTACTATTTTCGTTGGGTTTAAAGAAACCAAAAGTGAAACCCCGTAAAAAATTAGAGAGAAAATCAGCAAACCAATTGCTGCGTTGCCCTCTCCAATGAATGGAGCAACTCCGACTTCATACGACACTGCACCGGTTCTTGGTAAAGCAAAGAAAGGTCCGATTGTTAAATACAACATTGCTGTGAAAACCAGTCCATAAACTGGGTGTACACGACTCGATAGATCTTGAAGATCATCGCTTTTCGAATAACCAATTGCTAAAATCCCTAGTAAAGGTAGACCAACACCCGTAATCAGAAAGCCGGCAATGGCAATCCAGACATTTGTTCCTGCGTATTGCCCTAGCTGTGCAGGAAAGATTAAGTTCCCTGCTCCAAAGAACAGCGCAAACAACATCATTCCCACTACTGCATATGACTTAAACGATAATTTACTATCCACTGCTAATTCCTCCTAAAATGATAACGCTAAAATACGTTTTATATATATTCCAATATAATACATTTTCTTTTCGAAAAAGACTGCGATATATTGCATAAAGTAATAATACAGCATGTTATTCGAAATGCAACCCTTCTGATCCACATATTTTAAAATTTCTTGCTATTTTATTAATTCAGTATGAAATGAAAGTTATTTTGGTATATTACATATACTTTTAGATGTATAAAAATTAGAAATGATACTGATTTTTCCAGTTGTTTTTATAGACTTCACGTGGATTGATCCTTAAAACGTTAAAATGCTATTCACTCGGTATTCATTTACCAACTCGCTCTCTTTTCTTATTAAATTTTTACGTACTTTATATTTTCCCCTTCATTTTTCTTATTAATTTCTTAACCGGCAGTAAAAGAAACGCAACTGCTTTCGCTTTTCAACCATAATGCTGTAAAATACTTTATTACGGAAAGAATTGGTAGTCACCTCACTCTATTCGAAAGGCGGCGTATCTTTGAAATATATTTATACTCTACTTCATATTCTTGTTATTGTTGGATTTTATCTAATGGGTGAACAATTACAGGATTTTTTCAATATTCCGTTGCCTGGTAGCATCATTGGCTTTCTTTTACTTTTTACCGCTCTTATGCTGAAAATTTATCGCTTAGAATGGATTGAATCAGGAGCTCATTTCGTCTTAGCATTTTTGCCGCTTTATTTTATTCCGGCAACTGTTGGGGTTATTGAATACGGCAAGCTATTTTCAGGAAAAGGAATTTTGCTAATTCCTATTGTTATGGCTAGTACATTTCTTGCAATGGCTTCAGCGGGCTGGGTCAGTCAGTATGCTGCAAAACGAAAGGAGCGATCCGATTAATGGAATTTAACTTACTCGCTGCTTTTTTTGCCACGCTAACTGTAGCTACTTATTTTCTTACGAATATCGTTTATTTACGGTATCGTAAAACCTTGTTAAATCCTGTCCTTGCTTCTACTGCAATTCTCGCCATCGTTTTAGTAATGGCCAATGTTTCTTACGATACTTATATGACAGGTGGTAGTTGGGTTGGCACATTGCTCGGGCCTGCAGTTGTCGCTTTAGCGATTCCCCTCTACAAACAAAGAGATTTGCTTTTCACAAACTTGATCCCTGTTATTTCAGGTATCGTAGCCGGGGTAACCGTTGGTATGGCAAGTGGGGTCTTGTTCACCCAGTTATTTCGTTTTTCCGAACAACTCATTTTGACTGTCTTACCAAAATCGTTAACGACCCCCGTCGCGATGCAAGTGGCCAGTAATTTAGGTGGCATCCCTTCCCTAGCGGCAGTGTTTGTTATGGTAGCCGGTTTCACAGGGTATATTCTTGGTCCTTCTTTATTAAGTTGGTTGCATATTGATTCGGCAATTGGTCGAGGCATTGGACTCGGTACATCTGCTCACGGCATGGGTACGGCAAAAGCGTTTGAATACGGACAACAAGAAGCTTCGATGAGTTCTGTTGCGATGACGTTAAGCGCGGTACTCGGTGCTTTACTCGGACCAATTGCTGCATGGTTGCTGTTATAACAGACAAAACCCTTCTTTCCATGTTAGTTGGAAAGAAGGGTTTTGTTATTTGCCAATATCTCTGCGATTAAAGCCAATCATACCAATTGCGATAAAACCAATGGCGAGCACAACCATAATCGCTGCACTCCAATAGTCCATTTCTTCAATCGGAATTCTCGTTACATAACCAAACGGCGTTAGTTTTTCTACCCAGTCTTCAAATTGGAACAAACTTCCCATGTAGACAATGAAAAATGCCGACGCTAAATACAGCCATACGAGCCCCGTCCATTTAGCAGCCCATCCAAACAATAATACCGCTATTCCGATCATCATTAGGATGGCAGGAAAGTAAACCATTGCCGAGCTATAATAAGTCCCAAGCGACAGACTTTCCTCCATTACTATATTTCCCATTACGCCCAAACCGATAGACGACAAAGTCAGCATCACAAACCCCGTCAAAATCGACATGGCCAAGTAGCTGCCCATCAGTCGATTTCTAGAAACTGCCCGACTTATAAGGTGTTCGAGTCGGTCATTTTTTTCTTCTGTTTTTATTTTTAAAATCGACATGAGTACGGGGATCGTAGATAAAATAGCGATAATCGACATGAGTAATGGGATAAATTGTTCGGTTAACGAAAATCCTTCTACTAAAATAACCATTTGTTGCATAAGATCAATTTCATCAAAATAAGTTTCTAATTCTCCAAAAAGCGAACCGTATATAACACCAATAACCAAAAGCCCAATTCCCCAAATGATGAACCCCGTTCGTTGAAGCCGGAAGACCAGGCCGAATGAGCTGAGTAGCGTTTTTGAAGCCTTATCTTTTCCAGATCGCGATGGGATAAAGCCAGAACCTAAATCTCTAATTGAATTGAGGTATAAAGCTATCCCCATTAATACTAGTGCTACTGACACCGTCAATAATATCGGCCACCAATAATTATTGACATACACTTCTGTTCGTAAAACCCAACTAAGTGGTGAAAACCATGATAATGCCTCATTTCTTAAGTCACCAATTACACGGATAATATAGGCCGCCAGCAAAACGGTAAAAGCGAACCCTAATGTACTTCTAGCATTTGAAGACAATTGCGCAGAAATAGCAGCCACTCCTGCAAAAATCATCCCACTCGCACCTAAAGCTGAACCGTATAGGAGCGATCCTTCAAGCCCCATTCCTTCTATTCCTAGAACCGTTAATGAAAATCCAAGCAATAACGCCAATAAAACATTCACGCCTGTTAACACGACCAATACCGATAACAAATTAGACAGCCGCCCTACCGGTAAAGAACGAACCATTTCAATACGGCCATCTTCTTCATCTGTACGCGTATGGCGAATCATCAACAAGATATTCATTAACCCAACCACAATCGCAGTCATCAACAGCATTTCATGTGCCGTTATCGCTCCAATTGGGTAATTTTCAAGACCATAGCCATAGCCTGGACCAAGCATGGCAATCACAGCAGGATTTTGCATGGTCTCAGCTATAGCTATTCTTTCTGCATTGGTTTGATACAGCCCCGCAAAGGCTATCGCTACAATTACCGAAATTGCGATAAACGAAGCGATCCAAATCGGCAACCGTAGGCGATCACGCCGCAAAATAAATCGAATTAATGTACCTGTACCTTCAATCAGGTGCCGGTTCATTAAGCTTCACCCCCTGCTCCTATTCCGCTGGTTTTATCACTGACTTCGTAATGACGCATAAATAATTGTTCCAACGTCGGTGGTGAGCTTTCAATACGGACAATTTCGAACTGGCTAATATAACTAATCACGTAAGCCACTTCTCCACTATCTACTTGGAAAGACACCGCATTTCCTTTTGGTTGAATCCCGCTAACTCCTCGTACGTTAGCCAAATCCAAAATTGGTTTTTTCGTCTCTACCAACAAAATCGTTCCCGTCAAATGACGTAAGTCTTTTAATGATCCGGTTTCAATAATTTTGCCTTCGCGAATAATCGCCACTTTGTCGCAAAGCTTCTCGACTTCAGACAAAATATGGCTTGATAATAAAATACTTTTGCCTTGTTTTTTTTCCTCGATAATATATTCTTGAAAGGTTCGTTCCATCAAAGGATCGAGACCAGAAGTAGGCTCATCTAATATATACAAATCAACATCCGATGACAGCGCTGCAATCAATGCCACCTTTTGACGATTCCCTTTGGAATACGTACGGCATTTTTTGCTCGGATCCAAGTCAAATTTCTGAATTAGCTCTTCTCGACGGTGAGAAGAATTGCCACCGCGTAATTTGACCAACAAATCAATAACTTCGCCACCTGTTAAGTTTGGCCACAAGCTCACTTCTCCCGGCACGTATGCTACACGCTTATGAATTTCCACTGCATCTTTCCATGAATCTTTGCCAAAAATTTCAGCTCGTCCTTCTGTCGCTTTTAAAATGCCAAGAAGAACGCGCAAAGTTGTTGATTTTCCTGAGCCATTGGGTCCGATAAATCCATATACTTCTCCTTCGCCCACTTCAATATTTACTTTGTCTAATGCTGCAAAATCACCAAATTTTTTCGTCAAATCGACCGTTCTTAAAACTGTCATGATTCTTCCTCCTTACTGGTGTAAAAGCTTTTCTGTTGAATATCAAAATATTCGTCTACCTTACCCAATATGATTCCAAATCCAGCTCGGTCATTTTTCACGGACTTGTTCTATTTTAGAATACAACCATCGCTTATTTCAGTCCACAAATCACGCTTAATTATCTGATTTTTCCGATATTTATTAAAACAGTAATTTTTATTGATAAATTAGTCGCGTAACCGTTGTCTCCGCTCGCCAATAATGCTATGTTTTATAGGCTAGAAAACTATAGGAGGAATAACAATTGAAAAAATTATTTTGGAGTAAAAAATTGTCCATGGTTGCTGGTCTTGCGATTGTGTCGCTTTTAAGCGCTTGTGGAAATGACGAAGATACAGCTACAGAAGAAGAAAAATCAGCTTGGGATGAAATCCAAGAAGAAGGTAGCTTAACTGTTGCTACATCTGGTACATTATTTCCGACCTCTTACCGCTCTGAAGGATCTGATGAGTTAACGGGATTTGAAGTCGAAGTTGTACGTGAAATTGGCGAGCGTCTTGAACTTGAAATTGAGTTCACGGAACTTGGATTTGATGAAATGTTAACTTCTGTTCAAACAGGACAAGTTGATTTGGCTGCGAACGACATCGAAATTACAGAAGACCGTGAAGAAAACTTCATCTTCTCGACGCCATTCAAATACTCTTACGGAACTGCGATTGTTCGTTCAGGAGATTTGTCTGGAATTGAGACGCTAGAAGATTTAGAAGGCAAAAAGGCAGCAGGTGCTTCAACATCTGTTTACATGCAAATGGCCCGTGAATACGGTGCTGAAGAAGTGGTATACGACAACGCAACTAATGAAACTTACTTGCGCGATGTGGCAATCGGGCGCACAGATGTCATTTTAAATGACTACTATCTACAAACTTTAGCGCTAGCTGCGTTTCCAGAGCTAGAAATTACGATTCACCCGGACTTGAAATACAGCCCTTCTGAAGTTGGCGTTGTTATGAACAAAGACAACTCAGAACTAGCGGACAATGTGAATGGTGTGATTGAAGAAATGCTTGAAGACGGCACAATCGCTGAAATCTCTGCAGAATTCTTCAACGGCGCCGATGTAACTGAAAAAGTGAATATTGAAGAATAATATTAAGAAGCTGCTCATTATTTGAGCAGTTTTTTTTCATGGAAACTGATCATTTTTCCCACTTATTGGATATACAATCCGAATAATGAGCAATACTGTCCATATCACTCGAAATACTGTCCGAATGAGGTTGAATACTGTCCAAATGATAGGAAATACTGTCCAAACGGGATTTGCGCCTTTCTAATCTATCCTGTACACCTAGCTAACTCGTATACTAGAATGAATAAGTAAGAATTATCTGGATATGGAGGAATGTTGATGAAAGCTTCTTTTTCGCCGCTTGGTGATCAGGCAATTGTGGTTGAGCTTGGCAATAAAATCGATGAAGAAACGGAACAACAAGTAAGAAAACTTTCTGTTCTTCTAGAAAATCGGCAACCGGAATGGTTGATCGAAGTGATCCCGGCTTTTGTAACTGTATCCGTCTTTTACGATCCATGTATCGCAACATACGATGTAGTAAAAATGGAAATGAAAGAACTTTTAAACCATTTAGGGGAAGACCTCCCCACCCAATCAAGAACTATCGAAATTCCCGTTTGTTATGGCGGTGAATTCGGACCCGATTTGGAATTTGTCGCACAGCACAACAACTTAACCACTCGCGAAGTTATCGATATTCATACGTCTGGTGATTATTCCGTTCATATGATTGGCTTTGCTCCAGGATTTCCGTTTATCGGAGGCATGTCTGAAAAAATTGCTGCACCCCGTCGCGATTCACCGCGCCTCCGTATCCCAGAGCGTACGGTCGGCATTGCGGGCAATCAAACCGGTGCTTATCCAATTGAAACTCCTGGCGGTTGGCAATTGATTGGGCGCACACCGATTCGACTGTTTCGACCCGAAGATGATATCCCAAGTTTGCTTCAAGCAGGAGACAAAATTATTTTCAAGGAAATTTCAGAAAAAGAGTATCATGCATGGGAGGACGAGCCAAATGCTGAAAATACTTAAAGGTGGCTTACAAACTTCAGTTCAAGACTTAGGTCGAATTGGATTTCAAAAGTATGGCGTCATTGCGAGTGGTGTAATGGATCCTTTCGCGCACCGCTTAGCTAATTTGCTCGTTGGAAATGACGAACAATTGGCGACACTTGAGATTTCACTAGTCGGACCTAAAATTCAATTTACTGAAGATACCCTTATTGCTTTGTGTGGCGGAGATTTAAGTCCTCAAATAAATGGTAGCCCTATAAAAACGTGGCGAATGCTCGTTGTAAAAAAAGATAGTACCCTAACGTTTGGTGAGCCTCGCATCGGTGCACGCTGTTATTTAGCAGTTGCTGGCGGTATTCAAGTCGAAGAGGTAATGGGCAGCCGTTCTACTTATTTACGTGCCGGAATCGGTGGATTTAAAGGACGTTCTTTAACCAAAGGCGATGACATACATAATGGTGAATTGACTCCCATACAACTAAAAGCACTCGAACGAAGCAGCGACAATGAATTTGATTGGCTTGTTCCGCCCGCTCGTTATTTCGAAGAACCCATTATCCGGATGATCAAAGGAAAACAATTTGAGTTGTTCAATAATACTAGCAAAGACCAAATCTTCACGGAAGCTTTCTCTGTCTCCGGCAACTCTGACCGCATGGGCTACCGATTAGAAGGTCCAAGTCTAGCTTTAGAGGAGCCCACTGAATTGATTTCCGAAGCGGTGGCGTTTGGTTCTGTTCAAGTTCCAATTGATGGCAACCCGATTATTTTAATGGCTGACCGTCAAACAACAGGAGGCTACCCAAAAATCGGCCAAGTGGCATCTGTCGACTTACCGCTTATCGCGCAATTAAAACAAGGACAAAGTTTACGCTTCAAGGAAATTTCCTTAGCTGACGCACAACAACGCTATATCGAACAAGAACAGCACATTCGTGAAATAAAAGCCTCAATCCAATTAAAACAGGAGGAATGGAAATGACGTATAAAGTAGATTTAAACTGCGACATGGGAGAAAGTTTTGGTGCTTATAAAATGGGCAACGATGAAGAAATTCTCGATTACGTAACGTCAGCGAACATCGCTTGTGGCTTTCATGCAGGCGATCCAACCACGATGCGAAAAACCGTCAAACTGGCACTTGAGAAAAATGTGGGCATTGGCGCACATCCCGGACTTCAAGACTTAGTCGGTTTTGGACGCCGCAACTTAGCGTTATCTCCTCAAGAAGCTTATGACCTAGTCGTCTATCAAATTGGTGCTTTGTCAGGCTTTGTCAAAGCAGAAGGCGGTCAATTGCAACACGTCAAAGCGCACGGAGCTTTATACAATATGGCTGTAAAAGATGCTGCATTGTCCCAAGCGATTGCAGAAGCTGTTTATAAAATTGACCCAGAGCTTGTGCTGTTCGGACTGTCTGGCAGTGAAATCGTAAAAGCTGGTAAAAACATCGGACTGCGCACAGCCAATGAAGTATTTTCAGATCGCACGTATCAACAAGACGGCTCGTTAACGCCAAGAACACAAAGCAATGCGTTAATCACGGATTCCAAACTCGCTATAGACCAAGTCGTTCGCATGGTAAAAGAAAATAAAGTCACAACGGTCGATCAAACAGATGCTTCGCTACAAGCAGATACGATTTGCATACATGGTGACGGAATTCACGCATTGGATTTTGCGGTCCAAATTTCTAAATCTCTACAAGAATCAAATATCAATATCGTAAAAGTAAGTGAATTTGTTTAATACATACTTAGGAGGATTTTGATGAAAAGTGCCCCGAAAATGAAAAACACGAACCGCAGTGTCTTGCTAGGCGCTGCTTTCCTAATGGCTACGTCAGCGATTGGGCCCGGTTTTTTAACACAAACAACCGTTTTCACAGAGACCTTACTCGCCTCTTTTGGATTTGTTATTTTAATTTCGATTATTATTGATATCGGTGCACAAACAAACATTTGGCGCATCATTGCAGTATCTGGGAAACGAGCTCAAGACATCGCCAATGACGTTTTACCTGGTCTCGGTTATGTTCTTTCTTTACTCGTAGTGATGGGCGGTCTCGCCTTTAATATCGGGAATATCGGCGGTGCTGGACTCGGTACGAACGTCTTGTTTGGAATCGATCCAAAAACTGGTGCTCTTTTAAGTGGGCTGCTGGCGATTGGCATCTTTGTTGTTAAAGAAGCAGGACGCGCAATGGACCGTTTTGCACAAATCCTCGGCTTTGTGATGATCGGCTTAACCGTTTACGTCATGATTACCGCTCAACCACCTGTAGGTGAAGCCATTGCCAAAACATTTATACCCGATAACATAGACATCTTTGCCATTGTCACGTTAGTCGGTGGTACTGTTGGGGGTTACATTACTTTTGCGGGTGGTCACCGATTGATTGACGCAGGACTAACCGGCAAAGCCGCATTACCAGAAGTCACAAGAAGCTCAATTTATGCAATCGCGATTGCTTCACTGATGCGTATTATTTTATTTTTAGCTGTACTAGGAGTCGTGTCGCAAGGTCTTTCTCTAGACCCAGACAATCCACCAGCTTCGGTCTTTCAACTTGCCGCGGGTAACATCGGTTACAAAATGTTCGGAATTGTTATGTGGGCTGCAGCTGTCACTTCTGTTGTCGGTGCTGCGTACACATCTGTATCGTTTATCCGTTCATTTAGCCCGTCACTTGAAAAATACCATCGTTTGCTGACCATCAGCTTTATCGTTATCTCGACAGCCGTTTTCGTCATTATCGGCAAACCGGTATTGATTTTAGTGCTTGTTGGATCGGTTAACGGTTTGATTTTACCGATTGCACTTGGCGTTATGTTGATCGCTGCTCATAAAGTGAAAATTGTTGGCGACTACAAACATCCGTTGTGGATGACGATTTTCGGTATTGTCATTGTCATTTCCATGGCATGGATGGGCATTTACACATTGATGAATGGGATACCGGCATTGTTTAAATAAGATAAAGTTGCTCGAAACAATAAAACCAGGAAAGCCCAATCGAGGCGTTCCTGGTTTTTTCGTCGTGCTTATTCAGTTGAAGAATTTCCTGACTCTACAAGTTCTGCTTTATCCGCTTCTTTAGCTACGCGTGAATCTTGTAACCAACATGCTACAGAATGCCCTGTTTCCGTCACTGTATCGCGTGGAGTGTACGTGTGGCATACCGTCATCGTATGCGGACACCTCGCAGCAAATGCACAACCTTCTCCAAGTGTTGCTAAATTTGGTGGCGAACCCGCAATCGGCATTAACGGCTGGCCACGGTCTTCATTTAGTTTTGGCATGGAACGTAAAAGTCCCAATGTATACGGGTGCTGCGGGTTATAGAAAATCTCATCTAGCGTTCCTTGCTCGACAATTTTGCCGCCGTACATTACAGCCACACGATCTGCCATATTCGCCACTACGCCCAAGTCATGGGTAATTAAAATAATGGCCGTTTCGGTTTTCTTTTGTAAGTCTTTCATCAACTCAAGAATTTGCGCTTGAATCGTTACATCCAAAGCGGTCGTCGGTTCATCTGCAATCAATACCTTCGGGTTACAAGCAAGCGCCAACGCGATTACCACACGCTGCCTCATCCCTCCAGAGAACTGGTGCGGATAATTATCAAGCCGGCTTTCTGCTTGCGGAATCCCTACTAACTTCAGCATATCTAGTGCACGTTCACGCGCCTGCGCTTTTGTTAAGTTTTCATGACGCTGAACGCCTTCCATAATTTGTTTGCCGACTTTCATCGTCGGATTTAATGAAGTCATTGGATCTTGAAACACCATTGAAATTTCCGAGCCGCGTAAATCGGTAATTTGGTTTTTCGACATCTTCAGTAAACTTTCACCGTTGTAATGAATATCGCCTTTTGTCACTTCGGTTGTCGCTTTCGGGAGTAGCTGCATAATGGATTTCGCAGTTACAGATTTCCCCGAACCCGATTCCCCAACAATTGCGAGTGTTTCTCCTTTTTTCAACTCAAAGTTCACGCCCCGTACCGCTGTCAGTTTACCGTGTTGAGTTTTAAACGCTACATGCAAATCTTCGACTGTCAAAATGGTATTGGTCATGGTCGGAACTCCTTTATTTTCTCATTTTCGGATCGAGTGCATCACGCAGTCCATCGCCAAGTAGATTGAAAGAAATCATGATGATGCTGATCACCAAAGCCGGGAAAATTAATTTATATGGGAAATAACGCATCGATTTGTAGCCGTCTTCAATGAGTACGCCTAGAGAAGCCAGTGGTGCTTGTAGCCCCAGTCCGATAAAACTTAAAAAGGCTTCAAAGAAAATCGCCGTTGGAATCGTGAACATCACTGTGACAATAATCGGTCCCATGACATTTGGCAAAAGGTGCTTAGAAATGAGTCTTGGATTTGAAGCTCCTAGTGTCCGTGAAGCCAACACAAACTCTTGGCCTTTCAACTGCAGCACTTGGCCACGCACAACACGCGCCATTCCAACCCACCCTGTTATGACCATCGCTAAAATAATGGATGTAATCCCAGGCTCTAATACCAATATAAACAAAATAATTACGATCAAGTTCGGAATCCCCATTAGAATTTCAATGATTCGCTGCATAACATTATCGATACGTCCTCCATAAAAAGAAGAGATACCACCGTAAATTACGCCAATTACCAAATCGAGTGCAGCTGCCACTAAAGCGATAAACAACGAAATTTGAGTACCTCTCCACACGCGTGTCCAAAGATCGCGCCCAAATTCGTCGGTTCCAAACCAGTAATTGATCTGAACATCGCGCTCTGCATACTGATCGACACCTTGTGAGTTCGCGCCATTAAAGCCCATCCACTCTAGACCTTCAATTTTGGGGGGCAAATTAGAATGTGCTAAGTTTTGTTCGCGATAAGAAAATTCGTTCATTCCGGGTCCAATTAACGCTAAAACAATTAAGAAAACCAGCAAGATTAATGAAATCATCGCTCCCTTGTTTTTAATGAGACGTTGAAACGCTTCTTTCCAAAAAGAAACAGCAGGCGTTCCAATTTCTTCACTTTTTCGTTGGTCAAGCGGTGCTTTCACAAATAAGTCTGATGGAATTTCATCATATGCATATTGGTTTTGTACTTGCAAATCTTGGTGCGGAGGAAGGTTTGGTGTATTTTTGGTCATGCCGCTCCCCCCTTATAGTTAATGCGTGGATCTAATAAGCTGTAAATGATATCTACAACAAAGACCACAAAAATAAACAACGCACTATAAAAGATGGTGATTCCCATAATTACGCTGTAGTCGAGCACAAGAATTGATAACGTGAATTGTTCACCTAGTCCTGGTACCGCGAATATCTTTTCAATCACTAACGTACCTGTCATGATTGAAACCGCCAATGGCCCTAACATCGTCACAACCGGAATTAGCGCATTGCGGATTACGTGTTTGACCATTACTTGGTTTTCTTTTAATCCTTTTGCTCTCGCTGTGATGATATAATCTTGTCCGATTACTTCAAGCATCTCACTGCGGATAAACCTGGCAACAGTCGCTGTGACCGTCACAGACAAAGCAATGGATGGTAACAGCGTACTGGAGTAACCTTCCCATAAAGCAACAGGCAGCCAACCCAATTTAACGCCAACGTAATATTGCAATAACGCCGCAAAGACGAATGACGGAATCGACATTCCCAATACAGCCAATGTCACGGAACCATAATCCAAAATCGAGTTATGTTTTAAAGCTGAAACAATTCCGAGCAACAATCCAACAACAGCACCAAACACTAAAGCTTGGAGGCCGATAAATGCAGAAGGTCCAATCCGGTCGCTAATCATACTTGTAACCGTCCGTCCTTCATGTTGGAACGAATACCCCAAATCCCCTTGAAGCAAGTTCCCAATGTACTGTATGTATTGCATAGCAACAGGTTGGTCCAGGCCATATTTAGCATTTAAAATTGCTAATTGGCTATCCGTTAATTTTTCTGGATTAGTAAACGGTGTTCCTGGTAAGAGCTGCATTAAGAAAAACGTCGCTGTGACAATAATGAAAAGCGTAATAAGCATAAAGCCAATTCGCTGCAGTAAATAACGTGTCATATGAACACCTCAGTTCTATAGGGTGAAATGAAAAGCGCAAGCACCCATGTAGCTCTGACGGGCATAAGGCAGACCAGCAGAGTGGCGTTCTTTGCCACGCCGCTGGGTTGACTTATGACCCTAAGAGCTGGGTGCTGGAGCTAGACAAGAAAAGCGCAAGCTGCCGTTTAGATTCGACGGGCATAAGACGCATTGGCGAAGCGACATGGTTTCAGTCGCACAGCCGAGGTGGCTTATGACCCCGAGAATCTGGCAGCTGTAGCTAGAAAAACAAGATGCAAAAAATGATATATAAGAAAACTCAAGTAACAAGCTACCTGTTATACATCGCTTTGGGCATGGCTCCCGCTACGAGCCGAGAAAACCACTCGTCTCATAGCTTCGCCTAGCCCGTGGACGCGCCGTCGCTAATTTAGTTTACTGGAAGTACCAATTGTAGAACCTCACTTTGTTCATTTTCTAAATAAAAGCTAACAAATTTAGTTTCTCTTAAACCATCAAAAATACGAGGGTGCCCGGGAAACCGGCTACACCCTCGTATCTATAAGCTGCAAACCTGTTTTATTCTTCGATCGTCACCCATTTGTAAGAGAATGAAGCGCCTGTTGGGTGTACTAATAGATTTTTAATTTTGCTTCTCATCAATACAGCTGTTCCACCTTGGTAAAGAGGTGCGATTGCTGCATCTTCTTCTAACAAGACTTTTTCAATGTCCAACAACATTTGGTAGCGTTTCTCAGCATCCGTTTCCGTTCTTGCTGACGCAACCAATTCCTGAATTTTTTCATTTGAATAATCCATACGGTTAGCAGATCCGCCTTCTAACCACATATCCAAGTAAGTCATTGGATCGCTATAATCTGGTCCCCATGAAGAAAGCGACAAATCGTATTCAATTGCTTTTTCGATTTCTAGACGTTGAGCGAATGGAACGGCTTTAATATCTAATTTAAATCCTGGAAGGTTGTCTTCTAGTTGCGCTTGAATATACTCAGCTACTTTTTTGTGGTCTTCTGAGTCTGCAATGTTGATCGAAACCGCTACATCTGTTGCGCCAGTTTCTTCCAGTCCTTGCTCCCACAATTTTTGTGCTTCTTCGATTGTGCCTGTATTAAAATCTCCGTTTAAGTCGCGGAAATCTTCGCCTGCTGGAGATTGGAAGAATCCTTTTGGAACGACACCGTTTAATGCAGTAGAGCCGTCTTTCAAAATAACTTCTGTTAAACTTTCTTTGTCGATTGCCATGTTAACGGCTTTACGAATGTTTTCATTCCCTAATACTGGGTGGTTATGGTTAAAGCGAAGGAAAAAGATCTCCGGCTCTAAAATTGTTTCAAAGTTTTCGTCGCCTTTGTTTTGGTCAACCGCTTCTGAACTTAATACGACGCGGTCAATTTTGTTCGTTTCGTACAAGTTGATACCCGCTGCTGGGTCTTTTACAACGTATGCATTGATTGCGTCTAACTTAACTGCATCTGCATCCCAGTAGTCTTCGTTCTTTTCGTATTTCCAACCTTGTTCGTGCGTCCAGTCCACTAATGTGAATGGTCCGTTGAATAGGATGTTTTCTGCTTCTAATGCATATTGATCGCCTTGCTCTTCAACAAATTTCTGGTTTTGAGGTAAGAATGTTGGGAACGTCATCAATGATTGGAACAATGGGTTAGCTGCTTCTAATGTAACTTCCAATGTCTTCTCGTCAATTGCTTTAACGCCCAATTCTTCTGCATCCATTTCTTCGTTCATGATCGCTTCAGCATTTTTAATACCTGCTGTAACGAACATAAAACTATATGGACTTGCATCTTTCATTACGCGTTTCCAAGCGAATTCGAAATCTTGTGCAGTAACGGGCTCTCCGTTACTCCAGTTTGAATCGCGCAATGTAAACGTATGGACAGTTTGGTCCTCGTTTTCTGTATGGTCTGTTACTAAAGCTTCAATTGGTTCATGGTTTTCGTCTTGACGGTAAAGGCCTTCGTTGACGTTATTCAAAACCGTAAAGGCAATGCCGTCATGTGCTTTTGTAGAATCTAACGTAGGGATGTCTGCTGCAGTTGAGATGTTTAGTACTTGTCCAGCTTCCCCTTCTGAGCCGCCACTTTCTTCATTTGAACTGTCTGAAGAATTAAAGTTACAGCCTGCTAAGAATAAAACAAATGCAATCATCACCATGAAAATTTGCGTTTTTCTATCTCTCCACATATTCCTACCCCCAATTAGTTTGATAATTCTTTTTAATCATAATTGTTATTTTATAATTAGGCAACAAGATGTTTAAATTTTCAAATATATATAATGCATGGTAATCTTTAATTGAGTACAGAAAGGAATACATAACATGAATTTTAAGCTTATTTTATTTCTTATTTCGCTGAGCATTTCGCTCGTTTTATCTTTCCTTCTATATAAGCAGTGGACTCTTGCAGCTTGGTTTGACGCTTTATTTCTCATCGGACTTTTACTAATCATGATTTATTCAGTGATGATATTGATCGAAGGTCAGTTTTTTACAGCGTTCTTAAAAAGCACTCGAAACTTTTTTGCAAAAACAAATAAAAAAGATCAGCTTATCCGTGAAAGCGAAAAACGTTCGTTGGAATCCGTAAGTTTTCGCAGAGAATTTCCTCACCGCACATCTTTTCTACAAATTGGCTTGTTCTTTTGCATCGGTAGCTTACTGATTTCTTCTGCTATGTATTTTTTGAGTTAATTGGCTAGATAAAAGGGCATAACCTATTAAGAGGTTATGCCCTAAGACTGTAGATGAAGTCTGCTTGTATAATGTGAGATAGTAAAACCGCGCTGGTCGCTTTGGGGATGACTCCCGCAAAAAGCCAGGAAAACCGCCTGTCTTTTTGCTCCGTCTACCCCATGGGCGCGCCATCGCTAGAGCCAATATAGGTAGGCGTATTTCAGGAAATGAAAGTGGTGAATCAAATTCGTCTCAATACCCCCTTTCTATAAGTGGGTACAACCTATCAAGAGGTTTATTCGTCAAGACCTTTGGATTAATACTAGCTCGATTTGCTCAATAATAATCTGCCAGTAAAGACTGCTATGGGGCACCAAATCCGTTAAGCCAATCTCTTTCCTAAAATACTGTCTATCTTCGAGCGTCGACAAAAATCCTTCCACTTCTATTTTTGTTTTCCCACCTGAAACTAACGCAGCTAATTCTCTAAAATCAACTTTTGCTATACCCGAAACTTCTTCTTTTTGTAACTCGAACGTTTCGTCATAGTTGTCTTTTTTGCGATATAAAAAGCAATGACAGTGCTCATTGTCGTTGAAATTACCGATGAGGAGTTGATCTTTAACGGTGCCAAGAGGGATGAGTTCGTTAAACTCCACTCTGAGTCCAAGTTCTTCACGCACTTCTCGAACCCCGTCTTGAACGGTTTCATCTGCTAACAAATGTCTCGCGGCTAACTACCCAACAATGAAAAGTTTCATGCCAGTAACCTTGTTCATGAACCGTCTGTCGACTCGCTACGCCTTGTGCTACTCGGTGTTCATCGTAAACACGTAACTGTTCTGTTTCCATTTTTATTGCCTCATTTTCCATAATATTAAGTATATTGATTAAAAAGAGTACCATCAGGTGCAACATGTTTAATAAACAACAAATCTTCTTCCGTTACATCCGGAACAAAAAATTCAGTTCCCCAATGCTCTGAAGAAAAAACATGTTGTTCTCCATTACTTAAAAACACGGAAAACCACGGTAGTCTTTTTCCTGCATTCACTGGTCGCGTGATCAAAAATTCAGCGATTTCTACGGTTAGTAAACCTGTAAAAATTGTCATGCCATTTTTTTCTGTAAGTTCGAACAATCCCGGCACATTTGACGTAAACTCTTCAATGGCGACCACTTCGTCATTCCAACAATGAATTTCAAAACTATCGGATTTGGCTAAAAAATACTCCATTAATAAGAGCCAATAATCATAATTGCCACGAGCCGGTATTCGTTCTTCTCCTCGATTGTCTGCAAACTCTGTCAGTTCAAACTGCAATTGTGTTTTAAGTTCCATACATATGTCACCTGCCCTTTTTTATTGCAGCTTATCGATACTATTATTCATTTTTTTAAATCTTTATAGTAACTTAAAGCTTCTAGTAAAAATTCTTTTTCATACTGTGTTTTTTCATGAATTCTTGCTACCCAATCTTGTAAGGTTTCAACATTTGAATCCCGATACAGCCCTGTTTTCGTACTCCAAAAGCTATGCCAATTATCAAATTCCCAGTGGACGGTTTCATCTTTAACCTGTAACCGAACTTCCACCAGCGGCTCCGGACGGATATGGTGTTGAGAATATTCGGCTGCTTCCCAAAAGTATTCACGTTCAATAGGTTCTGTCATATAAACTTGACTGGACTTTTTGCCATTCGGTCGAAAATACACAATCTCAAACCCTTTTTCAACCGGCCGTACTTGCACTTCCGCTCCCGGGAAAAAACCCGTCTGTTTATTGCTATCAAACGCTGTACTCGTAAAGTCGATTAAAATCGGTTGAATCCACTGGTCCCCCAAATCACATAAAAATCTCCGACCAGACTGATCTTCAGCTAGTATGGCTGCATGAGCTTGTTCTGTTTTCAAGTGGCTGCCTATTGGATACGCTTTGATCCCTGCCTCATCAAAAGCTGACAGCAACCAAATCGCCAAATCAAAACAATTTCCTGTGATCTTGTACTGATGGTAATGTGCCTGCATTTGTTCCACGCTACGTTGCTTATTTTTGCCTGAGCGCTGGTAGTACCAAGTCTTGGTCAACGTCTCCATTGGAAAGCCATCAAACTGGTGCCATACCGTAAGAATTGCTGCTGGTGCTTCTATCATATCCACCTTCTTCTTCTTATTCGCTTGGCTATTACTTCTATTTTTTCTTTAGAAATTCCTTCTCGCAAGTAAAACCACTTTCTATCTAATTTTACGAAACAAAAAAGAACAGGCACATGGCCTGCTCTTTTTTGAGGGGGTGAAGTTAATCCTCCAATAAACTTTTGCGCTGACGAATTTGATAGTAGTTTAGTTGCTTGAATAATTCCGAAGATGCTCCTTGGCTTACAGAAAATTCTACTCCGCATTCCACTACATCTACTCCTGTTGCTTTTCGCACAATAGCTCCTTCAAGTAAAAAGTCTTTCTCTAATAATTCAAAGCTACAAGACACGCTTTCTCCTATTGGGAGATTGAGGGGGGAAGAAAATACTAGGCCCCCTGCACTTACATCATAAATTTGAATCGGTAAAAAACTGCCTCCATACACTGAAACTTTTCCACTCAAAGCTTGATTGAAACTAACTCGAAAAAATTCACGACGATTTTCTGACATTTCGCCCTCTCCATCCTTACTCACATGTATAAGTTAATGAGCAACCCTTTGATTTCACCAACTAGATCTAAAGTACTGATACCTTCTTTTTCATTATCCAATATTTGGTCTTGAATTTCAATTAGTTTTTTATCGATAATTTTCACAATTTGTTGCGGCTTTATACTACCGTCTGAAGTAAAACTTTGTTCATCTGATAGATGCAGGCCATATTGAACCGATTCACTAACAAATTTCTTTACCGCTTGTTTGTAACTAACCAAATTTTCAAAGGTCCGCTGATTTGCTAGCTTTTGTCCTTGTTTGTCTACATGTTCCATTAACCGATTTAATGAGTCGTGATGTAATTTTGATTGAGACTTGTTCATAGCTGAGGCAAAAGGGGTGTTCGTTTTGCTATTGGTTAATTGTTTAGATACCCTGTCATTCTGAATAGTCGTTTGGCTATCAATGCGCAATTACAACACCCCGTTCCCTTTGGAGTTGCTTCGCTTCATGCTATTCATATGAACAATAAGATCTACTTTGCCATAATCGATTTGTAGCACCTTAGCAATTTGCTTAGGAGAAAATCCTTGTTTGGAAAGTTGCATAATTTTCTCTATTTCTATAGAAGTTTCATAAGGCATGGCTTTTTCAAGAAATGTTGATACTTCTCTTTTTTCCAATTGCTTGATCCGTTCTGATAGTTGCATTTCACTATTTTTTATATAGGTGGTTAATTTATCGTAAAGTTCATTGTTTTCTTCTTCGAGTTGCGTTACAAAATTGGCCATGCTTTCATAGACTCCATCTGAGCCCTCATCATTTCTCTTACTTTTGACTGTCAGCATCAACAAGAGATTTAGCAACAACAGAAAAATACTCGCAGCAATTAATAAATATTCCATTGTCATCACTTTGGCCTCCAATCTGTTTTTTTACTTTTAGTAATTGTCATGTACAGATAAAATTGAAGCGTGTAATCGAAGCATTGCTTTTGAGTGAAGCTGAGACACTCTAGAGACGCTAACATTTAGAATTTCAGCGATTTCAGTTAACTTCATTTCTTCAAAATAACACAAGGACACTGTAATTTTTTCTTTTTCAGGAAGTCGTTCAATCGCACGTACCAACGACTCTTTTCTCATTTGTTCTGATAAGTGTCGCTCTGGTGAATCTACATGGTAATTTACAAGCTTTCCTTGTTCTTCGAAATTGTCATCGTCCATTGATATCATTGTTGATAAAGCCGCTTCAGAAACGGTTTTATTGAGCTCTGCTTTCGTAATTCCTAAATAAGAACTCACTTCTTCATCCGAAACCGAGACGCCACTTTGCTGCTCTAATAACAGAAAGGCTTTTTCAATTTTTTTCACTTTGTCTCTAACAGACCTCGGGAGCCAATCACTTTGGCGGAGTCCATCAATGATGGCCCCTTTAATCCGCCAAGAAGCATAAGTTTCAAATTTCAAGTCTCTCTCAATATTGAATTTGCTGAGAGCATCAAGCAATCCCTCATAAGCATAACTGCGAACGTCATCTTTTTCGACAGTCTTGGGCAAACTGATCATGAATCGTTGAATCACGTAATCGACCAAAGGAAGATACTGTTCCACTAGGTATTCACCAGCATCTGGGTCACGGTGTTGTTGCCAGTCACTCCAACAAACGAGCTCTTCTTTTGATAATTTATGATTCAGCATGATTTTCACCACCATTTCCAAGCGGGAAGCCGCTATTATTTAAATAACATTTTCATGATAAATCCTTTAAGACCTAATTTATAAGGCATCCGGAGTTGTAGAAATTCCCCGGTCATTTGGCGAATGGCTATGGCCGATTCACTAGATGGATAGGCCAACATGAGCGGCTGCTGCTTTTTCACTGCTTCTGGAATGTGGGAATCGTTAGGAATAGATCCTAAGGTTCCAATTTCTTTTCCTAAAAACTGCTCAGCTGCTTGCTTGAAGTTGGCAGCTGTTCGCTGTCCTTCTTTCAAACTAACGCATTGATTTACCACTAACTTCATGTGAACATTGGGATCTTTTCCATGGACCATTTTTACAATCGAATAAGCGTCTGTAATCGAGGTTGGCTCAGGAGTTGTTACCAAAATCACATCATCCGCAGCCAAAATATATCGAAGGTTCTCATAAGACAACCCTGCACCTGTATCCAATATGATGTAATCAACTTGACCTTGAAGCGTCCCTAATTCTTGGAAAAACTTTTTAAGTTTCAAGTCGTCCATTCGAAACAACTCATTAAAGCCGTTGCCGCCGGAAATAAACAGCAAGCCATTCGGTCCTTCTTCAATGATGTCGTAAACCGTTAAATCTTTTTCAATCATGGTAGCAATGGTTTCCCGTGGCATTTGCCCGAGCAACACATCAATATTGGCAAAGCCAAGATCCACATCAAAAATCAATACTTTTTTATTTTGTTCTACGAGACTTAAACCAAAGTTTAGCGCGAAATTGGTTTTCCCCACTCCGCCTTTGCCACTCGTAACCGCTAATACTCTTGTTTTCTTTATGGGTTTTAAATCAAGGACTCCAGACTTCTTCTTCAGCATTTTTTCTCTTAACTGGCTCACTTGGTCAAGCATGATTTTCTTCCCCCATGACAAAATCCGCTACCAATTCAGGAGTGAGTGCCAATAAATCATCTGGCACATTTTGTCCATTCGCAATATAACGGATTGGAATATCGTAATGACAAATCAAGTTCAATATGGCTCCCGAAGAGCCTGTTTCGTCTTTTTTTGTTAGTAGCAACTCATTCGTTGAAATCGATTGGAAGTTGTCTATAATTCTTTTCATGTCTTCATATTTAGCGGTAAGGCTGAGCACTAAATGCACTTGCACATTGCTGTCAGCCGGCAATAAATTCTTTAACTCTTCGACATATTCCGTTTGTTGATAATTGCGTCCTGCAGTATCAATTAAAATAATGTCACAATCCTCGAAATCCTCAATTGCTTTTGTTAAATCCGCTGATGACTCAATCACCTGGACTGGGATATTCAAAATGCCACCGTAAGTTTTCAATTGCTCAACAGCCGCGATACGATACGTATCCGCTGTTATCAATCCTACTTTTTTATCGCTATTTAATGTGTGACTCGCTGCAATTTTAGCAATTGTTGTCGTTTTTCCGACACCGGTTGGCCCAATAAAGCACGTAATTCTTGGATTTTCAGCGGTAGAATGTGTTTGGTTTTCCACGATCATGCTGATTAGCTTTTCGCGAGCTACTTGCCACGTATTCTCTGTAGCAGGCGCTGTCTCCGACTCGTCTCTCGTCATTAACTTTTCAATTAATTTTTCTTGAACATCAGCTGAAACTTCTTGTTGCGTCAATCGCTCTTTCACTACTTGCAACTCTTTTGGAAGGCTTTCTTGTTTGATTTGGTGCACCATAAACTGCTTAATGTTCTTTAATTCGTTGATCAAGTCAGCCGAGGTATCTTGTTGCACGTCTAAATCTGTAGGGGGTTCTGCTTCTACTTCTTCAATCTGTTTGCGTTTTTTTGCTGCTCCTGGATCGATAGCAGCCGTAACTTCTAGCTTGTTTTTTTTGAAAAGCCCTAAAAATCCACCCGTCTTGATCTTTTTTGTATTTAGTATTAACGCGTCCTCACCCAAATCCCGTTTGATCATCGGAATTGCTTCAGCCATTGTGCTGACGATATATGTTTTTAATCTCATGAGATGTTCACCACTCCAACACTTTGAATTTCGATTTCCGGTTCTAATTCATTATAGGACAAGATGGGCAGGTCCGGTGCAAAACGCTCAACAAATTGCCTCATGTAAATGCGAATTGCAGGAGAGGTCAGTAAAATTGGCTGAACGCCACTTTGCTGAAGCTGTGCTGCTTGTTCTGTGATCCTCTGAAAAATCGTTTGGGAAGATTCTGGATCAATAGACAAGAAATTACCTTGTTCTGTTCGATGCACCGAATCAGCAAATTTCTTTTCTAAGCTTGCTCCTGCTGTGATGACTTGCAGCGGTTCTTTCGGTGTTGCGTACTGCAAAGTAATTTGGCGGGATAAGGCTTGGCGAACATACTCGGTCAACAAATCGGGATCTTTTGTCTGCGAGGAATAGTCAGCTAGTGTTTCCAAAATCGCTAGTAAATTGCGAATCGATACTTTTTCTTTTAATAACTTCATGAGTACTTTTTGCACTTCGCCAATAGTCATTAAGTTTGGCACCAATTCTTCGACTACCGCTGGTGCGGTTTCGCGCATATTTTCAATGAGTGATTTCACTTCTTGTCTGCCGATTAATTCATGAGCATGACGTTTGATCACTTCAGTTAAATGAGTGGACACAACAGATGGTGGATCGACAATGGCGTAACCTGCCATTTCTGCTTCTTCTTTCATATCTTCATCCACCCATAACGCTGGCATACCAAAGGCCGGTTCAATCGTTTCAATGCCTTCTACTGATTCGTCGTCAACACCCGGGCTCATAGCTAAATAATGATCCAGCATAATTTCACCTGATGCCACCCGGTTGCCTTTGATCTTAATAACGTATTCATTTGGTTGCAATTGGATATTGTCACGAATTCGGATGACTGGGACAACTATGCCTAACTCCATCGCACATTGACGACGAATCATAATGACACGATCGAGCAAATCGCCCCCTTGGTTTTTATCCGCAATCGGGATAAGACCGTAACCAAATTCAAATTCAATGGCATCTACGTGCAACAAGTCGATGACGCTTTCAGGACTTTTCATGCCTTCTATTTCTTTATCGTCTTTGCCTATTTCAACTTCTTGTTTTTCTTCAGACTTTAATGTTCGTTGCATTTGGAATGCGCCATAAGCGATAACGGCCGCAATCGGACCTACTAACATCGGGCTAATTGGCGTAAAGACTGCAAACATCACTAACGTTCCGGCAACAATGTACAACATCTTTGGATATGCAAAAAGTTGCTTTGTAATATCTGAACCTAAATTACCTTCGGATACGGCACGTGTCACAACAATACCCATCGCTGTTGAAATCAAGAGCGCAGGAATTTGTGAAACTAACCCATCTCCAATAGATAACAATGCAAACAACTGAGCAGCTTCTGCAAACGGCAAACCATGGACCATGACACCAATTAATAGACCACCAATAATATTTATGATAGTAATAATGATACCGGCAATGGCATCTCCTTTAACAAATTTACTAGCACCGTCCATAGCCCCGTAGAAATCTGCTTCTGAGCCGACTTTTTCACGGCGATTTTTGGCTTCTTGGTCCGAAATCATACCCGCACCAAGGTCAGCATCAATACTCATTTGTTTACCGGGCATCGAGTCAAGCGTAAAACGTGCAGCAACTTCGGCTACTCGCTCAGACCCTTTTGTGATAACAAGAAACTGGATAATCACTAAGATCAGGAAGACCAAAATACCAATAATGGCGCTTCCCCCGACCACAAACGAACCAAATGTCTCAATCACTTGCCCACCTGTTTGATTGGTTAAAATCGAACGAGTCGTTGAAACGTTTAATCCTAATCGGAATAATGTTGTTAACAATAGTAACGTAGGGAAAATAGAAAATTGCAGCGGTTCTTTTGTATTCATTGCCACCAATAGAATGGTTAAGGCAAGACTGATATTGATCATAATTAATACATCTAACAAGAGCGGCGGAAGAGGGATGACCATCATCACCACAATCATGATAACGGCTACCATGATGGCATAATCTCTTAATTTCACGCGGGTCCCCTCCTCTATCCTTTATTATCGAACTTTTCCTTTTAACCGGTAAATATATGCTAAAACCTCAGCCACGGCCAAAAATAATTCTTCTGGCACCACGTCCCCAACTTCAACTTGGGCATAGAGCGCTCGTGCAAGAGGTTTGTTTTCCATCGTCACAATGCCAAATTCTTTTGCTTTTTCTTTAATCTTTAACGCTAAGTAATCTTTCCCCATCGCAATGATGACCGGAGCCTCCATCGTTTCAGCATCGTACTTAATCGCTATTGCGTAATGCGTAGGGTTAGTGATTAATACATCTGCACTTGGCAAATCTTGAATCATACGGTTCATACTCATTTGGCGTTGCTTGTCTTTTATTTTGGATTTGATCAGCGGATCGCCTTCCGCTTTTTTGTATTCATCTTTAATGTCTTGTTTTGACATTTTAATGCCTTTTTCAAATTCGTATTTTTGATAAATATAATCCAGGACGGATAAACTCAACAAGATTAGCCCTGCAATCAAGCCCATTTGAAAAACCAGTGAGCCAATAAATGAAAATGAATAACCAATGCTTTTCTGCGATAAGGTGAACAATTCATCTTTGCCAACCCAGAGTACGCCGAATGCAGCACCTCCGATGATGGCAATTTTCAAAAGCGATTTCCCCAGCTCGACTAAAGCGCGAAGGGCGAAAATCCGCTTAGCTCCTTTTATCGGATCTAGCCGTTCAAACTTTGCCATGATGGGGTCTGCCGTGAAAATCGCACCTACTTGGATAAAGTTTCCTAGAAAACCAAAAATCATCCCAACTAGCATGATGGGCAACATCAACAAAAATGCATTCATTGCCATTTGCTCAAACAAAGTTCGAATCGTGGCAGGTGTTATTTCCCAGGAAATATATTGCGTAAAATGGATGCGGTAAATAGCTAAAATCCGGTCCATCATCCAGCCACCCATTGAATTCAGCAATACGATTCCACCAATAATAATCATAGCAGCGGCGACTTCCGGACTTTTCGCTACTTGGCCCTTCCGCTTAGATTCCTGACGTTTTTGCGGCGTCGCTTTTTCAGTTTTCTCACCAGCAAAAAATTGCAGATCTAAGGGATATCGTTTTACCACTTACGTTCCTCCTAATAAACTGATCAGTTGAGCCATGCTCACCAAGAGTTTCTCAAAGAGAATCTGCAAGATATAGAAAAACACAGGCATGGTTAGAAAAAGCATGATAAAGCCCACAAAAATTTTCAACGGCAACCCAACAGCAAAAATATTCAACTGAGGCACGGTTTTCGCTAAAATACCAAGCGCAATATCTACTAAAAATAACGCGCCTACAATTGGCAACGCAATTTGTAGTGCAATCATGAACATTTCTACAAATAAGCTTGTCATAAACTGTGCAATATCCCCAGCTTCCACCGAAATGGCTAACCGTTCTACTGGAAATACGCGCAAGCTCTGCATAACGCCATCAAGCATCAAATGATGACCGTTTACAGTTAATAAGAACAATAGCGCCATCATGTACTTGAAATGACCGATAATCGGTACTTGCGCACCTGTCTGTGGGTCTAGTACGTTTGCCATTGAGAATCCCATTTGAAAATCGATAAACGCTCCTGCAATTTGAACCGTATACAACACAAGTGCTGCGGTAAAGCCAAGTGCCAAACCGGTTGCTAACTCTTTAATAATTAATAATATATAAGATGAGTCCAGTAAAATTGTTTCTCCGATTGGCAAGGTCGAAACGGCAACAAATGCTAAAAAAGCAGCGATTCCTACTTTAAATTGCGTCGGTACACCTCGCATAGAAAAAACGGGAGCTAGTAAGAAAAAGCTTGTCAACCGAACAAGCATGAGTAAAAAATAAGGCAGGATGTCAAAAACTTCATTCATACCCGGTTACCCGATAATTCTTGGCAGCTGCTCAAACAAATCTCGTGTGTAATCTAGCAGCAAGGTCAACATCCATGGCCCAAAGACCACCAGTGCGATGAAGACCGCCAATATTTTTGGAATAAACGCCAGTGTTTGTTCTTGAATTTGCGTCATGGCTTGGAAAACACTGACCAATAATCCGACCGCTAACGCAATTAATAGCATCGGAGCAGATATAAGAATAACAGTAAAAATCGATTGTTCGGCTAGTTTGATCACCATATCTGGAGTCATTATTTTCTTCCTTTCGTCAAAAGCTGACCAGCAGCGATTCGATTATTAAGTACCAGCCATCCACTAAGACGAACAATAGAATTTTAAATGGCAACGAAATCATAACTGGCGGCAACATCATCATCCCCATCGCCATGAGTGTACTCGCCACCACCATATCGATAATCAAAAAAGGAATAAAAATAACAAAGCCGATCTGGAAAGCGGTTTTCATCTCACTAATGGCAAATGCCGGAACTAAAGAAGTGAGTGGAATCTCTTCAATGCTATCCGGTTTTTCTAGCTCTGCGTATTTAAAAAACAGGGCTAAATCTTTTTCTCGAGTGTTTTTCGCCATAAATTCTTTTAACGGCACAACGGCTGTATCTAGTGCTTCCTGTTGTTCCATCTCTCCGTCCAAATAAGGCTGGAGTGCTGTATCGTTCATTTCCACAACTATAGGCGACATAATAAAAAATGTTAGAAAAAGTGCTAAGCCGACTAGTACTTGGTTCGGGGGCATCGACTGTGTCCCGAGTCCTGTTCGGACAAATGATAAGACGATAATAATGCGCGTAAAACTGGTCATCATGATGAGAATGCCTGGCGCTAGCGATAAGACTGTTAATAACGCCAGCAGTTGGAGCGTGGAGGAGACATCTTCAGGTGATTCTGCGCCAAAGTCAATCCCCGGAATATTGATAGAAGATAAAATTTCCGGAATCATAACCGACGTCCTTCCTGTTCATACAGTCCTTGCCCAAACTCTTTTTCTAATGACTGTTGTTTGGTCTTTTGTTTGTTTAAGCTTTGGCTAAACAATTGTTCTAAACCTTCTTGATGTGGTTCTTTTTGTTTCAAATTCTTTTTCTTTCTAAACTTTTTGGAAAACGACGACTGCTGTTCAAAATCTTGTTCGATGGTGGTAATTTCCGCTGCATCTGAAAACTCCTTGATCAACGTAACTTCATCACCAACACCGATCAAGTAGATTTGGCCACCTACTTTTATCAATTGCAATGACTTGTTGTTGCCAAGAGGCGTTCCGCCCATTAGCTTGACTGCTTGATTGGGTTGAAGATTTTTTTGACGTGCTGCTAAAAACTTAATGAGTCCATAAATCAACACTACGATCAATAATGTATAAAGTGCTAACTGACCGATAATGCCTGCTAGACTGTTTTCTTTTACAGTTGTTTCCTCTACAGACTCCGCTGGCACTTCTTCTGTCGGTGTTTCGTTGTTTAGCCATTCCACCACATTGGGGCTGGCTTGAGCAGATAACGGTACCGACAATACACTAAAAAGTAGAACTGCCATGAGTAGCGACATGTAGACATAAAATAATTTGTTCACTCTTAGTAAACCCCTTTTATCAGTCATTACCGCAGTTTTGAAATTCGTTCAGCTGTGCTCAGTACATCTGTTACACGCACACCGAAATTCTCATCGATGACAACGACTTCTCCGACCGCAATTAGCTTGTTATTGATCAAAATATCAACGGGTTCTCCCGCTAATTTATCTAGTTCTATGATAGACCCTTGTGAAATTTCCAGTATGTCTTTAACCATGCGTTTCGTACGTCCCAATTCCACTGTAACTTGAAGTGGAATATCCAGTAACAAGTTTAGGTTGTTCGTTTCCGAAGACGCGACATCTGTATTGTCAAAGCTTGAAAATTGAACATTTTGTACCGTTGGTGCTTCTGGACTTTGTTCTTCTGATTGGAAGCCTGACGCTGACTGTTTTGGCATTTCACCTGCCTCCTTCGTTCCTTGTTCTTCTTCATCAAACTGTTCATTTAACATAGACACTAAAACTTTAACAAATAGCACAGGCAGGTATAGATGCAAGCGAATGTTTTGCTTGCTGCTAACATTTATCTGAAATTCTGATTCCGTAAACCATTGCTCTTTTGTGAAATTATCTACAGAAAAATCTTCGACTTGGTTAACGATGTCTACGCCCGTTAAAGAATGAGCTATTTCTTTTTCCATTAATGTGGACATCGATTGCGATACTGCAACAAACATTTGTTCAATTAGTTCTTGAACAGCTTTAAATTTAGTTTCTTCTTCTGTAAGGTCTTGCCCCGTTGCCAATGCTACATCGAGCTCTCTTTTTGAAACAGCTAAAATTTGCATTCCAGTAGCAGCACCCGTGTATTCTCCAAGTGCTACGTAAAACGGTGCAGTAGCAGAAGCGAAAATTTCGTCTTTTTCCTTGACCTTCAACGTTGGTGAAGTCACAAAAACCTGTTCGGAAAGTAGTGAAGACAACACAGCAGCAGACCCGCCTAGTGAAGTATTCAACAGCTCAGTGACTGCTTCTTTTTCGGTTTTCGTCAATGAACTTTCTGACATGGTCGTCACCCCCGTCTCTTTTTGATTCAGTAAGCTCGCGATTTCTTCTAAGGAATTTTGGCTATTCGTCATTGAAGAAAATTCCTTGCGCGGATACTTCTGTTACTTGTATAGCCATTCGCCCTTTTGAAACACCGGGCTGTGCATAAAATTTCAACTTATTATCTACCTGTAGCGTTACAGGAGAATCATACGATTCGTCCAAACGAATCACATCCCCTTTTTTCAAATTCAAAAAATCACCAAACTCAATCATGGATTGACCCAATACGGCTTTAATTTCCATTTTGGTGCCGTGAAGCTTTTCTTCTAAAGCAACCACTTCATGCGCTTCAATCGCTTTTTTCTGATTTGCTAACCAATGTTTTGCTGATAACTTCGGCAAAATTTGTTCTAGCACAACGTGGGGCAAGCAAATATTAATAACGCCTTCTACATTTCCTATTTTTGTTTGCAACTTAACCAGAATGACCGTTTCGTTAGGTGGCGAGGTAGTCAAAAACTGTGAGTTGACCTCAATCTCTTTAAGCTCTGGCGACAGTTTCACTACCGATAACCAAGCTTCTTGAAAACAATCAAGTGCTTTAGCAAAAACACGTTCAATAACGCTAATTTCGATTTCCGTTAATTCGCTGTCTTTTTCCAAAACATGTCCTTGTCCACCTAAAAGCCGATCGAACATCACATGGACCACATTCGGAGAGAATTCCATTACCATACTGCCTTGTAGCGGTGCGGCTTCGAAAACTCCTAACATTGATTTTTTTTGGACATTTTCAACAAACTCCTCATAAGAAATCTCCGCTACAACTTCCACTCCAACTTGGACATACGTGCGAAGTTGTGCTGAAAAATAAGAGGACAATAAACGAGAAAAGTTCTCGTGAATACGAGACAAAGTCCGAATTTGATCTTGTGAGAAACGTAAAGCTTTTTTGAAATCGTATGCTTGTACATTTCTTTTCTTTTCGATCCTTTTTGGACTTTTTTCCCCTAAGGTTGAAAGAATGGCTTCCATATTTTTGTCTGATAAAACATCTGTCAACTTGCTCGCCCCCTCATTCGTCCAAGTTCGGCTCATGCAAACGAGGTAAAATGTTCAGTTTCCGGTAATAAACGGTTACTTTATCCATAACTTCCTCTACTGTTTCCAATACATGGAGTTTCTTTCCTGTTGTTAACGTCACCAATGTATCGGGTGTCGATTCTATTCGTTCAATATAAATTGCGTTTAAAACGATAGCAGATCGGTTTAACCTAGTTAATTGAATCATATCGATTTGCTAAGCCTCCTCTATTAACGTTTCAAGTTCATAACTTCCTGTAAAATCTCATCAGAAGTAGTTATTGTTCGTGAATTTGCCTGGAAGCCACGCTGTGCAATGATCATTTCTGTGAATTCTTCTGTTAAGTCAACGTTCGACATTTCCAGCATACCCGAGCCAATTTCTGTATTCGCTAGTGCAGCTGTTTGTGTTGGTGTATTTGGTGGCACTTCGTACATAGAACCTCCGACTTTTTTCAAACCTTCAGGATTTTCAGGGTTGGATATCCCAACAAATGCAATTGTCGTTTCTGTACCGTCTGCTTGTCTTCCCACTACTTCACCCGAACGATTGATGCTGAACGAATCATAGCCCGCTACGTTGATTGGTGCTCCTGCGCTATTTAACACGTTGTACCCTTGAGCTGAAACTAAATTCCCAGCTGTTGTGACACTAAAACTGCCTGAACGAGTCAGAAACTGACCATCTGCACCAGGTGCTTCTGGATCTTGTACTACAAAAAATCCATTCCCCATAATAGCTAAATCTGTTTCAATGCCTGTAGACATAACTGAACCTGGGTTATGATTTACGTTGATGGCAGAAGTAGTTGTTCCAAGTCCAACTTGCATCGGGTTTGTGCCGCTATTCGACATGTTTTGGCTGAGTAAATCTTGAAAGTTGATTGTGCTTTTTTTATAACCAATAGTATTGACGTTGGCGATATTGTTACCGATAACATCTAATTTTGTTTGGAAATTTTTCATACCTGACACACCTGAGTACATTGAACGTAACATTTAATTTTCCCCTTTCAAGAACTAGGTTTATCACCTGGTTTCTTGTTCATTTACTTATCCTTCGTTTTTTTCAATGTGAATGATGGAAGCGATTGGTACTTTTGTATCCGATCCTTCAAGTTCAGCTAACAATTCCCCGTTCTTGCTAGACAAGGCCTTGACCATTCCTTCGCCTGATCCGGTTTCTGACTCCCATTTAACGGATGTTCCGATTAAATGCGCGTAATCTGCTAATGAAGAACTTCCTTGATTGCTAACAAATTGCGTCATCGTCTTATTTAAGTTAGTCAATTGCTCTAAGCTTGTAAACTGTGCCATTTGACCAATAAATTCTGTGTCTTTCAAAGGCTCCATTGGATCTTGGTGTTTCATTTGAGTTACTAAAATTTTCAAAAAAGCATCTTGTCCAAGTGCATTTGTCGGTTCTTCTTTAGTAGCCGAAGCTGACGCAGTAGCTATTCCACTTGTTGCTGTCGAAATGTTCATCTAAACACCCTTTCTTCTATACGGTGTAATCCACTTTCATCAAGCCTTCAGATAATGGTTTTCTCGCTTCTCTAACCAGGTCATCTTCAGATTGAAAATAGCTATTGTTGGTGCGCGTAGTTTTGCCATGCTGTTGTTGTGTGAATTGTTGTTGTTCACGAGGTTGTTGCTGACTAAAAGCTTGCTGTGAACTTTGCTCTAACACTTCAATTTTCTCTACTTCTACACCTTGTTGAACAAGCGAAACTCGAAGCTGATTTAACTGGAGTTCAAGCGCTTCTTTTGCCATTGGCGTGCTTGCCATAATTTGAGCGGCCAACTTGCCATTTGTGGATGTCAATAAAATTTCTAGGTGACCCAAATGTTCCGGGAAAATATTGACTCGCATTTTGGTGCCTTCTTGGCTTTCTACCATTCGCATTGAGTTTTTCAGCATCCCACTCAAATCTTCTAAAAGATTCGGTAATCGCACAACTGGTACAGGTTGTGTAGTAGCTTCCGCTTTACTAAGAGTTGCTCCAGATTTACCGGCATCTGCTGCCATAGACAAAGGCTGAGAAGGAGGTTCTTGAGCCACCTTTATTTCGGGTGCTTCACTTTCTTTTAGAACTTCTTTGTTTTCAACAGCTAATTTGGGAATGTCTTTTACCGGTTCTAGCAGCTCACTTACCAGCTTAGGAATTTCTTTTACTAAACGGTTTTCTTCACTTCTTGAAAAAACCGGCATTTCTTGTTCCATTGTTTTTAGCAATGAGGCTGCTTTTATTGCAGCCTGTGGTTTTTCAAGCATCCCGATTAATTCGTCTAGTTGTTTCGTGATACGTGCTAAGTCGCTAACTCCTAGAGGTTTATCGGTTTCCACCGTTGATTTACCGACTAAAGTTTGTAGTGTCTCTTGAATTTTCTCGAGCAGCTTAACTACTTCACTAGAATCGCCAGATGCTTTCACATCCGCCTGACTAATTCCTATTACTCCAGTTTGTTTGTTTTCCGCTTGAAACTCTTGCAGCTGAAAAATCGCGTACTGAATTTCCTGCTGTTCAGCTGATTCCTCTTCGACTGGTACTTCTTCTAAAGATGTTAAAAGGGATTCTAAGCTTGCGATCAATTCTTCTATCGATGCTTTTTCTGTGCTAGCATTAGGCATTGTTGGCTCCATACTTAATGAATCGAGTAAAGAAGCAAACATTGCTTTAGGTGCAACTGATCCAGCAGGCGTTTTTGCGGACAGGCTAATGGTTTGTTGAGAAACAGGCTTTAGCGCTTCCATGTCGTTATAGTCCTTCCGCTAAGTTATTCGCTTTGGTTAAGCGATAAAACCGCGTACTTGCCATTTCGTCGAAAAAGTTTTGTTCAACAGCTTTGTTTTCTTCTTGAAAATGAGTTAACTTTTGTTGTTTCAAGTTTTCCCACGTTTTTTCTTCCTTAGCCTTTTCTTGCAACACCCCTTGAGATGCTGAAACTTTTTTCTGCAAATACTCTAGTTCTCTTTCAGAAGAAAGCGATTGATCTTGAAGCTGATAAATATAATCTTCTAGCATTCGGAGCTCTGAAATATTGACGCCACTCTGCTGTTTGGCTATTTTTAATTGCTCCGCATCCGATATTTTCTTCTGAATCATTCTTTTTTGCTGATGCCCTACTTCATGTTGTTTCATGGCTTCAGCCATTTGGATCTGCGCAAAGCCTTTTTCATTTTCTTTTAAATCCAATATTTTTTGAAATCGAAAATTGAATTGTGTCAGTTTAAATCCCTCCAAATTGTGCTGATAGCCGCTCGACGCTTTCTTCTATTTTGGCTTTCTCATAAATGTCTTGTTGCAAGTATTCTTTAATCACAGGATATGCTCGAATGGCGTCATCAATTTCTTTGTTAGCACCACTTTTATAAGCCCCGATATTGATCAGGTCTTCAGACGTCTCATAAGCTGCCAACAGGCGTTTAAAGTCCCGCGCCGCTAGTTGATGTTCCTCCGAGACGACTTCGTGCATAACACGGCTTACACTGGCCATTACGTTGATCGCTGGAAATTGCCCTTTTTGAGCAATTTTACGATCTAACACAATATGGCCATCTAAAATTCCGCGAACCGCATCGGCAATCGGTTCGTTCATGTCATCGCCATCGACTAAAACCGTATAAAAAGCGGTAATGGAACCTTTGCTTGAAGTACCAGATCGCTCTAATAGCTTTGGCAGTAGCGCAAAAACACTTGGGGTGTAGCCTTTACTAGTTGGCGGTTCTCCTACTGCAAGACCCACTTCCCGCTGCGCCATTGCAAAACGCGTAACCGAATCCATCATTAACATGACATTTTTGCCTTGATCGCGAAAATACTCTGCAATAGCTGTTGCGGTTAACGCTGCCTTGATGCGCTGCATTGGTGTTTGATCGGAAGTAGCAGCGACGACCACAGATTTCTTTAGTCCCTCTGGACCCAAATCGCGTTCGATAAAGTCACGCACTTCTCGACCACGCTCTCCTACTAAAGCAATTACGTTAATATCCGCTTCAGTATTACGAGCAATCATTCCCATTAACGTACTTTTTCCAACACCACTCCCGGCAAAAACCCCGATACGTTGGCCTTGGCCAACAGTCAACAAACCGTCAATTGCACGAACACCCACTTCTAACGGTTTATCGATTCTTGGGCGTTTTAATGGATTCGGTGGTGCGTTATTGGTAGAATACTTTTTTAACCCTCGAGGCAATAAGCTTTCGTCAAGCGGCATTCCGGTTCCGTCCAAAACTTTTCCTAAAATAGAAGGCCCTACTTTGATCTGGAGTGGACCTCCCGTCGCAACGACCAAACATCCTGGTCCGACTTGTGAAAGATCCTGTAATGGCATGAGCATAATTCTATTTTCTTTAAACCCAACAACCTCTGCTTCAATCGGCGGCTCGTTGCGATTTGGATAAAGCAAACAAAGCTCACCAATTTTTGCATTTGGGCCACGTGATTCAATGGTTAAACCAATTACTTGAATTACTTTGCCGTGTTTTTTAATTGGTTCGATGTCACTCATCAATTCCAGGTATTCATCTTCCCACAAGTTCATCGTTGGTTTTCTCCTCACAGTAAGCGAGTAATTTGTTTTTGATTTCTTCGAGCTGATTATCAACCATGGCATCATAAGAACCGCTCGCTGTATGAATTCGGCAACCACCTGGCGTTAAATTTGCTACAGGAATTAGTTTTAGTTCTGAATCTGCTTTAATATAGGTTTTCAATTCCTCTAAAAAGGGAATGATGATTGGGTAATCTTCAGGAGACACTTGCATCGTGACGTCTTCTGCTTCTTCTACTTGCTTTAATGCTCGCTGTACAATGCTTAATAATTGCTGTGTGTCCTGACCCAACTCATTGTGAATCACTTTTTCGGCAATCGTCACACTTAACGACAATAAGAAAGGCTCTGCCTGCTGGATGATATTGGCTTTTTCTTCATAGGCCATTTCAAGCAACCGGTTCATCTCGGTTCTATGTTCGGCACTTTCTTGTTCAGCTAATAGCAATCCTTTTTCAAATCCTTCTTGGAATCCTTTTTGTGTTGCTTCTTGCCCGAGTTTTTCAGCATATTGCTGTGATTCGAGTTGTTTTTCATGCCACCAGTCATTTATTTCCTGTTGTGCATGTTCTTGCTCGCTTATTAATTGCGCCTGCAATTCTTCGCGGCGTGATTCCAATCCATGAATTTCTTGAAGCAATTGTTGCCTTTGCTTTTTCGGATCAAAATCTTCTTCAGCAAAGACTGCTTTTTTCGCTTCAATTTTTCGCGTTTGGATAATTTTCTTTTCAGTAGAATGAGCGTTCGAAAGACGAATGATATTAGACAATCATTTCCTCTCCTTCTCCACGCGACACATCGATTTCTCCTTTTTCTTCCATGTTTCGGATCAACCCAACAATGTTCGTTTGTGCATTTTCCACATCTTTCAACTTCACAGGACCCATTACATCAATTTCTTCGCGAATCACTTCAGATCTACGTGAAGACATATTGCGGTAAATAGCCTCTTTGACTTCTTCGCTTGCGACTTTCAATGCAAACGTCAAATCAGCGTCACTTACTTCACGCACAATACGTTGAACCGAGCGACTTTCCAAATTGACAATATCTTCGAAAACAAACATGCGTTTTTTAATCTCTGAAACCAGATCAGGGTTGTCTTTTTCAAGTTCAGACAAAATGGATTTTTCCGTACCACGGTCTACATTACTCAATACGCGAACAATTGCTTCTACGCCACCTGTTGCTGCATAATCTTGGTTCCCTGTAGCTGACAGTTTGCGCTCTAAAATTTGTTCCACTTGATGAATAACATCAGGAGATGTACTTTCCATCAACGCAATTCGCCTTGCAACTTCCGCCTGCTTCTCGCTCGGTAACTCAGATAAAATCTTCGACGACTGCTTGGCATCCAAATAGGACAGTACCAATGCAATCGTCTGTGCTTGCTCATGTTGAAGTATGTTCAAAATCTGAGTAGGATCCGCTTTTCTGGCAAAGTTAAATGGCTTAACTTGAAGTCGGTTCGACAACCGGCTAATGGTGTCCATCGCCTTGTCTTTTCCTAGCGCTTGCTCAAGGATATTGCGGGCATAAACCAATCCGCCTTCGTTCATATAATCCTGTGCCAAGATCATTTCGTAAAATTCATTTATGACTCTTTCAGTTTGGCTATTTCTCAACTTTCGAACATTCGAAATTTCCATGGTCAATTGATCAATTTCGGGTTCTGTCAGTTGTTTAAATATTTCAATTGAGACTTCAGGTCCTAAGCCAACCAATAAAATGGCCACTTTTTGAATCCCCGTCAATTCATTCATTCCTCTAACCATTTGACACTCTCCTAGTCATCCGCCATCCATGACCGCAACAATTTTGTAAAGTCTTCAGGTCGACCTTTGGCAAGCTTTTCAATCGTTTTCCGTTTAGGATTCGACCTGCTACTAAACTCGGACAAATCGATTTCTTCCTCTTCTATCTCTACTTGATTTGATTTAGCTAATGCCTGTTCAAAACCTTCAAAGCTATATTCTTCCTCTTCTACATCTACTTTTTTCTTTTTGCGAAGCAATAACAAGGCAACTACAATGATCATTACCAATACAATTGCAGCACCAATGACCATTAGTAAATTATTTGGAATCCCCGTTAAGAATGTTACTTCCGGTTCTTCTTCTACAATATCTGGACGTCCTTGGAATTCTGTTGCAAAGACAGAAATCCGATCTTCTAGTTCAATCTCAGTCGCTTGAACTTCATTCATACTCAATGACGTACTCACAGCGTTTTTCAGTAAATTACTTATATCTGTAATATTTTCTTGTGATAAACTTGCTGGATTATCAGGAATCGGTGGTTCTACTCCTACATTAATCGTAATATCGTCAATAACATAAGGACTCATTTCGATTTGTCGGTTGATCCGATTGACTTCGCTATTGATCCGCTCTTCTGTGCGTTCAGATTCGCTATTGCCTGTGCCGTCGACACCTGGATAATTGGCAACTTCTGTTTCGCCAGTTCCTGCCGCATCTTCAATAACTACCCCTTCACTTGAATAGGTTTCAATAATTCGTTCAACACTAATATCCAAACCTTTGTTGTTTTCAACATCAACTGGTTCAACCAATTGCTCTTCTCGTTTTTCTTTCGTAAAATCGATATTTGTCATAACGGAAACAACAACTTTATCCTGCCCAAGCAATAACCCAAGCATTTGCTGCAATTCACGTTGAATATCTTGCTCGATGCCTTTTTGGATTTCGCGGTGCTGCTGATAAACCGATAAATTAGTATCTAACTGATTTTCATCTTGCACTTCAAACACTTGCCCGTTTTGATCCATAATAACAATTTGATCTGCCGGCAAACTCGGAACGGATTTACTGATTAAATGGTACAAGCCATTAATCTGCTTTTGATCCAACTGCAACGTCGAATCACCCTTCACTACAATAGAAGCAGTTGAAGTTTGTTCTTCATCTGTAATCCAAATATTTTCTTTTGGAAGCGTAATCATGACATTGGCTTCGGTTACCCCATCAATTTGCTTGATCAAATACGCCAGCTCGTTTTGCATAGCGTCGCGCTCAACCACATCAAAATGACGATCGGTCATACCCAGTCCCATATTTTCACTAAATGTACCGTAATTGACATTGCCGTTTTTCGGGATACCTTCTGCAGCCAAACTGACTTTCAAATTGGCTAAATGCTCTTCGGGTACGCTAATGGTCTTGCCGTCACTCGATACTTCTACTGGAATCGCTTGTGCTTCAATGGCTGTCTTAATCTCGCCGGCTTCAGCTGGTGTCAAATCAGAATATAATACGGAAAAATTAGATTGATTGCTGAAAAATACAAAGACACCAAGAATAATTAAAGTAAGAAAAAAGGAGCCAATTACAGACCACTTTGTAACAGGAGAAAAACTGGTCCATGATTCACTCATTTTTGATTTGTATACCGAAATCTTTTCTTTCATTTCATCAACATCCTACCGGTTTCCATCATACTTGCATTCTCATAACTTCTTGATAAGCTTCAACCACTTTGTTGCGTACCTGCATTGTCATTTGCAATGACAAGCTGGCTTTTTGCGAAGCAATCATCACTTCATGAACGTCTTGCACTTCTCCTGTTATCAACTGATTGGTCAATTTATCGGATTCGTTCTGTGCAGCACTCACTTCTTGTAACGCATCTTTAAATATCTGGCCAAATCCTTCGACTTTGTTCTCGGGTTTAACGTTATTGAACAATTGATTTTGAATAAAAGGCGTTTGAATCCCACTTATTCTCTCCATAAGTGCCTCCTTAATGTTCTGTAGTTGGTTGAAATAATCTTCCATTTTATAAATCACGAAGTCATTACTAAATTCTTATTAAAATATTGATATGAAGCAAAACAGCGGAGACTCTCGGGGGAGCAGTGCAACGACATACAAGAAATCCACTCGGGCGATCAGCCCGAGTTAGTTCGGCGCAAGCCCTTGGCAGCTGATACCGCGACTTCCTGTCGCACCAGCTGCATGACTCATATCCTGTGAGCCCGAAAGCGCAGCTGTTTTGCGTAATATCACTGATGAAATTTATGAACTATTTCCCGATTTCCAATGCTTTCATAAACATGCTTTTTGAAGCATTTAGTGCCGTAACGTTGGCTTCATAAGAGCGAGTTGCTGACATCAAATCCACCATTTCTTGCAATGGATCGACATTGGACATGCGGACATAACCGTCTTCTCCCGCATCTGGATGTTCTGGGTCATATCTTAATGTAAAAGGCGTTTGATCTTCTTTAATTCCTGATGCTTTAACACCCGTCACAGCCGTGTTTCCTCTATTAATGGCGGATTGCAACTGATTAGAAAAAGGGGATGTGCCGCTTTGAGACAATTCCACCGTTTTTCGGCGATAAGGCATCCATTCGCCATCGACTAATTCGGCGCGATTGGTGTTGGCATTGGCAATATTGGCGGATACTACATCCATACGAAGCCGGTTTGCTGTCAGCCCCGATGAACTAATATTAAATCCCGTAAATAAGCTCATCTTTTTTATCTCCCTCCATTAATAACTGAACTGAGACTGTTGAGTTTACCGTTGACTCGTTCCGTCACGGCGTTATACCATAATTGGTTTTTTGCCAGTTCGGCCATTTCTAAATCCATGTCGACATTATTGCCGTTATGATTGTATTGAGTTGAGTTGTTTGTCAAAACCCGTGTTGTGCCTATTAATGATTCGTTGCTAAATGACACATGGCGACTATCTGTTTTGTAGCTAGACAAGTTTTGATTGGACATAGCTGTATTCAAAGCTGCTTGGAAATCGACTTTTTTACTTTTGTAATTGGCCGTATCCACATTTGCAATATTCGCCGAATGAACGCGTTGTTTGAGCGTCGCAGCTGATAAAGCTTGCTCCATCGATTCAATTGATTTAGGGAATATATTCATTGATAAACTCCTTTTTTTAACATTTATCACTAAAATAAAAATCCACCTCTGGGAAAAGATGGATCATAAATCTGTCGATCACAGTTCCTTATTCTCTAGTATAATGTTTAATAAGAATGATAGGGAATAGCTTTGATCTCTTAAATATTTTTGCCATTTCTGCAATGAAACTGATCTATTTTATGGTTAAACTAATTATTTTGTACTATTTTCGGAAATGTTATATCAAAGTGATAGTATCATGTTTCAATAATTTTGTATATTTTTCTTTTTAAAATTTTTAATGCTATTTTTTCCATATTAATATAAAAATCACTATTTTTTTTATATTTAAAATGTTATGATACGCGGTAAATATAAGATTCGGTTGTGAAAGGAAGAAACTACATGTTTCGTGGATTATACACTGCTACATCAGGAATGATGGCTAATAACAGGCAACAACAAATATTGACGAATAATCTTTCTAATGCAAATACTCCTGGTTTTAAAGAAGATCAAACCGTTTTCCGTGCTTTTCCAGAACAGTTAATTAAAGCAGTTGAAAACAGCAAAAAAGGTACAATAGTCCCTCATAATATCGGCACTTTAACTACTGGGGTGTATACGCAAGAAGGAATTCCTTCATTTCTTCAAGGTCCTTTGAAAGAAACCGGAAATCAAACAGATATTGCCTTGCTCGATGAGTTATTGCCAACAAATCCCGACACCCAACAAAAAGGTTCGATGGTTTTTGCGGTAGCTGCAGAAGATGGCGAAGTGCGCTATACCAAAAATGGATCGTTTGCTGTCGATACTCAAGGTTTTCTAACCACGAGTGATGGTTTCTCTGTGTTAGGTGAAGACTTGCAACCGATTCAAGTCGGATCTGCTGACTTCACGGTACAAGACAATGGCGAAATTCTTTTAGCGAATGGTGCTCAAGGGGATCGCTTGTGGGTAGGTTATACTGAAAACCCTCAACAATTTGTAAAAGAAGGCCAAAATCTTTTGCGCTGGGCGGGAGCTCCTGAAGCCTCTCCTCAATTTATCGATAACTTCGATTTACTTGATGGAACACCTAGCTTCATGAAACAAGGATTTGTGGAACAATCGAATGTGGATCTGACAAAGACCATGACAGACATGATGACCACATACCGCGGATTTGAATCCAACCAAAAAGTAATTCAAGCATATGATCGCAGCATGGAAAAAGCCGTCAATGAAATCGGGCGCGTATAAGGAGGAGAATTTAACAAGTTGAATATCCAGATGAATACAGCCAGCAACACAATGAGTGAGCTGCAAAAAAAATTAGATTTGATTGGCAATAATATCGCGAACGTCAATACCAACGGGTATAAGCGACAAGAAGCTAGCTTCTCTGACGCGCTCGTTCTGTCTCTTGAAAAACAAGTCGGACAAAAAAACGAAGTTGGACGCATTACCCCTAATGGGTTACGCATCGGTGCCGGTGCGATTCTTTCGCAAACTGCGGTTCGTAATGATCAAGGGTCTATTAAAGAAACGGGTCGCCCATTAGATTTCATGGTTCAAGGGGAATCTGCTTACTTCCGTATTGCATCCGATGGCGAAACGCTTTATACAAAAGATGGATCTTTCCAAGTTCAGCCGATTTTGAATTCAACACAAGTTGGCTTAGTGACAGCGAACGGTGATGCCGTATTAGGCGCTGATAACCAACCAATTGTTTTCGACGCTGATTTCGAAAACATCCGCTTGAATGGACAAGGAACTTTAGAGATTTCTTATAAAGATTCGGACAAGCAACCCACTGAAATTCAAATGGGCGTTGCACAAATTAACCGACAAGATTCATTAGCGAAAATCGGTGAAAATCGATTCCGCTTAAACGGAACAGAAGCTGAACAACTTGCAAACGGCAATTTGCAGTTTATCGACTTGTCCCAACCCAATGACGGAGCTATCCAAATTAAGCAAAACTTTTTAGAAATGTCCAATGTCGATTTGAGCGACGAAATGACTGAACTGATTACCACTCAACGATTATTTCAATCACAAGGTAGAGCCATTTCTTACGCAGATGACATGATGGGCTTAGTCAATACCATTAAAGGATAACGAAAAAAGCAGGCACCCCGCGGGGTGTCTGCTTTTTTGATTTAATTTCATAGTTGAAGAAATCGCTCCAGGCGGACGCTTTCCGGGGGGCACGGCTTCAGCCGCTTCCCTCGCTCTGCTCAGTCCAGGGTCTTCAGCTCGCGCTGTCCCCCCAGGAGTCGCCGCCTTCCACTCTTTCTTCTAAAAAGTTACGAATTGTATTTTGATTAGTAGGATATGGAGCAAACCAACGGAGACTCCCACGGGATAGCGAAGTGCCGAAATCCACTCGGGCATCGAGCCCGAGTTAGTTCGGCGCAAGCCTGCAGGAAAGCGTAGTTGGTTTGCGGAATATCCAAGTCAACTACTACTTATTAAACTACTCACTCATTATCTCAAAAAGTCCATTAAACTTGGTTGAATGATTTTTGATGTTGCTGCGAGGCTTGCTTGGTAAACACTTTCCTCACTCTTTAATCTGATAACCGCTTCTGCGTAATCAACATCTTCGACTCTTGATAACATCGATTGAAGTTCCAAGTTACTATCAAGCAAGCGATTTTCAACGGCTTCTACACGATTTTGACGTGCGCCGTTTTCTGCGCCTACCGACAACAACCGGTCAATTGCTGCATCAACTTTGGATACGTCACTGGCATTTCCAGCTTTTAAGTTAGCAGAAATGCTTTCCAATGTTTTGAAAAGGTTTGTTTCTTCATCCGAAGCTCCGAATAGTTCATCTGGCAAGACACTCGATTTAATGTTGATGCCTTCCCCGATAGTAAACTTGCGAGCTTCTAGACCTGTACTGTCAAATTCAAAATTACCTGCTACAGGAAACGGTGATTCCCCTGTTTTTTGACCATTGAATAATGAACGGCCATTAACTTTTGCATTGGCTAATCCTCGCATTTGCTCAGTTAGTTCTCCAATTTCAGCATCAATTGCCTGACGATCCAGTTCAGAATACGTATCACTATTTCCTTGAATCGCTAATTCGCGTACACGTTGCATGGCACTTACCATTGAATCAATGTTTTGACCGGTTTCGTCCATCCATAACTTTGATTCGCTAGTATTGCGCTCAAACTGAACATTCGCTGCCAGCGTGCTTTTTAAGTTCATCGCTTTACTGACACCGTTTGGGTCATCTGACGGTCGGTGAAGTAATTTGCCACTCGATACTTGACTGTTGGTTTTTTCAAAGCGGCTCAAGTTTTGGCTCATATTGCGTATGGAATTCTGGTTTAGCATCTGTTGCGTGACTCTCATGTTTTTCCCTCCACGTTCCTTCTGCTATCAGTTCGCCATTCGGTTAATAATGGTATCCAGCATTTGATCCGTCATTGATACTAACCGTGCTGCGGCATTATAGGAATGTTGATATTTTACTAAGTTGGCCATTTCTTCATCGAGTGAAACACCCGTTACGGATTGTCTGCGATTTTCTGTTGCTTGAAGAGTTGCTTCATGATTGGTAACCGAGCTAATTGCTGCCTGACTTTCTGCGCCCAGTTCACTTACCAGTTCTCGAAAGTAACTTTGTGCGTCTTCTGATGGTTTATCCGGTGCCGCCGGTTGTTTTAACGGCTTCGCTGCGTAATTTACTTTTAGCTCTGATAGGTTGAAGTTGTCAGCATCTCCGATAAACAAAGCTTGATCTGCGCCACCTGTTTTTGTCATCGTGTTTGCTTGCGCAAAATTTTTAACTACACTTATCAATTTGTCTTGATAATGGACTGCGCTGTCCATTGACGCGCCTAATCCGGCCAATTTACCACCGTAACTTTTCGGATCAGCGTTTACACTGTCCACATCGATTTCAGAAACTTTTTCACCTGCAACCAACGCTTGTTTGTTTGAAGAAAGGCTAATTGAATAACTGCCATCTGATTTTTCATCCACTTTGACAGCCATCAATTTCGACAGATCTTCTACTAGCGCGTCACGTTTGTCTTTCAAGTCATTAGACTGATTGCCGTTGCGGACGATGCTTTTATTGAGTTCGGCGATTTGCTTTAAATAACCATTAGCTTCAGCTACTGCATCTTGTGTTTGCTGAGTGAGTTCACTTTTTAAATTCGTCATCGATTTGTTCATCGATTGAGCTACTTCTACGAACCCTTGAGCACGTTCTTTCACAATTGCTTGTGCAGATAAACTATCCGGCTCATTTGCCAAGTCTTGCCAAGCGCTATTTAAGCTATTCATTGCACTGCTTAACCCACTATCACTCGGTTCGTTGACAATCGTTTCTAAACGATCTAGCGTTGTTTGTTTTGCTTGCCATTGTCCGAGTGTTTCGGAATGGTCACGAAATTGCTGGTCGAGAAAGCGGTCTCTCACACGGGTAATTGAATCGATCGTAACGCCGGTTCCAAGCTGGCCTGTGTTCGCGCCTTGGGCTGTCCAAACGCTTAAAGAAGGAGAGGCGCTTGAATTTACTTGCTGACGTGAATAGCCTTTCGTGTTTACGTTGGCAATATTCTGTCCAGTCGTTGAAAGGCTTGCCTGACCAACGGATAAGCCGCGTTTTCCTAATTCTAATCCATGAAATGTTGAAACCATGGTTCTTTGCCTCCCAACAATTTCTAAGCTCTTGTATCGAAAAAGCCTTGATTGTTTGATTGTGGTTTTTGTTGCCCTGCTGGTGATTGGTAGTTAAAATGTTGTTGTTTTGTTTTTGTGACTTCCGTAATCATATGTTGAACAAAGCTCATTGAATCTTCAAGCAGTTTTTCGTTGGTTTTGTTTTTTGCTTGAAGTTCAGTCAAAAGCGTTTGTAAGGTTTTCAATTGTAAGTGAAGATCTTGTTTTACAGCTTCATCTGGAATTTGTTCGGCAAACTGGCTAAAAGTTAACCCTGGATGCTCTTCCAATACGTCGGCTACAAGTTGCTGCCGCTCGTCTTCTAATTGGCCAAGTTGTTTGACCAGTTTTGCTTCTTCTTTTACAAGCTCTGTCAGTTCATCGACTTTTCGTTCGATCAACACCGTCTGTTTGCGCTCGGCATAACGGATAAGCTGTTTTTGTATGCTGATCAATTCGTCCAGCGTGTTTACTACTAAGTTCAGCATCCGATACCCTCCTCTTTTGCATGCGCTAACTTATTTATCAAACCAAAATTGGTGCACTTTATCTGCGACTTTCCCCGCATCTACTTTGTATTCACCTGATGCTACTTGTGCTTTTAAAAACTCAATTTTTTCTTGTCTTTCAACGTCTACACTGGCATTTTTCTCGAACATCGCTTTCGCCTCATTTGAAATCTGCAGCTCGTCTTCTTTTTGTAACGGCTTGGTCTTAGCTGCCGGAGTTACTTGCATTTTTTGATAAGATTGAATAAAGGAAGAACTATTTGTTTTATCGATATTCATTCCTTCACCACCCTGTCTTTTATTTTTTGGTGCCTTGTCGCATTTTCCATAGTTGTGGCTCCCCGGACATTTCTGGCGAGCCATCAAACTTTAATGTTCGTTCGATTTCTGTTGAAAACGAATCAAAGCAATTATGGCAAAGCATCTGTCTTTTTATGAGCTCACCACAATGTTGGCAAGGATACCCTAGATTGGGAAAATCCTCTGCGTAAATCCGGCCATTGCGGATAAAATCCGTAATTTGTCGTACCGATATGTTCGTAGCCCGACTAATTTCGTAAATATCTGCGTCGTGATTGCTGCTATCTTTCAGAAAATCATTTATTGCATTAAAATCATTTTCAATTTCTTTAAAACAGTCTATGCAATAGTCAGTGTAGTCCTTTAGGAATAATATACCGCAAAATCGGCAATTATCCAGCTGATTTGCTCCCACATGTACTCACCTGACCTTCTCTATCTATTTATATCGGCAACTTCGTCAAAATGTTTAGCGAAATTTAATATTATTGCAATTTAAATTCTGTTACCAGTACGCGTTCAACCGTGCCTTTTTCAAACACTTCGGCTAATCGGGTTACGAGTTCTTCCTCGATCATAGAAATGCCACTTTCTCCGATCAATTCTTCCTTTGTAAAACTTGCAACTGTCGAAATCACAGCGGCACGTACTTCAGCAGTACGCTTTTCAGCTTCTTCTTTTGTATCTTTGTCACTCAACAAAATATTAAACTGCACAACCCCGAAATTTCCAGCTGATGCCAAATTTGTGGTGATAATATCCGTGTCGATGCTCATTTCTGCTATTTCTTCAGCACTTAACGATTTATGCTCTTCCGCTTTTTCCTCTTTAGGCATAAAGTACAAATAAGCACCCGCACCAATCGCTGCCACCACGACAAAAGCGACAATTATTTTTATTATTTTCCCCATAATGCACCTCTTATTCTTCGGTTTCTATTTCAAAAGGTGAGATCAATACTTCAACGCGGCGATTTTCCGCACGTCCTTCAGGAGTATCATTTGAAGCGATTGGCTGATATTGACTATAGCCCGTCGCACTGAATTTCTGCGGACTCAGTTTATCGTTTTCAAGAAGGTTTCTCATAAAGTTAATCGCACGCGCCGAACTTAATTCCCAATTGGTCGGATATTCCGCTGTGCCTGCTGGGACATTGTCCGTATGACCTTCGATAAAAATCATTCGCGGAGGATCCGTGATCAATAAATTCGATATCTCGTCTGTAATCTTCTCAGATCCCTTTAGAATAGTGGCGCTTCCCGATTCGAACAGCACCCCTTCTTTTATAATAATCTTCAAGCCTTTTCGCGTCATATCGGTTTGTAAGCGAGGCGCTAACCCATTTTCATCGATATACGTATCAATCTTGTTTTGAAAATCTAACAACTCTTCTTGATCTTTTGCTTCAAATACTTCTTCTGGACTTTCGCCAGTAACAGGATCTTCACTCAACTCTGCAGTTGGCGATGTCTCAAAACTTTCAACGGGTGCTTGTTCATCTAATACGCCAGATCCGCCTTGCAACTCGCTATTAAATGATTCTGCGATCGCGTTGAATTTTTTGGCGTCCACTTGACTTGAGGCAAACAAAACAATGAACAAAGCAAGCAACAAAGTTAATACGTCGGCATAAGGCAAAAGCCACGCTTCATCTACATGTTCTTCATGCTTTTTTTTACGCTTCAACTTCAACACCGCTTCCTTCTTCATCAGATTCAAGATTACGGTCTTTCGCTGGTAAGTATGTTAATAGTTTTTCTTCTACTGTCCGGACTGGCAAGCCTTCTTGAACGGCAAGCAAGCCTTCTAGCATAATCATTTTTGTTTTTACTTCGGCTTCTGATTTCCGCTTTAGTTTGTTGGCAAATGGATGCCATAATACATAACCCGAGAAAATCCCGAATAGGGTTGCGATAAATGCGGCGGAAATGGATTTACCAAGTAGTGCTACATCGTCCAAGTGACCAAGTGCAGCAACGAGTCCGATAACGGCACCTAGTACACCTAGTGTCGGGGCGTATGTACCGGCTTGTGCAAAGATCTTCGCGCCCAGTTCATGACGTTCTTCCATAGCGGCAATTTCTTCTTCCATCAAATCACGAATATGTTCTTGTGACTGACCGTCTACCACCATTTTCAAGCCGCGTTGCAAAAACGGATCTTCTACTTCTTCTGATTTTTCTTCTAATGCCAATAAGCCTTCTTTTCGTGCCAGCATTGCCCATCCCGTGAACATTGGAATCATTTCCTTAACAGGAATTTTCTTCTGTTCGCTGAAAATCACTTTGAACAAGCTCGGGATTTTTTTAATTTCATCCATAGGAAAGGCAACAAGAAGACAGGCGATGGTACCCGCAAAAATAATGACTAGCGCCGCTGGATTGTAAAGTGCAATCGGATTTGATCCTTTAAGGATCATCCCCCCGATCAACACGACAAATCCCATGATGACTCCTATCCAAGATGTCTTGTCCACGTTTATACCTCATTTCATTACTTGTGTAGTTTCATTATTGTATGCATGATATTCCGTAAAACAACTCCGCTTTCCTGCGGGCTTGCGCCGAACTAACTCGGGCTAAATGCCCGAGTGGATTTCGGCACTTCGCTATCCCGCGGGAGTCTCCGTTGTTTTACTCCATATCTAATTTTCAAAGGTATAGTTAAATAGTTTTTTTCTTAATTAACTTCACCCACATGTTTAGCATCGGCGCGTCTTCGGGCTAAGCGAAGCAAGAAGACTGGCGTTCTTTGCCCGGCTTCTTACGAGAGCTATGCCCAAAGCGCAGATGCGACTTAGAATCAACTTATTTCTTCACCAAAGCCATAGCTTGTTTCCATGTGTTGCGAATATCTGTCATCAGCTCTTCTACTTCTTCTAATGCTGACACATCGTTTTTCATGTTGGCTTCTACTAGGCGGCTGTACATGTATTCGTACATTTGCTCGAGGCCAGCTGACATTTCGATGTCTGCTTTTAATGTACTGCGCAGTTCTTGAATAATGTTTTGAGCTTTAATGATATTGGTGTTTTTTTCTTCGATTTTTTTATCAGCCATAGCACGTTTTGCTAGTTTCATGAATTTTAGGCAGCCATTATAAAGCATTAATGTCAGTTCTTGAGGTGATGCTGTCATCACTGAGTTTTGCTGGTAAGTCTGGTACGGATTGATGGTGACCATTCTTTTTCCCCCTTGCGATTAATTGCGTTTGTCTATAAATGAACCTGCTGTTGCTACAGTTTGGTAGGCACCGCCGTATTTTTTGGAGATTTCTTTTGTTTGAGTAATGCGTGTGATTTGCGTAAAAAACGATTGGTGCAACCCGTTGATTAGTGGTTGAAGCTTATGTTCGATTTCTCTTAGTTGTTCAATAATCGTGTGTTCTTCTTCTGTCCATCTGAAGTTTCGTTGCTTCATGAAAGTTTCGAGTTGACGAATGGTGTCTTGACGAAGTGTGAACAAGCTTTCAAGTGATTCGACAATTCCTTCTTCGTTATCTTCCATTCGAGCGTTAATGTGTTGTGCTTTTTCGTATAGCTCACGTGTCTGTTTGAGAAAAGCATACATGATTGGCTTTGAATCACTCATCACGAACCACCGAATAAGCTTTGTTGCATCCACGTGCTTTGTGAGTTCATCTTGCTCAATGCTTTTTCCATCGCGGTAAATTGCTTCCAGTAGCGATCTTCAATACTTGTCAGCCGGTCTTGCCAGCGACTAATTTCGGTGTCCATTCGTTTCAACTTTTGGGAAAGGGTGCTGTTATCGACTGAGCTTGTTGAGCTCCCCGCTTTTGCGCTGAGTTTTTTAACAATGTCATTTAACGTGTCATAAACGCGTGCGCCCACACCGTCTCCTGCTGCGTCTCGTGTCGTGAACAACGCCATTACTTCATCTGGTTTTTTCGTCAATGCGTCTTTTAGCTTTTCTTCATCGATAAATAATTTCCCGCCCTCTGTATAGGAGCCGGTATTGATGCCAATTTGCGATAAATGATTAAGATTGCCATCTGCAACTCCTGTTACGGTGTCCATAAAGGCTCTTCGCAAGTCTTCTAAGGCTGATTTCATGATCGGGTCATTGCGTAATAACCCGCTCCGCGCTTTTTCTTCCCATAATTCGATTTCGGTTTCTGTTAGTTCTTTTTTCTGCTCGTCGGATAAGGGTTGGAAATCTGGGTAGCGTTTTTCAATGATTTTCTTTTGCAAGTCTTCGATTGCTTTATTATAGGAATCGACAAAATCTTTTATGACTTGAACAGGCTTCGCGGGATCAGATTGTACACGGACAGTCGATGAACTACCCGCTGCATCAACAGACTGCAATTGAATCGATAATCCGTTTATGACGGTCTGGTTGCTTTTCAGTCCATCTACTCTGACACCATCTATTGTTACCGAACCGTTAGTAGCGTTTGTAGACGTAAATTCATCTTGAGCTTTTCCGGTAATTTGTAGACCTAGGTCATCACTTTTCTTTCCTTGGTCGTCCGTAAAAGCGAGTGTGAAGTTTTGTGCGGATCCGAGTTCTTTTGAAGCCATGAAAAAGCGTGAAGTCGTATTATCAAAGTTAACACGTAAAGCGGGTTCGCTCCCAGCAGTGGCATCTTGCATTTTCTTTGCCACATCTGCATATGTCATCTCTGCTGTAATCGCTACTGCGACATCTCCTGTACTTCCTTTGACCGTAATCGTTCCAGCGACACCGATTAAATCGGTGGATTTTGCAGGATCGCCATTTGCATTTTCAATACCTAGTTCAGATGTCATTTTTGCCGAAGTCGCGAGCGCATTAACTCGGACGTCATAGCTTCCGTTCATCGCTTGAGGAGTCGTTGTAACTTTTGCACTCCCTGAACCTGTTGTCTCCGCACTATATGCATTGAATGTTGATTGCAAACGCATATTACTTGCGCTTGTGCGCAAATTTGAGAAAACCAGGTTTTGATCGCGCACTGCTTCTTGTTGCCATTCTGTGAATGTTTTTTGCTGCATCAATTTATCTAACGGTAGTTTTTGGATTTTCATCATATCTTTAACGATCGATTCCGTATCCATGCCTGATGCTAATCCGCCAATGCGCATACATAATTCACTCCAATCTTATAATTTCTCATCCACCATCAGGCCTGCCAAATCAGCCATCGAAGCGTACATATCTAAAAATTTTTTATTTGGAATTTCTCGTAAAATTTCTTCTGTTAACGAATTTACGACTTGCACATAATAAACATTCATCTCTTCGTGAAACTGAAATTTCACATTTGTTGTAGTTGACTCTAAGAATTTGTTCATGCTATCGACTTTATCGGTAAGCGCTTCTTTCGTAATTGGTTTATCAAACTCTTTATTTTGCTGTTCTTCTGCAGCAATTGGTTGTTTAGCGCCTATTGGATTTGGTTCGCTAACTCTCGGGAATTCGATAGCAGGTAGTTTTGTTACTTCCATGTGGGTTACACTCCTTGTCCTTCAGGTTGACTAAAGGGTTCTATATAGTAGTTATCGGCAGAAAAACCGATTTTTTTAGCAAAAAAGCAAAAAAAATAAGACAGGTTTGTGAAAACCTAGCCTTATTTTATGTCAGTTTAGAATATTGGTTGCTGACGCCATTAGTCCAGTGGTTATTCAACCCAGTTGGATCGTTCGCTGCTCCAACTGGGGCGTATTTCGCTCCGATTTTAGCGATGGTGTCTTTACCTTGATTTAAGTAATTTTGACGTAGATTACGCGCCATATCGAAAATGCTGTCTTCTACAGATGCGTAACTTCGTAAGCCGTTCTTGCCCATCATACCAGCGACATTGTTTTTGTCCTGTGCGGCACGCGATGAACCATTACCAGTTTCGTGAATCGCAATGGCTGACAATAAATTCGGATCTAAATCGTATTTTTTTCCGGCATTGATAAAGTGAGCTGCCGTCCCACTTAATTTGCCTTCTAATGTGTTGTCCAACTTGATAAATTGCGTAGGTTTGAATTTCAAGTCGCTTGTATCCGTCGCAGCTGTGGGAACTTCTTTTGTGTTGAGTGGCGGTATTGAAATTGCCGGATTATATGAGTTTGTTAGTGGAGCGGTTAAAGGCGTTGTTAAAGTTGGTAATGAAACTTGCGCTCCTGTTTGAGAAGCCGTGGAATTGTTTTCTTCGATGCTTTCCATCATAGCATTCATGAGCATAGCAAAAAATGTACTCGGACTTGTCGAACTGCCGATAGAACTGCTGTTGCTGTCGCTTTGGGTTAATTCCGGCATCGCTTTTGCCATCGAGGCGATTGTATTATATAAAAGGAAATTAGAAGAAATTGGACTGGTCAATCGGTTCTCACACCCTTTGTTAGAGTAATCTTGTTTAGTTTACAAGATAATGCGTGAAAAAAGAATAGGATAATTGTGGGAAAGAGAAATAATCTTTTATTCCAAAACAGAATATTGTGTATAAGATTAGACATTAAAGATCATGTCTATGTATATTTAAATAAGAACAACAGTTCCTTTGAGAGAGGAGTTTTGTTATGCATGATATGCTATGCGGAAAATTACTAGGAGATGGTTGCTTAACCAAACAGCTTCATAGAAAACCTCGTTTCCAATTTACTCATTCCAAAAAAGATACTGGATGGAGTCTATTTTGCTTTGAACAACTTTCACCCTTTATATCTCTAAATCCACCTAAATACATAAAAATTATTGATGCACGTACAATCGCTGGTTTCACAGAAAGCTATATTGTTCAGTCACGGACTTCAGATGAGCTTTGCGAGTTATATGAAACATGGTATCCGCACTCTAAAAAAGCATTGCCCTTCTCATATATTGAAAATCATTTTACTGATAAGACTTTGGCATGGTGGTATCAAGACGATGGACACTTAAAAATCCAAAATGGCATTCCAAGAAAAATCATTTTGTCTACTGATAGTTTTTCCTTAGCTGAAAACCACTTTCTAATTGAATTTCTCAATAAAAGATATGGTCTTCATTTTTCTATCGATGCTCAAAACCGACTTCTTCTGTACGACCAGTATCAGATTATGTACTTTTTGAAGTTGGTAGATCCATATATCCATGAATCGATGAACCGTAAAAGAAGACTCTCCTCTGATGTAAAGAAAATTGCTAACCGAACAACAATCTATTTGCCTAGTGACATCCAAATCAATAAACCTACGTTAGAAATAAATGAACAGTATAAAAAGCTAACTCTATTATTGTCTTTAAGTGACAACCATATCCATTTCTTTCAGCAAACCAAGACATTGCTAAATTCCAAAGCCATAACAAAACCTTATCAAATACAAATAGAAAATAGGTTTAAAGAAAATCTAATGCGCTTAAGAAATCAATCTGGTTTAAATATTAGTCAGTTAACTACGTTGTGTTTCAAATTAAATATGTAGATAAAAATAGAAGCGATTCCTAACAAAGGAGTCGCTTCTATTTTTATGCTCTAATGTCGAATTTCCCACCAATATGAGGCTGTACAGACTGTTCTAACATCTTTACAACATCGTTGCCATTCGTTTCCGCTTGGTCGATTGTCTTTTTCATAATCGATACATTGGCTTCTGTTTTCACGCTTGCCTGACTAAGTGCCATTGATAACGCCGCGATATCCACAGACTCGCCTCCTTATAGAAAAAGGAGCCTAAACTCAGGCTCCTAGATTTCTTAAAATTAACGTAGTAATTGTAATACTTGCTGAGGAGCCTGATTTGCTTGAGCTAGCATTGCTTGTGATGCTTGTGCAAGAATCGAGTTCTTTGTTTGTTCCATCATTTCTTTCGCCATCGTGCGAACATTTACTTTCATAAATGACTAGACTATATCTTCACCCTCTAGTGTTAGTAGGGGCCGGGCACTTCGGATCCACAGCACTGATGTATACTGTCTCACCTACGGATTTCATCACCATAGCTTGCGCCTTAGATGGTTTATCCTAGTCGTTGAACCTTCTCCACTCTTTCGAGACAGGAGCTTGGCTGCTGATTGCCCAATCTTTTATTTTTTCAGGGCCGTCACGCTTGTCGTTTCCAACTACGTTGTGGCAATAAAAGCTTAAGGGCTTTCCAGCAATTCACCCGGTTGTAATCTCTGATCGTTACCAATCAGGACGACTGTACCTCCACTCGCTTACGCGGCTTCGGCATAATCAACGTCGCGGATACGTGATTCCGCAGCTGTTAGGTTTTCAGCTGAGGTGTTCAAGTTGTTAATTGAATGTTCAAGACGATTTTGGACTGCACCTAGTTTAGATCGTTCAGAAGATACAGATTTGATAGCAGCATCAATACTAGTTATTGCAGATGAAGCTCCTTCATGAGTAGTCACATCTATATCCGCAACCCCGAGGTTACTAGCATCCATAGCGTTAATGTTAATACTGATTGATTGACCTTCATTCGAACCAATTTGCATAGTTAACTGATCACTGACATCAATCGTACTACCAATAACAGTAGCCGTAGTTGTACTACCCACATCTGCTTTCAAATTGAAGGTTAATCCTTCAAATCCTGCAGAACCGCCAGTTACCGTTACTTTATTACCTTCGTAAGAGAATGTAGTGTTAGCAGCATCTAGTCCAGATGCATTACTTCCAGTATCTGTTGCAGCAGTTGTAAAGTCTTTTGTGCCATCTAAAGCACCTAAAGTTGTTTCAGCAACAGAAATGCTTTGATCAGCGTTTGCATCATTTGACTCGAATTTAAATGTTCCAGCTGTAGAATCCCACGTTGCAGTGGCCCCATCTACAGTGCTTGTAATTTTCTTAGCTAAATCGTCATAAGTTTGACCTGCTGTAGTGCCAACATTATAAGTTTTTCCGTTAGCAATAATAGTTAAAGAATCGGACTTATCTACCGTATTAACACCAGCTGTAGCAGTCAATGTAACACTAGCTTTAGTGGCTAAAGTGGCATTGGAATTAATAAAAGTTAACGTTCCTGCCTGAGTCGAAGAACTCATTGACAGTCCAGTGATGTTCTGAGAATCATTTGTTTTCGTACCAATTTCTCCTGTAAGTAACTTTTTAGAGTTAAATTCAGTAGTATTCGCTATTCTATCAACCTCTTCAGTTAACTGGCTAATTTCTTTTTGAATCTCAGCACGATCGTCAGCAGTGTTAGTATCGTTAGCTGATTGAACGCTTAATTCACGCATACGCTGAAGAATATCTTGAGTAACACTTAAAGTACCTTCTGCCGTTTGAATCAAAGAAATACCATCTTGCGCATTACGAGAACCTTGTTCTAATCCACGAATCTGTCCACGCATTTTCTCAGAAATTGTAAGACCCGCTGCATCATCTTTCGCGCTGTTGATGCGAAGTCCTGAAGACAATTTCTCCATGCTGTCCATTTGCGCGCTTTGCGCCGAGCCCATTTGTCTGTGTGTGTTAAGTGCTGCGATATTGTGATTGATAATCATTGCGTATTACCTCCGTGTAATGTTTTTTTGTTTTTTGTAAGCGTCCAAATCCTTTTGCACTGCCTTACAGTAGTTATTATCGGAGGGCTTTGTTAAATGTTTAGTGTTTTTTGAAAATATTTCTTATTTATTTTTATTTACATAAAAAAGCCTGCAAATTCTGCAGGCTCTCGTGCTATTTCTTCCGCATACTCAAAAAATCACTCAAATTAATAACATTTGACGTTGCTTGTTTGTTTTCTTCTTGAATTTCTAAGTACACTTCTTTTCGGTGGATGGTGATTTGCTTTGGCGCGTTGATGCCGAGGCGTACCATGTCGCCTTCGATCGAAGTTACCGTGATTTCAATGTCGTCGTTGATGACGATGGTTTCGCCTTTTTTGCGTCCGAGTACTAACATCGTTTACACCTGCCTTGCAGCGGTGTTGTCGACTTGAAATAACGCCTGCTTGATTTGGTAGTCTTTATTGTTCAACACGATTTGCATGCCTTGTTGTTTTTTATTGTTTATGACTAGTGGTGCTTTTAAGTTGGTTGTTGCGTTGTTAATGTCGCCTTTGACAGTAACGGTTGTTAAGACGATGGCATCCGTCGGCTCTTCTAGTTGCAACCGCTCCACCATTTGCTCTTCTAGTTTAATGTCATAGTCTTTGAAAAACGTAAACGGATCGACTAAGAAAAAGCTCACTTCCACGTGTTCTACCGACTGCAAGAAAAAGAATGGCGACTCGCCTTCTGCGTCTGCCGGGATTAATACATAGTCTTTAACTTCTTCAAATCCTGGAATTCCTTTATCAAACGTAAGGACGCGATCTTCTGCTAGTTCGATTTCTCCGAATTGTTCTGTTTGAATTTTCATGTCCGACTCCCTCCGTAACAACTAAATGCCTTGTAAGATAAAGATATCTTACGAGGCATTTATTAACAATCAATTTTTATAGAGTTTTCAATTACCCAACCTGCTCTTCAACAACCAAACCTTCTCTCAGTCGCACGCGTACCAAGTCCACCGCTCCGTCAATTCCTTTTAACACAGCCGAAAATTCTTCTAACTCTAAATCGGCACCTGTCAGTAAGCTCGCTGACAAAGGTTGATCCAACACATCACGACTAATTACAATGTCGCCGCCTTCGCCTTGTCCTTGAATGCGCGCGGCGATGTTCACGGTGCGTCCGAAATAATCGAGTCGGTCGTTGGAATTTACCGCAATCGCCGCTCCGCTATACAAACCAAGTCGCAACACAATGTCTTCTTTTGCGGTTTGATTAAACGCGGCTAAGTTTTCTTGAATGGCGAGTGCTGCTCGCAGTGCATCTTCGGGTTTGTGGAACACGGCCATGACCGCGTCACCAATTGTTTTAACGATACTGCCAGAATTTCCGGCAATGTGCCCAGTTAAAAATTCAAAATGGTTGCGTACTTGTCCGTAAGCACTCGAGTCGCCGACAGTTTCATACAACATCGTCGACCCTTTTAAATCCGTAAACAAAATCGTCACGTGGCCAATATCGATTTTTTGTCCAGGTGACAATACTTCTGAAGAAAACAAATCACGAAACTCTTGCATCGCTGTCACTTTGGCGGCGGTTACGGTTTGTGCAGTCCAGTTTGCGTTTTCTAACGCCACGACAATGTCTGCGCTGCTGGAGTTTGTGACCACAACGTCACTTGCTCCCGACACCGAATCGTGCGACCAGCCCAAATCAGAGTAAACAAGCTCGTTTGATTCCACGCCAGTGTCTACCACTACTCGGTCGTTTGCTTGAATCACACGAAAGCGCAATGCTTTTTCGCTTTGGGGAATCATAAAGCGCTTAGACTCTCCCGACTCGATAATTTGTTGGGCTTGGACATGTGGCGTGATCGTTGGGCCACCGATGCAATACACTTCTGCGTAAGCTGTTCGGACCGCTTCATGAACTGAGAAGTTCAATTCCACAAACTGATCAAAATCCGCATCGTAATTCACGCCGCACAAGTCACAGTGGAACTGCTCTTCTAATTGAGCTAACGAATTGTGTTCGACTTTTGAGACACGGCAATTTGGACAAATAACATTCCAACTCAGATTTAACATGCCTGCTTTTGTGGCATACAGCAAAACGCGTAAGGTTTCGTCCAAATCGGCTCCCCAATGATGGGCTAATTCGACAGGTTCGATTTGCGCGACGTCTCGGTCGTCACGCTCGGCTAAATAGCGATGCAACAACTCGACAAACTTCTCGTCAACCGGCGACTTCGCCAGTAACGCTGACATCCGGTCGAGTTCAGGCAAATTGATTTTGCCCTTACTCGGTTTTTGCGGCGCTTCGGATATTTTATTCGCTCCAGACTGCAAATAATCATTCAAGTAGGTCATCATTTTCTTCACGGCAGGAATTCCGCTAATCAACACGCCTGCGTAGCCAATCGGATTGAGCGGCAAAAAACGAGCCGTTAATTTGATTCGCGTGCCGTTGTCTGCTGTGTCGAACAGTTCGGCTTGCATGCTGTATTGTTTGAGTGGTCCGGATAAATATCGGCGTTCAACAGTGTAGCTGTCGTATTTCTGCCACTGAAACGGAAACTCTTGCCACATGATTGGCACCAGTCCCAACGCTTTCGCATAAGCTTCTCGGTAAAAGATTTCCGTTCCGTCTTGCTTTGTCGGGCTGAACGTTACGGGGAACAACCCGATATACAAGTTCATTCGGTTATTATCCGCTAACAATTGCCAAGCGGTTTTTCGGTCCAACGCTATTTCTTTTTCTAACACGTATGTTTTCGTTTTAAATTTCATTTTTTCACTCCTAAGAAATTGCGATGGCAATGGCCAGTAATATGATGTGGAAAATTTGGTCTGCCATAATCGACAACCACCCTTTTTCTGGACCCTTCGCCATTTGAACGCGTTCTATCCAAAACATGACAAAGGTTTTTCGGTCTAACACAATATGGCCAATAAAAACAATGAGAATTGCGGGCAACGACAATCCGCCTGACAACGTCCCAAACAGTGCGATGATGACTGTATAAATCGACACATGCGTCAATAACGGCAGCCATTTTGTCGCTTTGTATTTGGCCATCCAACTTGTTTGCAGCAAAAAGTCCCCGATTAAATGCCCAATCAATAACACATCAAACTGACTCATAGTCGGTAGCCTCTTTCCTGTCCTGCTTCGTATTGCTCGATTTGGTAATCGCACTCTTCTAACATCGCCGCAAACGCATCGACTACTCTAGCGTCAAACAAAGTTTCTCTGCAGCGACGCAGTTCTTCTACGCCTAGTTGATAAGACAGTCCCTTACTATAAGAACGAGCCGTCGTCATGGCATCAAATGTATCTGCGACTCCGACAATGCGTGCGAACAATGGAATCGCATCACCAGCTAATCCATGCGGATAGCCGGTGCCGTCTAGTCGTTCGTGATGACACAACGCGGTTTCTACGGCATGAACCATGGCGTCTTTTGGTTCCACATTTGATAAAATATCTGCCCCGATCACTGTATGTTGCTGAATCGCGGCATATTCTTCTGCCGTTAAACGGTCAGGTTTTCGGAGAATGGCATCTATTATGCCAATTTTTCCGATATCGTGCAGCAATGCCGCTTTATACAATTCTTCGCAATCTGCTGCACTTAGTTCAAGCTTTTGCGCGATCCATAAGGAATATTTAGCGACGCGTTCTGAATGCCCTGCCGTATACGGGTCACGCGCATCTAACACTTTGGCTAATGTTCGAATCATGCTTAGTAACATTTGCTGCAATTCTTCGTACATTTGACTGTTATGAAGCGCGAGCGCCGACTGACTTGATAGCGCGTCCGCTAAACGAATGTCTTGTTCAGAGAAAAAAGCGATATCTTGTTTGTTTAACAACTGCATCGCCCCAAGAACCTTGTCTTTGACCGCGAGCGGCACGGTAATCATCGACTTGGTGACAAACCCACTCGATTGATCGACGCGTGCGGTCCAGTCTGGGTTGTTAGCCACGTTTTCGATTAACTGCGCTTGTCCTGTCTGAATGACTTTGCCGACAATGCCTTCATCTTTATCCAATTCGATGTTTAGTATGGTAGCCGCTGATGGCCCGTACGCGGCTGATACTTTGATTTTTTGGCGTTGTTTATCGAGCACCCATAACGTGCCTGCTTCCGCTCCGACAATCTGCACCATTTGCAACAAAATGCTTTCTAGCACTTCGCCCATTTCTAAGTTTGAATTTAATTGCTTGGACGCTTCTAGCAAGGTAACGAGTTCTTGAACTTTAAATTCCAATTCTTTTATATGCGTCATGCGGTTCCTCCGGTTGCTTATTGGTTGAATATTTAGCATTTTATTGTTTTTGTTTAGTATTTTTCTATTTCTTGTCGATCATATCTTGTTGTGAACCATTAAGCAATATTATCCATTATTAAAATAATGCCCAGTCTATCGGCACCACAGCTTGGCACGTCTTTGTTCGTATTCTTTTTCCTAAAGAAATTATTTACTGATCTAAATTTCATTGTCCTTTCGAATTAGATGTAGGCTATACTAGTTTTTGTTGAGCGCTTCACGTGAATACGGAATTTCACAAAAGTCACTCGCCGAACAAACGCAATAATTACCAATAATATGTAATAAAATTTTTATCAATTCGCATATATTTTTGTGATATGATATGTAAACAATAAGCTGAAATATGGTTAACCTTATAGATCAAGCTCGTTACACTACCTATTTTGTAAAGGAGGCTCCTCTTTTTTCATGGCTACTTTTTTACTTTCCGATCCTTTGCTTATGCAATTATTATCTTTTATTTTATTAGCTCTTTTATTATTTATTGGGTTACTCGTTGTTCATTTACGAAATAGCCAAAAACTCCAGAAAAAAAGCAATTCCACTGAATTAGAGTTGAAGTTTGAATCGGTATTCGAATCGACTTCAGATGCAGTGATTGTTGCCGATCAGCATGGAACCATCTTGCAATGGAATTTAGGCGCTGAAACCATTTTTGGCTTTAAGAAAAAAGAAGCGATTGGAGTTAACCTAGAAATTATTATTCCGGAGTCTTTAATTGACGGACATCGTAAGGGCTTACAACAGTTTTCGGAGACAGGCGTTCCTAGTGTGATTGGCAGACGCGTTGAATTAGTAGGTCGCCGCAAAGATGGGCAGGAAATTCCGATTGAAATGTCTGTGGGGACATGGAAAACAGAAGACGGATTGTTTTTCAGCAATATCATTCGGGACATCACCGAACGAAAAGAAACAGAAGCAAAAATCAATAGCCTTGTGTACCGAGATCCGTTAACGGGCTTGCCAAACCGACGGATGCTTAGTGATCAACTGGCTCTAAAAATCAAGCAACAGAGCGGCAAAAAACAAAGCATGTCCTTGCTATACATCGATTTAGACCATTTTAAATTGATCAATGACACATACGGACATTACGCTGGCGATCAAATGCTCATTGAAGTGGCCAAGCGTTTCCAAAGCATCGCGCATGCGGAAGATACGATTTCTCGCCTTGGTGCAGATGAATTTATACTATTATTGCCGAATACTGATAGTTTCAAAGCAACTGCTCATGCACAAAAAATATTAGAGCTGTTTAAAGAACCTTTTCGCTTCCAACAAGAAGATTTATTTGTCACCCCTTCTATCGGCATCAGCATCTTTCCGAATGACGGAATCGACTTGGATACGTTAGTAAAAAATGCAGATATCGCCCTTTCTCAAGCAAAAAGTCAAGGCAAAAACAATTTTCAGTTTTTCACAGAAAGCACTAACCAGGCAGCCTTGCGAAAATCGAAATTGGCTATCGATATCCGGAAAGGTTTGGAAAAAGGCGAATTTTTTATCCATTACCAACCCCAAATCGATTTAAAAACCAACAAAATAGTCGGACTCGAAGCTTTAGTTCGCTGGGTACACCCAAGACTTGGGAACATTTCACCTGCTGAGTTTATCCCCGTCGCAGAAGATACGGGGAGTATTATTCAAATCGGTGAATTTGTTTTACGGCAAGCTTGCTTGCAAAACAAAGCATGGCAAGATGCTGGACTTCCGCACTTCCGCGTCGCAGTCAATATTTCGTCTCATCAGTTTTCACGGTGCAATTTAATGGAAACAATACATACGGCGCTTTCGGAGTCCGGTCTACATCCCAAATACTTGGAACTTGAACTGACGGAAAGCATTATCCAAAGCTCTACTAGCGCCATAGAAACTATGCAAACTTTAAAAGCCATGGGCATTCATTTATCTATTGATGATTTCGGTACCGGCTTTTCATCGCTTCGCTATTTAAAGCTGTTCCCAGTCGATACCTTAAAAATCGACCAATACTTTATCCGCAACATCATTACCGACCCGAAAGACGCTGCACTTGTCGATACCATCATCAAAATGGCCGAAAACTTGCAGTTGAACGTTATTGCTGAAGGCGTTGAAACATTGGAACAACTGCAATTTTTGCAACAAAAAAATTGCGACCAAGCGCAAGGTTATTACTTTAACCGACCGTTGCCACCTGAAGAAATCGAACGACTTTACCAACCGGCCTCATCACCAATTAATTAAAACCACAAAAAAGCCAGCTTCCTCAGCAAAAGGAATCTGGCTTTTTTCGTTATTTTACGCTTTCCAACGCTTGTTTTACAGTCGCGTACGACTCTGTATCAAGCATATCAATGCCACTGTGAACAATCGCTTGCACAAGGTCGGGCCTTAATCCGGCAATGACCACATGAATGCCCATCAATTGAAGCGTGCTGCCAATTTGCTGAAGCGACAGCGCCACATGATCATCAATCGTCAAAACACCTGAAAAATCCGTAATAACGTGAAGAACTTTTTTCTCAGCGATTTTTGGGATCACGTTATTCATAATATGCGCAATTCGGTAACTGTCTATCACCCCAATAAGCGGTAGCACAACGACGTCTTCTAATACCGGCACAATAGGCGCTGATAGATTTAATAACTCTACACGCGTTTCTGCCTGCTTTCTTTCCGATAGCTGCTCAAACGCAAAAATGGTCTCATTTAAACTTACATCAAGAACTGCATGAATGGCTTGAATCGCTTTAGCGTTTTCAACAACCGTTAACTCAAATTCTACACTCAGCCGTGTAAAAATCTCTGAAAACACTTTGCGCGTTACCGGGTACCGAATCGCAATCATTGAAAGAGCACCGCCCGAAGCGATTTGCATCTCCGCATTCTTTTTACTCCATTCGATCAACGCGTCCGGAACTTCAATTTGTCCACTCTCGAGAAGAGCTTGTCCAAAAAACTCAAGCAACTGAACATACATACCAGCAGCCCGCTCTTTTTCCCACTCAGGAATGGTCAAGCTCATTTCCTGCACCACCGATTCAACCACTTCCGCTGATAACGATCCAGCATTTTCACTTATGTATTTGGAAAAGTCTTTAAAAGAAGACATTTGTTTCACACCTTTTCTTATGTTGTATCTATTATATCATTTGGTAAGGCGTAAAATGGCAACGAATCGTCAAACTACAAACGATAAAAACGCTCTTTTTTTACGGTCACTCAAGGATTCGGAGCACTAAGCGGCGAAGGGCAAAGATATGATTTAACTATTTTTTTATAAAATAGAAGACCCTTCTGGAATTTATCCAAAAGGGTCTTTCCTAAAAGCTATTATTCAACTGTTACTGATTTTGCTAAGTTACGTGGCTTGTCAACGTCACAGTCGCGGTGAAGCGCTGCGTAATAGCTGATCAACTGCATCGGAATAACTGATACAAGTGGTGATAGCAACTCGTTCACTTTTGGCAAGACCAAGCTATCGCCTTCTTCTTGTAAGCCTTCCATTGAGATGATACAAGGGTTTGCTCCGCGTGCCGCTACTTCTTTCACGTTTCCACGGATGTTCAAGTTAACCGCTTCTTGCGTTGCAAGTGCGATAACCGGTGTTCCTTCTTCGATCAATGCAATCGTACCGTGTTTTAATTCGCCGCCTGCAAAGCCTTCAGCTTGGATATACGAAATCTCTTTTAATTTCAATGAACCTTCAAGTCCAACGAAATAATCCATTACGCGACCGATAAAGAAGCAGTTACGTGTTGTCGACAAGAAATCTGTCGCAATTTGTTCCATTTCTTCTTTCGAATCCACTTGTGCTTGAATTGCATTTGCAACGATTCCTAGTTCTTGAACCAAATCAAAACCGATATCAAGGCCGCGTGCTTCAGCTGTTACCGCTGCTAAAATCGACAGGACTGCCAATTGTGCAGTGTACGCTTTTGTAGAAGCAACCGCGATTTCTGGACCTGCATGCAACAATAACGTATGGTCAGACTCACGAGATAACGTAGATCCTGCAACGTTTGTTACCGTTAATGACGCATGGCCTAGTTCTTTGATTTTCACCAATACTTGACGGCTATCCGCTGTTTCACCTGATTGTGAAATAAAGATGAACAATGGGTTTTCCGACAACAATGGCATATTGTAACCAAATTCACTTGATACATGCACTTCAACCGGAATTCCAGCTAATTTTTCAATATATTCTTTACCGATCAATCCAGCGTGATAGCTTGTTCCAGCCGCAATGATGTGAATGCGGTCAGCCGCTTGCATTGCTTCTAAAATTTCTGGTTTGATCGTTAATTTATCATTTTCGTCTTGGTATGCTTGAACGATTTTGCGGACAACTGCTGGCTGCTCGTCAATTTCTTTCAACATATAATGCGGATATGTGCCTTTTTCAATATCGCTCATATCAATTTCTGCAGTGAATGGTAGGCGGCTTACCGACTTGCCATCCAATGTTAAAATTTCCACGCTGTCTTTGCGGACAATAACGATTTCTTGGTCCATCAATTCAACAAACTGGTCAGTCAATTGCAACATTGCCATTGCATCAGACGCGATAACGTTGAAATCTTCGCCAAGTCCTACTAATAACGGGCTTTTGTTTTTCGCTACAAAAATCGTTTGCTCTTCTTCAGCGTCAAGCAATGCAATTGCATATGAACCTTTTAGTAAAGTAAGAGTTTTAGTAAATGCTTCTTGAGTTGTCATGCCTTCTCCAACAAATTTACCGATCAACTGAACAATAATCTCTGTATCCGTATCTGACTCCATTTCCACGTCAGCTAAATAATCGCGCTGAATGTGGTGGTAGTTTTCAATAACGCCGTTGTGCACAAGTGTGAAACGGTCAGATGTATTTTGATGCGGGTGAGCATTCGCACGTGTTGGTTTACCATGAGTCGCCCAACGCGTATGACCGATCCCAGTTGAACCCATAACGTCATTTTCTACAACTCCGCGTAAATCTGCAATACGTCCTTTTTCTTTAAACACTTTCACGCCACTACCGTTGCGGACAGCGATTCCTGCTGAATCATAACCGCGGTATTCCAAACGCTCTAAGCCTTTTAACAAAATTTCCTTTGAATCATTTTCTCCAATATATCCTACAATTCCACACATAATTAAATTCCTCCATTTGTCTCGTTCATATAAGTGATGAGCCTATCCATCTTGTTGGCCAATCGATCACTCGACTGTTTTAAGAATGGACATCACGACCAGGCTTCATGGCCGGAAGGGATCCGCCGAAAATTCGATACTCCTTCTCCTCGTCTACTAGAGATGACTTGTCCGTCCAATTTCTCTAGTACAGGCGCTATAATTGTTTTCCTGTCACTCAACTTCTATCCTCCTTTTTCAGTGGCCGTAAACCGACTCTACTATCATACAGCCTCAACACAATCCCGTCAATTAAAGCAAATAGTTATTTAGGTCTATTTCATCACCTTTTTCCGTATACTGGTCTATTTATCTATCAAAATCCATTTTCGAAGCTTTAAAAATTTGATAAATAACAGGCTGTTGTTAGTTTTATGGCTTTTTATTTCTCAAACCATTCAGCTACAATCTATTCCGCAAACTAGCTCCGCTTTCCTGCGGGCTTGCGCCGAACTAACTCGGGCTATACGCCCGAGTGGATTTCGACACTTCGCTATCCCGCGGGAGTCTCCGCTAGTTTGCTTCATAGCTAGAGAATTATACTAAGAAGAAAGTGCGCAAGGCGGCGACTCCTAGGGGATCAGGACGAGCTGAAGACCCTGGACTGAGCAAAGCGAAGGAAGCGGCTGAAGCCGGCCCCCCTGGAAAGCGTCCGCCTGGAGCGCTTTCTTCGTTTCTATCCTTTCCACTCATTTACCCCAAATCGCCCTCACAAAATCAAAAAATATAAAAAAGCCCGTAAGCAAAGATGCTCACGGACTTGAAATAATTGATTTGATTAGCTTAAACCCATTTCGCTACGTACAACCACTGCAATGCGTTCTACGTACTCTTCGCAGTCTTCTGCTGAAGCTGCCTCTACCATAATACGTACCAATGGCTCTGTACCTGAAGGACGCACAAGCACACGGCCGTTGCCGTTCATTTCTGCTTCAACTTCAGAAATCACTTCTGCCACTTTTGCGTTATCTGTTACCGCATGTTTATCCGTCACACGAATATTTACAAGCTTTTGCGGGAAAATCGTCATTTCAGACGCCAACTCAGACAATTTCTTGCCAGTAATTTTCATGATATTCACTAATTGAAGCCCTGTTAACAAACCATCGCCAGTTGTATTGTAATCTAAGAAAATGATATGACCGGATTGTTCGCCGCCCAAGTTGTATTCATTTTTCTTCATTTCTTCTACGACATAACGGTCACCAACAGCTGTTTTGTTGCTCTTCATGCCGTGGCTTTCCAATGCTTTGTAAAAGCCCATATTGCTCATTACAGTTGAAACAACTGTATCTTTCTTCAAACGACCTTCTGAATGCAAATGCATTGCACAAATGTACATAATTTGGTCGCCATCGACAATATTGCCTTTTTCATCTACTGCAATTAGACGATCGCCGTCGCCATCAAATGCCAAACCAATGTCTGCCCCTTTTTCAAGAACAAGTTCTGCTAATTTCTCAGGATGTGTAGAACCTACGCCCGCGTTAATATTCAAGCCGTTTGGCGAAGCACCCATTGATGTAATGTCTGCATCTAAATCCGCAAATACATGCGTTGCTAATGTAGACGTAGCACCGTGTGCACAATCAAGCGCTACTAAAATACCGTCGAACTCTTCATCCACTGTTTGTTTTAAGTATTGAAGGTATTTTTGTCCGCCTTCAAAATAATCTGTGATGCTCCCAAGGTCGCCGCCAGTTGGACGTGGCAATAGATCTTCAGCGCTGTCTAACAACGCTTCAATTTCTGCTTCTTGTGCATCCGACAATTTAAAGCCGTCTGAACCGAAGAATTTGATGCCATTGTCTTCTACAGGATTATGCGAAGCTGAAATCATAACGCCCGCCTCTGCACTCATCACACGCGTCAAATACGAAACGCCTGGTGTGCTAATAACGCCGAGGCGCATAACTTCCGCTCCGACAGAAAGTAGTCCGGCAGCCAAAGCGCCTTCTAACATTTCACCTGAAATTCGTGTATCACGGCCAATTAGCACTTTCGGTTTGTCTTTTGCGCTTTTTGTTAAAATGTATCCGCCTATACGACCTAATCTAAAAGCCAATTCAGGTGTTAGCTCGCTATTGGCAACTCCCCGTACTCCATCTGTTCCAAAATATTTTCCCATTACAATATTCGCTCCTTCAGTCAGTTGCTACTATTTTTTTAAATCTATTTTTTCTCTTTTATACTATTGTTTATTAGTCTACTGGCAGCTGTGCCGAATCATCGCTTACTACTTCTGCTTCCACCGTTACTTGAGCTGGTGAAACTGCTGAAGCTCCCGGTGGAATACTCAATTCTACATCTACTGTACTATCTTCTGCAGTTATGCTGGCAGCGTCTACTTCTACTACATATTCTGTCATTTCATCGACAACCGTTTTCGGACCATAAATCCGAATTTCTTCAGTGGATGTGGTCAAATTGTTGATGCTAATGCCTGTTCGGACTTCTCCAGTTGGCTCAATTCTGACAGGCACTGTTTTGCTATATTCAACAACTTTAACAGACACTTCAACTTCTTCCGGTTCGATTTCTGCATTTTCCAGTTTCGTCAAATCTTCTGCTAGTACTCGTACACGTGCTGCCGTCGTAAAAGATTCATTGACACCTTGCTCGCCAGAAACCGTGGCTTTTACAAAGCTGATGGCGTCAATCATACTTTTAGGACCCGTCACCACTACTGTTTCTGGTTCGACCGTCACTTTATCTAAAACAAAGCCTTCTGCGAGCATGCGGTCATTAATATCAGGGTCAATGCGGAATTCTTGCGACACCCGCTCTTCAATCACGACGTTCACAAACGCTGGATCTACTCGACTTGTTAATTGTTCCGAGACATTTTCAGTTTGAATCGGGACTTGGTGTTCGCCAAGCGGCAAATTACGCAAATCCACAAACAACGTAAAATCTTCTAACTGACGCGCCGCTTGAACTATGCTGACTGGGCCTGTTAAATGCAAGTCAGCTGTTTTTGGCACCCCACTAACCATTAGGTCGTTGTCATGGTATACCTCAAGCTCTACATCTTCAATCACTTCCGACACTCGACTAGTGTCCGTCGACCCCGTGGAATTATCTTCCGCTTGAACGGAGAAGAACAAAAGGAAGGCTAACAACAGCGCCGTAATTCGCAAAAACCAGCGATTGTCCATCATCTTATCCATTCTTTTTCCTCCTCCAATTCCACCAAGAAGAAGTGACTTCTTGCTGTGCTACGCCAAACCAAATGCGGCGTAACTTTACTTCAAAGTCTTCGAGTGATAAATTACGGTGCAAGTCACCATTTGCCGTCAAGCTGATGGCACCGGTTTCTTCTGATACGACAATTGTAATCGCATCAGTCACTTCACTAATGCCAAGAGCGGCACGGTGACGTGTTCCAAGCTCTTTGGAAATAAACGGACTTTCAGACAGCGGCAAATAACAAGCAGCTGCGGCAATCCGATTTTTTTGAACGATCACCGCTCCATCATGCAACGGAGTATTTGGAATGAATAAATTAATCATCAGTTCAGATGTAAGGTCCGAGTTCATCGGAATTCCCGTTTCAATATATTCACTCAAACCGGTTTCGCGCTCAATCGACACAAGTGCTCCGATTCGCCGTTTCGCCATATAACTGACGGACTTGGACATCGCCTCAATCAGTCGGTTGCGTTCAGATTCTTCGTTCAGCGTACTGCTTGAGAACAATCTCCCACGACCAAGCTGTTCAAGTGCACGGCGCAACTCTGGTTGGAAAATAATAATGATTGCTAAAAAGCCCCATTCCAGTACCTGTTGCATAATCCAGCCTAATGTTTCTAGGTTGAGCGCTTGCGTCACGAGGCGTGCAATAATAATGACAAAGATTCCTTTCAGCAATTGAACGGCTTTCGTCCCTTTGATGACCGTTATCAATTTATAAACAACGAACCACACCAATAAAATGTCGATGATATTTCCTAGAAGTCTAAATGGTGTTTGGTCTGTTAAACTTTCAAAAAAAGGCATCTGCAACCCTCGCTTTTCTACATCTGCATATGCATTAAGTATATCATAAGTGAATTAGGCTTGCCTTCATAGAAAAAACCCATCCTTTAGGAGAGGATAGGTTTAATCGTTTGTTTGACTGTCATTTGTTTCAAAAATTGCGGCTGCATCTTTAAAACCTTCTTTAATCGTAAACCATAACCATTCAAAAGCTTGATCGATTTCTTCAATTTCCCCGGTAATTACACCGCTCGATGCCATGTACTGACCATTGACGATCGTGACGTCTCCTTGAAGCTCACCTTCTACCCGTAAATCGCCATTGCGTACAGTTAAGTTGCCTACCACAGTTTCCCCTTCAGGAACAATAACCGTTTGTCCTTCCACAACCAAATTTGGTTGTTTCGTAAATGAAAACTGTTGGTCGTCATTAAAGTTTGTAAACAACGCTGTGCTCATTAATAGACAAAACAACGCGGCGGCTGCAAGCATGGGATGTCTTCTTAACCAGCGCTGAACACCCGCGCGCTGTCTTTCTTTCGGCAATCGTCCCATGGTCTTTTGGACAAAATCAGACGGCGCCTGTATATGAGATGCACTTTGGACAAATGCAACGGTTTTGCTTAAAGCTTGGTACTGCTCTCTGCAGTCAGGGCAGCTTTCCAAGTGCTCTTTTAATTGCTGTTCCTCGCTTGGATTAATATCCCCGTCGAGGTAATGATTCATTAACTCTAACACGTTTTCCGGACACGTATTCATCGTGCTCGCCTCCTACAAATTGCTCAATTGCTTGCGAAGAGCTTCTCGCCCTCGGTGTATACGCGTCTTTACCGTTCCTAACGGCAAATCCAAAATTTCACTGATTTCCGCGAGCGGCAATTCTTCAATATACTTTAATACAATAGCGGCACGGTACTTATCTGGCAAGCGGCTGATTTCGTACTGTACCCGCTCTTGAACTTCCATCCGCATTAACTCTTCTTCTGGAAGTTCGTCATCATTGGCAATTTTCGAGTACATATTCAAGCCTTCCGTCCCGCGCACTTCAGCATCTAAGTGATAATCCGGCTTTTTCTTACGGATTCGATCGATGCATAAATTGGTGGCGATGCGGTATAACCAAGTAGAAAATTTCCGATTCTGATCAAACGTATGAATATTTACATACGCACGCATAAAAGCTTCTTGAGCAATATCTTCTGCTTCCTGCTTGTTGCCAAGCATTCGGTAACAAACTTGATACAGCTGATGCTGGTAAAGCTCCACGATTTCGGCGAATGCGTTCTGATCGCCTTTTATTACTTTTGCTATTCGTTTATTCACTAACGCATCCATGATCTCATTTCCCTCCGCCTATGCGGCTGTACTTTATATACGTATCTCTATAAAAAAAGTTTCAATTATTTTTTCTTATTCTATCGTATCAAACAATACCCAAATAAATCCAACTAATTTTTTAACGATTTAGATTTGAAAAAGTTGCGAGTTATAGCTATTTTTTATTTTTTATTACTAAAACTTTAAATAATAAAAGACCGAAGACAACTCCATTGAGTTGTCTCCGGCCTTCTATCTAAATGAACTTATAATAATTTTTCGCCGAACAATGAACCGATTAACGCCACTGCTACATCAGCTGTTTTGTTTTTCTCGTCAAGAATCGGGTTAACTTCAACAAATTCTGCAGACGTAATGATGTTTGCATCAAACAACATTTCCATTGCTAAATGGCTTTCACGGTAGCTAATGCCGCCTGGAACTGGTGTCCCAACGCCTGGCGTGTACATCGGATCAATGCCATCAAGATCTAATGATAAGTGAACCGCATCTGTTTTGCGTTCTTCTTTTAAGTACTTAATCGATTCTTCGATTACGGCATGCATACCCATTTTATCAATTTCGTGCATGCTGTAAACGCGAATGCCGTGTTCTTTGATCAGTTCGCGCTCACCTGGATCTACTGAACGAGCTCCGATGATGACAATGTTTTCAGGTTTTACTTTTGGCGAATACCCGCGAATGTTTGTCAGTTTTTCATGACCATGTCCAAAGCTTGCTGCAAGCGGCATGCCGTGGATATTGCCTGATGGTGACGTATCACTCGTGTTCATATCTGCATGTGCATCATACCAAATAACGCCTAAGTTTTCGTGACGTTCTGAAATTCCAGCAAGTGTACCAATCGCAATACTGTGATCGCCGCCCAGTACTAATGGGAAATTCCCAGCTTCTGCTACGTTAAATACTTTATCGCCTAGTGCTTCAGTTGCTTTAGTAATCGCTTTCAAATTTCGTAAGTTTGTTTCTGTATCTACACTGCCGTCTGTTTGACCAATCAGGATGTCCCCTTCATCTGTAACGCGATGGCCTAACTCTTCGATGCGGTCTACAACACCTGCATAACGGATAGCGCTTGGTCCCATATCAACACCACGACGAGTTTGACCGTGGTCCATTGGAACTCCGATAATAGAAATATTTAATTTATTCATTATTTTATACCCCCTTAGCAAGATAGACTTATTGTAACCGCTAAGGTCTCTTTGGCTCAACTGTACAATTTTACGTATATTTATTCGCTTTTTTCGCCAAATCTTTTTTCACTTTTGGCCACTCTTTATCGATAATGGAATAGACTACCGCATCTCGCGGTTTGCCATTTGACCGAATTCGCTCATTTCGCAGAACTCCTTCTTTAACCGCTCCGATCCGTTCAATCGCCTTCTGCGAGCGCACATTTTCAGCATCTGTCTTAAACTGAACACGAATCATGCCACGTTCTTCAAAACAATAGCTAAGTAACGCACGTTTAACCGATGTATTGACATGCGTCCGCTGCGCTGACAACGCATAAAATGTTGCGCCCATTTCACAGCTTTTATTGGTCTCATCAATTGCATATATACGAGTCGTACCGATAACTTCTGCTGTTTCCGGATTTTCCACCGCAAAAATAAGTACATTTGACTGGTTCATTCCCGCTTCTAACCACGCTACCATATCTTCAAAAATTTCGACTTGATTGAGCATATGCTCAAAAATTTTCGGTGTATACAAAGCCCATAACGCTTCAAAATCTTCTCTCTTTAATAACCGTAAACGAATGCCATCTGATTCAATAATCATCGCAATCTCTCCTTTTTACGTAAAGTATACCGACTGGATGCATTCCACAAAATCTTCTTCAAGTGCACCCATTTGTTTTGTTAGAAAATAAGTAGAGACTGTGGGCAGCGGAAACAAATCAAAATGCGCTTCCATTAAGCGACCTTCCACCAATTCCCGCCGCACCATGGATTTAGGCAAAAACGATGTGCCTAACCCTTCTTGTATAAAGCGTTTCACAATATGTGCTTGTGTCACTTTCATCGTTCGAATACCAGGCATCTGGAGGCGTAATTTTTCTAATAGCTCTTCCCAAAAAACAGGATGATGATGCGTAAACAAAATCGATTTGCGTAAAGTTTCTTCTATTGAAATGGCTGGTCCTGTTTCATCGTCATAAGCGTCTCTTGGCAAAATAAATAACAATGGGTCCTCATACACAACAAGCGGGTCGATCGTGCGACCAATAGGTGGCAAAGCAGAAATTCCAGCAGATACTTCTTCTGTTTCAACCAAATCCTCTATAGCTTCTGATTCTTCCACACGAATGACTAGCTCGACTTCTGGATGTTGTTCTGTAAAAGACCGCAGCACATAAGGCAAAACCGTCTCGGCCATTAACGGGGAAATCGCCAATGTCCATTTTTTTCGGTAGCCTTGAGCAAAAGCGTGCAATTCTTCCACACTGCCATCTAATTGCTCTAACACTTTCTGTGCTTTTCCTTTAAAATGTCGACCTTCTTCTGTTAACGATACCCGATTATGGCTGCGCTTAAATAAAGAGAGTCCTAAATTTTCTTCCAATAATCGAATGTGAACCGTTACACTAGGCTGCGACATCAACAAGCGCTCTGACGTTTTTCTGAAATTCAAGGTTTCTGCCGCATCCACAAACGTTCTCAACCATTGAACTTCCATAACATCCCTCATTTCGATTAATATTTTTAATTGCCTTAATTATATATCTTTAATTTTTATTATCAATCGCTAGGAGTAAACTAAAAGAAAAGGAGGAATTCACATGTTTCAAAAAGGATTGAAAGGCGTAGTAGCTGTTCAAACTGCAATTGCTTCTGTGGACGGGGACTTAGGGGAATTACGCTATCGTGGCGAACTGGTTGAAGCGGTTATCCAAAAGAAATCATTTGAGGAAACAGCTTATTTTCTTTGGTACGGCCAATCACCAAACACCCAACAACTCGAGCAACTTCAACAACAATTGCTGTTTTACCGAAAACTACCTGAGCATATTGTTCAAATTACAGAGCTTTTGCCAAAAGAAATCTCATTAATGGATGCCATGCGAACATTGGTATCCGCTTATACACATACAAAATTTCAAACCTTATCACCTCAAGAGCAAGCCGTCGCGCTCACAGCAGCCTTACCGGTAATGACCGCGGCTTTTTACCGCATTCAAAACGGACAGCAACCCGTTGAACCGAGAGATGATTTGGGGCACACCGCTAATTATCTTTGGATGATCAACGAACAACTGCCTTCTGCTGTACAAACAGAAGCGCTCGAAACTTATTTAAAACTAACGATGGAACATGGCATGAATGCTTCAACGTTTGCGGCCCGTGTTACCATTTCAACTGAGTCCGACTTAGTATCCGCCATTACTTCAGCTCTTGGCACCATGAAAGGCCCTCTTCACGGTGGTGCCCCGTCAGGTGTTATCGATTTACTGAATACGATAAAAACGGAAGATCAGATCGCTCCAATTATTGAAGAAAAATTAAATAATGGAGAAAAAATTATGGGCTTTGGTCACCGAGTTTACCGGACAGAAGATCCACGGTCCATTATCCTTCGAAAAAAATGCCTAGCACTTCAAGGAGAAGATGCGTGGCTCGATTTAGCAGTGACAGCAGAAGCCTATATTGTTAAAAAGCTCAATGAACAAAAGCCTGGTCGGGCACTTTACACCAATGTAGAGTTTTATGCAGCGGCGATTATGCGATCCATCGAAATGCCAACGCAATTGTTCACACCCACTTTTAGTGTGGCGCGCATCGTGGGATGGACAGCTCATACACTTGAACAACAAGAAAATAATGTCATCTTCCGCCCACAATCTGAATACATCGGAACCTAAAAAAAACCCGTATCCAAATGAATGGATACGGGTTTTTTACACATGGATAGTACAAATACACATGGAACAATGGAGCCTAGGGGGCTCGAACCCCTGACCTCGTCACTGCCAGCGACGCGCTCTCCCAGCTGAGCTAAGGCCCCGCGCTGAACAGGCGCAAGGATGTTAAAAGAATGAGCCATGAAGGATTCGAACCTTCGACCCTCTGATTAAAAGTCAGATGCTCTACCAGCTGAGCTAATGGCTCACAATAAAAAATGGCTGGGGTACCTGGATTCGAACCAGGGCATGACGGGATCAAAACCCGTTGCCTTACCGCTTGGCTATACCCCATCGGTACTCATAAATAAAACTGGTGGTGGGGGGCAGATTCGAACTGCCGAACCCGAAGGAGCGGATTTACAGTCCGCCGCGTTTAGCCACTTCGCTACCCCACCGTATAAAGTTATAAGAAAAATGGTGGAGGATGACGGGATCGAACCGCCGACCCTCTGCTTGTAAGGCAGATGCTCTCCCAGCTGAGCTAATCCTCCAAAATGGTGACCCCTACGGGATTCGAACCCGTGTTACCGCCGTGAAAGGGCGGTGTCTTAACCGCTTGACCAAGGGGCCTTGCATAATAAAATGATTTATTTTATTCCCTATTAGAGAAACCTTGTAAAAACAAAAGCTTCCAACCGGATTCGAACCGGTGACCTCTTCCTTACCATGGAAGCACTCTACCTGCTGAGCTATGGAAGCAAGGTAAAAGAATCATTAGGAATAAAAAATAAACATAGAATAGCCCAGCGATGTCCTACT
>NZ_AEPB01000040.1 GCF_000189395.1 Planococcus donghaensis MPA1U2 | reverse complement strand
TAGCATTGGCCGAAGCCTGCGAGGACAAGCTTTTGCGACGAAGCTAGCGCAGCGATGCAGGAGCATGGGTTTTCAGTGACGAGGAGGCTGAAGCTGAGCCCATGGAAAGCGCAGTGGCCAGAACGGTTGTGGTTATACACAACTATACATTTTCAATAGACTTTGTCTACAGTCTGAGCCGATCCCTTTTTAGAATCGGCTAATTTCTCATTTCTTAAAATTCCCGGTGTTATTTTGACTGCAACCCTAATACTTTGATCAATGGTTTGATGGTTAAGCCTTGAATGACTAGAGAAAACAAGACGACAGCAAACGTTAGTATCAAAATCGTTTCACGGCCATCGAAACTTGCCGGAAGACTTAATGCCAAAGCAATGGATAAACTGCCTTTTAGTCCGCCCCAGTTCAATAAAATTCGCTCTTTTCGATTTAAATCTTTGGCTGGCATCGTGCTGAAAAATAGCGCAACCACTCTTGAAAGTAAAACGATGATAATGGCTAAAAAGATAGTCAGCCATTGACCAGAAAAATCGATATTACGAATTTCCAATCCGACAATCAAGAAAATTAACGAGTTTGCAATAAGTGTGATGACGTCCCAAAACGTATTAATCGCGTTTTCCGTTAACTTAGACATCCCGATTCTAGCACCGTAATCATTAAAAACAAATCCGCCTGCTACGACAGCAATTATTCCGGATACGTGAATATGTTCTGCGATAAAATAACTACCGAAAAACAATAATGCAGATATGGCAATTTCAAAAGGATAATCGTCATAAAAGCGAATAACTTGTGAAAATAGATATCCTAGAATGACACCAACCAATATGCCTCCTACTGCAAAACGAAGAAATAGCAAAACGCCACTGCCTAATCCTGCCCAGCCCATATCAATATAGGTCAGCAAATAAACAGACGCGATTTGAAAAAGGACGATGGCAATACCATCATTAAAAAGGGATTCACCTTCCATAATCGTTGAAAGTTTCTCTGAAACGCCTGCAGATTTAAAAATGGATAACACACTGATTGGATCGGTTGCGCTCATTAACGCCGCAAACGTAAAAGCGACCGCTAAAGGCAGACCTAATAAGAAATGAGTTGAAAAGCCAATAAGCACAAACGAGATAAACGTTCCCCCTAAAGCAAGACCAATTACAGTTTCTTTTCGCTTATACAGATGATGAAAAGGAAGTTTTAACGTAGCATCCCCAAGCAGAATGGGCAGAAATAAAGAAATGATAATGACTTGAAAAACTTCTGATTGGGTGATGAATTGCTCGGCTTGATCAATAAAAGGGAATGGGAAACTGGTGGTTCCTAGTAAAAGCCCTACTAAAACTAATGCAATCGTATCTGGCTGCTTTACTTTTCTAGCGATGCCGACAACCGTTATCGCAATGGCCAATAATACTAAGACTTGTATGAACACTGTATCAAATTCATGCATAAGTCACTCTCCTTTCCGGATAATTGCTTACTCCAACTATATCTCTTATTGCCTATTACTAAACACACACTTAAAATTCTATTCAAATAAAATATAAAAAGCCTCCTTTAAAGAGACTTTTATGATAAATCATTTCTCAAGAGGCTATATTTATTTCGTGTAACTAGTTACAAAAGAAGAGCGCGGAAAAATGTTTGGACGTTTATCGATTCCTTCTTCGGTTCCACGTTTCGCGTGCGCATGCCCATATGCTTGAGACTGTTGCCAGTCTATAAACGATTGTTCGGCTTCCCATAAAGTAAGGATGACGTACACATCCGAATCGAGTGGGCGCAGTACCCGAATTGCAGCGAACCCAGGCTCTTTTTCTACCATGCCCGCTCTATTTTGAAAACGCGATTCGAAAATCTCACGACCATCGTCTGTCACGGGAATGTTATTAAATACAGCATAGTGGCCATCAGCAAAATCGCCTACAGCATTCAATACTTCATATGCTTCTGACGCTTTTAATCCTGGGCCTCCGTCTGTCTCGTAAAGCAGTACAGCTTCATCATCGTTTTTCAAAAGAGTTAGCTCGGCATTCGACAAACTTTTCATTAAGTCTTCCGCTTGATCTTGTGGACCTGTCCATTTATACAATTGCATCGTCAACACCTCTTTCAGATAAATCGTTTCTTTTATCTTATCGTTTTTAGATGAAAGATTCTAATATGGGGAGTGTGTAAAAGAATAAAAAAAGTCGACCTGGAAAATCCAGGTCGACTTTTAAAGATTTCAGTTGTTTATTTAACCCAGCCCAATATCATTTCGCGCATTAGTTTGCTTGCTGTATTCGCTGTTTGGTCAGAATGGTCGTAAACGGGGGCTAGTTCTACAAGATCAAAACCAACTACGTTCACGCCTGATGCTGCGATAGCGTGGATAGATGCTAATAGTTCACGAGACGTGATACCGCCCGCATCAACTGTTCCAGTGCCTGGTGCGTGTGCAGGGTCCAATACGTCCATATCGATTGTGACATAAACATTGCGACCTTCAAGTGTTGGCAATACTTCTTTTAACGGCTCCAGCACTTCAAATTTCGAAATGTGCATGCCGTTTTCTTTTGCCCAGGCGAATTCTTCTTTCATTCCTGAACGAATACCAAATGAATAGACATTCTTCGGTCCGATATGATCTGCAATTTTGCGGATTGGTGTCGAATGCGAGTATTCTTCGCCTTCGTAGTTTTCGCGAAGGTCTGTGTGTGCATCAAAGTGAATGATCGCAAGGTCGTCGTATTTGCTAGCGACTGCTTTCATTACTGGCAATGACACCAAATGCTCGCCACCCATACCCATTGGAATTTTTTCGTCCGCTAAAAGTGTGTGTACATACGTTTCGATTTCCGCTAAGCTTTTTTCCGGATTACCGAATGGCAACGGAATATCCCCTGCATCAAAAAACTTAACGTCTCCCAGTTCACGGTCAAGGTACGGGCTATATTCTTCTAGTCCAATTGAAACTTCGCGAATTTTGTTTGGGCCAAAACGAGAACCTGGACGGTAACTAACTGTCCAGTCCATCGGCATGCCGTAAAGAACCGCTTTTGATTCTTCGTAATTCGGGTGGCTTTTGATAAATACTTTTCCTGAATACGTTTCGTCAAATCTCATGTGTTATTCTCCTGTCAAATCTTTCACGAATTTCGGTAAAACAAACGCAGCGTTGTGCAACTCTGGCGTGTAGTATTTCGTGTCGATTTCATGGAAGCGTTCTGCTGGTACTTCTAGTGGGTTGTACTTTTTCGAACCGATTGTGAACGCCCATAAACCACTTGGGTATGTTGGGATGTTCGCCAAATACAAGTTTGTGATTGGGAAAATTTCTTTTACATCACTTTGAACTTGTTTGATCAAATCAGCTTTAAACCATGGGTTGTCCGATTGTGCGACAAAAATCCCGTCTTCTTTTAATGCTTTTGAAATTCCTGCATAAAAGCCTTTTGAGAATAAGTTTACAGCCGGTCCAACAGGTTCTGTTGAATCTACCATAATTACGTCAAACTCGTTGTCTGATTCTGCAATGTGCATGAAACCGTCGCCAACAATTACTTCTACGCGTGAATCTTCCAAACCAGACGCAATGCTCGGCAAGAATTTTTTCGAGAACTCGATTACTTTTCCATCAATATCGACAAGTGTTGCTTTTTTAACAGACGGGTGCTTTAAAATCTCACGGATTACGCCGCCATCACCGCCGCCAACAACTAAAACGTTCTCAGGATTAGGGTGTGTAAACAACGGTACGTGTGCAACCATTTCGTGATAAACAAATTCGTCTTTTTCAGAAGTCATAACCATGCCATCTAAAAATAGCATATTGCCCCATTCTGCTGTTTCTGCCATTTCAAGATATTGAAAATCTGTTTGTTCTGTATGAAGAGTTTTATTAATTTTCATCGTAATTCCAAAGTTTTCTGTTTGCTTTTCTGTATACCAAAATCCTGCCATCTATAATCAAACTCCTTTTCATTCTGAATAAAATCCACTTAAAAAAGTATAAGTGTTTTCAAAAAAAGTGCAATATTTATTTCATACTCTTCTTTACCCGCTCTTCGCCACACTACACTAAATATAAAAAAGGTTTCTTGTCACAGGGAAGTCTTTTCCC
>NZ_AEPB01000041.1 GCF_000189395.1 Planococcus donghaensis MPA1U2 | reverse complement strand
ATTATTAGTCTGTAAACGAAAGTGAAGTCAAGTATCCGAGCATAAACAGGAGACCCAGTCCGATCAATAATGATGCATCCACGAAAATTCCTCCTTTTCAAAAAAAAACAAGGCGTTGTTAATGACTTTATTGTACAATGAATTTCAAGAAGATGAAACCTTTACCCATGAAAAACGTATAAATAAGCAGATATGTTACTAAAATGTTCAAAAAGAAAAGGTGATGTTCATGAAAAATTGGTGGCAAAAGTCGCTGATGATTGCAGTTGCCGTTTTGACATTGGGCGCAATCTCTCCGAATCATTTAATCTGGGAGTCGCTTTTAGACGAAAAGGACCAACCAAAATCACACGCAGCGGAAAGTGACAACAAACAATATATTTATGACTGGGTCGACCCGAGCGAATTTTATGATACGAGTGACTCGATACTCGATGTAGTTTATCAATCTGCTGAAGAGCAATCGTATTTGAAATTTGGTTCTCGAATTGGACCTGTCATTCATGATGAGTTTCAAACAATGATTTTGCCAAACATTCAACGAGCAATTGATGTTCATCTAGCAAGCCTTGACGATAGCAAGCTTAAAAAGTTAGCGATTTCCGAAAAACCGTCGGGGGATTACGCAGAAAAAATCTTCCATGTGTACGATACTGAAACAAACAAAGACGAAATTCGTTTTCATGTTCGAACAGAGAAAAAGCCGCAAATAGGCTATTCTTTTAACTTTCATTATCATGTAGCTAATGATAACTTTCAAAAACACATTGCTTTAGGAGATATCTACTGGTCTAAAAATACTCCGCCAAAATGGCTTTCTTAAACCGTTCACTTTGTGACGGTTTTTTGTTTTGATAATTTTATGAATAGGTATTGTTAGTTCAGATGTGTTCTCAGTCAATATTTTTGTTATGATTAAACTTAACAACGGAGGCGAATTACATGAAGCAATATTTAGACTTATGCGAACATATTTTACATAATGGTGCAAAAAAAGAAGATCGAACGGGTACAGGAACATTAAGTGTTTTTGGCCATCAAATGCGATTTGACTTAACGCAAGGATTTCCATTAATGACAACTAAAAAGACAGCGTTCCGCTTAATTGTATCGGAACTTTTATGGTTTATTAAAGGTGATACAAATGTCCGTGCGTTGTTGCAAGACAACAACCATATATGGGACGAGTGGGCATTTGCCCAGTGGGTAGAAAGTGATGAATATACAGGTCCAGATATGACAGATTTTGGCCGTCGTGCGCAGAAAGATCCTGAGTTTGCAGAGCTATACAAACAACAAATGCAAATTTTTCAGCAAAAAGTGATGGATAATCCGGTATTTGCTAGTAAATACGGAGATTTAGGACCTGTTTATGGAAAACAATGGCGTTCATGGGCAACAACTGAAGGTGGAACGATCGATCAATTAAAAAATGTTATCGAATCCATTAAAAAGAATCCAGATTCCCGCCGCCATCTTGTCACAGCTTGGAATCCAGAGTTTATAGACGACATGGCTTTGCCGCCTTGTCATATTATGTTCCAATTTTACGTAGCAGATGGAAAACTTTCATGCCAACTGTATCAACGAAGTGCAGATGTCTTTTTAGGGGTGCCGTTTAATATCGCTTCTTATGCATTGTTAACACATCTTATTGCGCGTGAATGCAAATTGGAAGTTGGCGATTTTGTCCACACTACAGGCGACACACACCTGTATTCAAATCATCTATCACAAGTGCAAGAACAACTAACAAGAGAGCCTAAACCACTACCGACATTACACATTAATGAAGAAGTAGAGTCCATTTTTGATTTAACACTTGCTGATATCACCATAGAAGGTTACGATCCACACCCGCGGATAAAAGCACCTGTTGCGGTTTAACGAGCAACAGGATTTCATTAACTAAAGTTTAACACCCGTAAAAAGCGGGGTAGGAGGAAGATGTATGATTTCATTGATGGTAGCTCATGATCCTAACCGGGTCATTGGAAAAAATAACGAATTGCCTTGGCATATCCCTGCAGATTTGGCTTATTTTAAAGAACATACAATTGGAAAAGGCATAGTGATGGGGCGTAATACGTACGAATCCATAGGGCGTCCACTGCCAAAACGCCGTAATATCGTTGTGACACGCAATGATCATTATGAGGCAGAAGGCGTTGATGTGGTTCATAATTTATCAGATGCCATCAAATTGGCAAGAGAAGCACATGAAGAAGTAATGATTATTGGCGGGGAACAAATTTTTGAGTCGGTATTGCCAGATGCAGATCGTCTTTACATCACATTAATTCATCAAGAATTTGACGGAGATACGTATTTTCCGGAATATGGTCGTGAGTGGAAACTAGTTTCAGAGTCTGAGCAGCAAATGTCAAACGAAGTCGCTTTTTCATATTTAGTATACGAAAGACGGAAAAAGAAAAATGACCATGCTTAGTTCTATTCGTACATTCTCATTTCTTTTTGGCTATTTGCCATTTAGCGCAATAAGTTTAAAAAAATTCATGAAACAAAAACAAGACCTGTCGCTTGAAGAGTACGATCAACTAATTCATACAGAACCGCAAAAGTGGGCCGCGGGCATTATGAAGCGGACGAAAAGTAATGTTACTATTCAAGGACTTGAGAAATTACCTGCAGGACCTGTGCTGTTCGTCAGTAATCATGAAGGAAACTTTGATATTCCAACATTGCTATCTACGATCCCAAAACCATTTGGTTTTATTTCAAAAAAAGAAGTAAAAAAATTCCCGATCATTCCGATGTATATGGAAGAGATGAATTGTGTGTTTCTGGATCGGACAGATCGCCGAAGTGCCTTGAAATCAATTACCGATACAGTTGAAAAATTAAAAGAAGGTCATTCTATTTTGATTTTTCCTGAAGGAACAAGAAGCAAAGGGGAAGGCCTTGGTGAATTTAAAGCAGGGTTTTTACGCATTGCAAAAGATGCAAATGTACCAATTTTGCCAATTGCTATTCACGGAACTGCTGATATCATGGAAAAAAATAACAATAAAGTAATGCCTGCAACCGTGAAAGTTCAACTACTAGATCCGATTTCTAGTGAATCAATAAAAGAGATGAATCCAAAACAGGCGATTGCCATGATTCACTCACAAATTGCTGATACGATTGCTACATTGTCTAGGCAAAAGTAGAATTTAATTTATAGGTATTTATTGCAATTTAACAGGTTCTTTAAAAATTCCGTTACTTAAATTTAGGTGAAGAAAGAAGTGATTTCATGTCAAAGATTCATATCGTCACGGATTCGACCGCTGATTTAAAGCCAGAGGTCATTGAAAAATATGATTTGCATGTAGTTCCATTAAGCATACAAGTTGGTGGGAAAACTTATTTGGACCGAGTAGATCTTGAACCGGAATCTTTTCTAGAGCTAATGAAAAAATTCGAAAGAAATGCCAAAAAGCTCTCAACCAGCACCAGGTGTTTTTAAAGAATTGTACGACAAGTTAGGTGAAAACGGTGATCAAATTTTGTCTATTCATATGACCGGCGGCATGAGCGGCACGGTTGAGTCTGCACGAACAGCAGCACAACTCTCTGATTCAGACGTCACGGTTATTGACTCTCGTTATATTTCGCACGCTTTAACATTCCAAGTTTTTGAAGCAGCTAAAATGGCCAAAGAAGGAAAGTCGATGGACGAAATAGTTGCACGAGTCGAACAAATTCGCCTCAACACGAAACTATTTGTTGTTGTAGATACACTCGATAACCTTGTAAAAGGCGGAAGAATTGGAAAGGGCCGTGCGTTATTGGGTTCTCTAATGAAAATCAAGCCCATCGCTTCTTTAGATAATGGAGAGTACACACCTGTTGCTAAAGTGAGAAGCCATAAACAAGTAGTGGATTATTTGATGAACGATTTTCTTGACCGGACTAAAGACAAGCAAGTTAAAGGTGTTGGCATTGCCCACGCTAATGGCCGTGCAATGGCCGATCCGTTACGTGAAAAAATTAAAGAAACCGGTTTTACTGACATCCAATTTGACTATACAACACCAGTAATTTCCACGCATACAGGTATTGGTGCAATAGGTTTTATGTATTATACCGATTAATAACACAGTACAGTCCCATTTAAAAAAGGAGAGACGAATTTGAAACGCATCCTGTTAATCGTCATTTTGTCCATGGGTATAGTAGCGGGGTGCAGTCCAACGTTTATCTTTGGCAACAAACAGGCGGAACCAAGAAAGGAACCAGCTATCGGTTCTTATACGGTACCGCCAAACTTTAAACCTCAAGCTGTAATCATCACAGCACTTGGAGATTCGCTATCTCAAGGAGTCGGTGATGAAGAAGATTTAGGTGGCTACACAGGCAGGTTAGCAGCCGAAATTCAAACGTGGCAAGGAATTGAAGGGGTTGCTGTTGAAAATACCGCTAAAAGAGGTCGGCGTAGTGATCAATTGCTAGCCATGTTTCAGCAGGGTAAACTGACAGGTCCTATTACCGAAGCAGATTACTTAACCATGACTATAGGTGGGAATGACGTTATGCGAATTGTGAAACGCGATTTGTTTTCGTTGAATATTGAAGCATTTGACGATGAATTGGTGTTATATGAAAACCGCTTTGACACAATTCTTTCTTCAATACGAGACATTAATCCAACTGTACCGATAGTCATGATGGGCATCTATAATCCGTTTTCACTGGTCACAGATGAAGTAGAAGAATTTGATCAAATTATCGACTCTTTTAATCAAGTTATGCAAAAAAGAATAGAAGAAGATCCACAGGCGTGTTTTGTGCCTGTCAGTGATTTATTTGTTGGCAATAAAAACTTGGTTTACCATTCGGATTTTTTTCATCCCAATAGTAAAGGTTATGATTTAATGACAAACCGGATTTTAAAACGGATGGAAGAATGTGGATTGAGTTATGAAGAATAGGGTGAGGATATGATGAGAAAATGGCGTTTAGCCTTTTTTTGCTCTGCTGGCGTTGAATGCATTGGCATTGGTAGGAGCGGTGCTTTATGTGACGACTCCGCCAAAAGACTATACATCGTATCAGGCCTTAGAAAACAGACCTGCTGCCGGAAATACAGTAGTCGTCAATACGACAAAAGCAGATTTTGAAGGAATTGCCAATACGTATATACAAAAAGCGATGAAAGATCAGCCGATTCCACTCGCTTTATCAGTTACGGACGATGTCAGTATTTCAACAGAATTAACGGTGTTTTCAGTGACATTACCTATTTTGATGAAATTTGAACCGCTTGTTCAAGAAGATGGCAATTTATTGCTAGAACAAAAGTCTGTAGAAGTCGGCATGCTGGATATTCCGCCTGAATCTGCGTTAAAGTTACTTAGAGATTCCGTTGACCTTCCAGATTTCATGGAAGTGATGCCTAAAGATGAAGAAGTGGTACTAAAGTTAACAGAAATACCTTTAGATGATGGAATTTCTGTTCGAGCGGCATCGTTTAATTTAAAAGACGACGATATCCGGTTATTGGTAACAATCGAACCATAGGGAACGGAGTGAGTAGATGAAGACAGAAAAAGCAACATTTGCAGGCGGTTGTTTTTGGTGCATGGTCAAACCTTTCGATTCATTAGATGGCATTGAAGAAGTAGTAAGTGGATATACAGGCGGGGAGTTAAAAAACCCGACTTATGAACAAGTTTGTTCAAATGCTACAGGACATGTTGAAGCGGTCCAAATCACATTTCAGCCCGACATTTTCCCATATGAAAAATTACTAGACGTCTTCTGGACTCAAATCGATCCAACAGATGCGGGAGGTCAATTTTTTGACCGGGGAGAATCGTATCAAACGGCTATTTTCGTTCATTCCGAAGAACAACGACTTGCTGCAGAAAAATCCAAACAAGAATTGGACAATTCGGGCAGATTTGAAAAAGCTGTAGTAACACCCATACTAGAAGCAAAACCATTTTATTTGGCAGAAACATACCATCAAGATTACTATAAGAAAAACCCTGCCCATTACAATCGTTATTCGGTTGGATCTGGACGAACCGCGTTTATAGAAAAGAATTGGGGTGGACAATTATGAAAGACGAATTAAAAGGAAAGTTAACACCGATGCAATATCATGTAACACAAGAAAGTGGAACAGAACCTCCATTCCAAGGAGAGTATGACCAACATTTCGAAGAAGGTATTTACGTAGACATCGTTTCTGGAAAACCGTTGTTTAGTTCGAAAGATAAATTTGATGCTCATTGTGGATGGCCAAGTTTTGCAAAACCGATCGAAGCGACTGAAGTGAAAGAAAGCTTTGATACAAGCCACGGTATGAGAAGAACGGAAGTTCGTTCGGCAACAGCCGACTCGCATTTAGGCCATTTATTCCCTGATGGACCATCTTCTTTAGGTGGACTTCGTTATTGCATCAATTCTGCAGCTCTTCGTTTTGTACCGAAAGAGCAGTTAGATGATGAAGGTTTATCCGAGTATAAAAAATTATTTGAATAAAGGGTGGCCCGGACAGTTTGTCCGGTTTTTTTTGCCCGAAATTTGAAAGGAGTTCGACCATGGAGCGTTCTTTTTATCAATTTGCATTGAAATACCGTGGCAAACTCGAGGCAGATGACTTTTCACGTTTTTCAGATTCGATGTTTTTGGACCATTCATTTCCGAAATCCGAAACTGATTTTGAACGACTTTCTAAATACATTGAAGAAAAAGCACATCCAGTCATGAGAGCAAGCGTTTTCGATGAAATGTGGAGAGATTATACAGACGAATAAAGCTGGTCGTTGCACTAGCTGTGAAAAAACAGTATGATTAAATCTACTATATAAAAGTGAGGTTTTTTAAATGAGTGTTCACATTAATGCAAAAAAAGGCGATATTGCCGAAACAATTTTACTACCAGGAGATCCGCTTCGCGCTAAATACATAGCGGAAACTTTTTTGGAAGATGTAACGTTGTACAACGAAGTCCGCAACATGTTTGGTTATACTGGAACATATAAAGGAAAACGTATTTCTGTTCAAGGAACAGGAATGGGCGTACCTTCAATTGCTATTTATGTAACAGAATTAATGCAAGAATATGATGTAAAAAAATTAATCCGTGTTGGTACATGTGGTTCAATCCATAAAGATGTAAAAGTGCGTGATGTTATTTTGGCACAAAGTTCATCAACTAACTCTAAAATGAATGAAGTTATTTTCAACGGCATTGATTATGCACCAACTGCAGATTTCGATTTGTTGTTAAAAGCTTACAACGCTGGTGTTGAAAAAGGGTTAAACTTGCGTGTAGGTAACGTCTTTACTGAAGATATTTTCTATAATGAATTTGCAGAACATGAAAAATGGGCTAAGTACGGCGTCCTTGCTCTTGAGATGGAATCTGCAGCCCTTTACACATTAGCTGCTAAATTCGGTTGCCAAGCATTGTCAATTTTAACGGTAAGCGATCACTTATTAACGGGTGAAGTGACTACAGCTGAAGAACGTCAAACAACGTTCAACGACATGATTGTTGTTGCATTAGACGCAGCAATCCAAGACTAGTAAAATTGTTGACACTATTTTCTAAAGATTATTCTTTAATCTTTAGCATTTTGTGTCGGCTTGAAAAAAGACTGTTTCGACAGTCTTTTTCTTTTCATGTTCTCAAATTTCAAGCGTGATTATGAAAGTGGTGAAATAGATGGATGACAAACGTCCGGAAGAACAGCAAGAACCTACTCCTCCGGTAGAAGAATCACCGTCGCACACTATTAAGATGAAAACATTCTCGTTTATAATGCTAGTGTTTCTTTTAATAATAGCAACGGCTGGATTAACTGTTTTCGCTTTAACATTTGGTGACGAAAAAGCTGTGGAAGTAAATTCTCCAGAGCGACGTGAATTCGAAAAACTATATACAGCATATGATCAAATACAGGATCAATATTACAAAGACGTTGATAGAAATGTATTAGTTAACGGTGCTATTAACGGCATGGTTGATTCATTGGACGATCCTTATTCAGATTACTTGGATGAAGAGGAAGCTTCGCAATTTCTAGAGGGAATTTCGTCTAGTTTCCAAGGAATTGGCGCAGAAGTGCAAGAACGAGGCGGCTTTATAACAGTAGTTTCGCCGATCAAAAATTCGCCAGCTGAAAAAGCAGGCATCTTGCCAAACGATCAAATCATCGCAGTAGACGGTGACAGCATTCAAGGTTACACGACAACCGAAGCTGTGATGCTGATTCGCGGGGAAAAAGGAACTGAAGTCACGCTGACTGTTAAACGTGGGGAGAACGCAGACCCTATTGATATCACAATCGTACGTGATGAAATTCCAATCGAAACTGTTTATGCAGAAATGATTGGAGACAATGTAGCGCATATTCAAGTGACTAGTTTCTCTGAAAATACGTATCAAGAATTGCTCGATGCTATTAAAGAGATGGAAGACGAAGGAATGGAAGCGCTCGTGATGGATGTGCGTGGAAATCCAGGCGGCTTGTTGAATGTAGCACTTGATATTTCCGACTTATTTATTGAAGAAGGAAAACCTTTGTTTGAAGTTCAAGCAAAAGGCGAAGAGCCTGAAATCTACACCTCTTCCTCTGGAACTAAAATTAAAGTACCCGTTACCTTATTAATTGATGGGGGAAGTGCCTCAGCTTCTGAGATTTTAGCTGGTGCGATGAACGAATCGGCTGATATTCAATTAGTTGGAGAAAAAACCTTTGGTAAAGGGACTGTCCAAACAGCCAATGATCTTCAAGATGGTTCTAACTTGAAGTTTACAACAGCTAAGTGGTTAACGCCGGATGGTAACTGGATTCATGAAAAAGGTATCGAACCAGATGTAGAAGTTGGGTATCCTGCTTATGCTTCTCTACCGGTTTTAGATACTTCCATCGAATTAAAAGATGGGACAATTTCTGAACAAGTCAAAACTGCAGAGCAAATGCTCGAAGCGCTTGGCTACGATGTTGGTGAAGTAGATGGCGTTTTTGAAGAGCAAATGACAGAGGCTGTAAAAGCTTTCCAAGAAGAAAAAGAATTGGAAGCAACAGGCGTCTTGACTGAAGACAGTACATTTGCGGTCATGGATGCATTGCGTGAAAAAATCAAAAATGATGATCCGCAATTGCAAGAAGCGAAAAAGATTTCAATGGAGGAAGCAGGTATTACAGCTTCTGAACCAGAAGAAGTAGAAGAAACTGAAGAGTGATCCTGAAGGTCCGCTTATGCGGGCCTTTTCTTAATTAATGATGGAAAGGATGAGTTGATGAAAGACGTATATTTGTTCAGTGGATTTTTAGGAAGCGGAAAAACGACGCTTTTAAAAACCATGATCAGTCAAATGAAAGAAAAAGGGTTAAAGCCGGCAGTATTCATGAATGAGCTTGGCAAAATGAATATGGATTCTGATTCAGTCGAAGACGGAGTACCACTAAAGGAAATTTTGGATGGGTGTATTTGTTGTACCGGCTCTGAAAAATCAGAAGCACAAATTCAAACGCTGTTAGCAGAAGAAGATTTTGATGTGCTGCTTATTGAAACAACCGGTGCTGCGCATCCTGTAGAAGCATTAGACGCTATTTTTTCTCCGTTATTTGCAGAGAAGTTAAACTTTAAAGGCATTGTAACCGTTGCGGATAGTAAAAGATGGATGGATCGAAATCACCTATCTCCGCAAATTCGTTCATTGTTTTTAGAACAAATCCGTCACGCGGACTTGATATTAGCCAACAAAATGGATTTACTGACCGATAGTGAACAAGGGACAGTAGTATATGAAATTCAATCGCTGAATCCGACGGCTCAAATTATTCAAACAGTTCATGCGAAAATACCGTTTTCAGCATTGGATAAAATATCGGCATCTACCGCAAAAGATGTTGTGAAAGCTCCCGTTTCGAAACTAAATTTAAATGCTAAAGTGTTGCAGTTTGATGCACCTGTTCAACGGGAAAAGTTTGAAGAGTGGCTACGCACATTACCCGATTCGGTTTATCGGATTAAAGGGTATGTGCCACTTGAAGGCGATAAATACCCGCATGCCTTTCAATTTGCCTATGGAATGGCCCAATGGTTACCGGAATATATGAAGATGCAAAACCAAATTGTAGTCATTGGTGAAGGGCTAGAAGGAGTCGAGCTTCCATGATCGAACTGTACCAAAAACTTTGGCCTCAACGAGCGGCAACAGCACAAATTCGTACACAAGAAGAGCTCGAAAAATATATGCTTATCGAGTTAAATGATGAGCTGACGCATCCACGAGTACGCAAGTCGAAACAACAAAAATTAGAATTGGCATTAATACGTATTTCAGAATCTGATTTATCTGATTCTGAAAAAACGAGTTTAGCAGCTTTGTACAAAAAATTAGCATCTCAATAAAAATAAAAAACAGGCATCGAAAATCATTTGATTTTCGATGCCTGTTTTTTTAGTATCATGTAGTCGTTTGCCCAGCAATTCTTTTTTGGATGCTTAATAAACGAATAGACAACGTAATGGCACCTGCAGTTAATCCAACGATTAACCCGATCCAATATCCAAATGAACCAAAATCGGTGTAATTAGCTAACAAGTATCCGCAAGGTAAGCCGATGACCCAATAAGAAATAACGGCCATAATAAACGTAATGTTAACATCTTTATAGCCACGAAGTGCACCTTGGACAGGCGCTTGAATAGCATCTGAAAGTTGGAACAAAGCAGCAAATACTAAAAATTGAACGGCCAATTCAATTACAACGGGATCAGATGTATACAAAGCGGCAATTTCCGCACGCATAAAGTAGAGAATACAAGCTGATACAAAACTAAACGTCACTGCAGTAAATACACTCAACCAACTATATTGTCTTGCATCCTGGAAGCGTTTAGCGCCAACTTCGTAACCAACAAGGATAGTAGCGCCCATCGATATGCTAAGTGGCAACATGTACAAGAGAGAAGTAAAATTTAAAGCGATTTGGTGAGCGGCAATGGTGTAAGTGCCATAGGCAGCCAACATGAAGGTTACTGCTGAGAATATGCTCGTTTCTACAAAAATCGAAATGCCGATAGGAACACCAATCCGACTAATTTCAATCCAACGGCTTAATGATAGTTTTGGCCATTGGCGGAAAATGCCGTAAACAGAAAATGGGTTTCGAGTGTGAATAATCCACACGGCAATCGCTAAAATTAGCCAATAAGTGATTGCAGAAGCAAGTCCCGCACCGACACCACCAAGTTCAGGGAATCCAAATTTCCCGAAAATCAATAAATAGTTGAAAAGAATATTGATTGGTGTTGATAAAAGAGAGATGACCATAGTAACGCGAGTTGCACCCAGTGCATCAATATAAGAACGTAATGTCGTATATGCAAATAAGGGGATTAACCCGATGCTCATTGCTTGTATATAGCGACTGGCAACGTCGGCAACAGCTGGTTCAAGATTCATAAGTGCAAGCAAAAGATCAATTCCAAAGTAGAAAAAAGCAAAAACAATAGTGGCAAGCAATAGAGACAAATAAATTCCTTGTTGGACAGCTTGTTTTACTTGTTCTTTTTTCTTAGCCCCCATCAATTGTGCTACAATTGGGGTAATGGACATGAGGATACCAGCTAGACCGATGTATACAGGAACCCAAAAAGAGGATCCAATCGATACTCCTGCTAAATCTTCTGTTCCGTATCGGGAAGTCATATAAATATCGAAAAATGTCACCATATACATGGCTACTTGTGTAACTAGAATTGGAAAAACAATCTTCACTAATAACAAAAGTTTTTCTTTTTTAGTGTGCGTTTCGTGCATATGTTCTTTCCTCCCACAATCTACGTATGATGATTTATTATCGCTAGTTTATCAATAATTTACTAAAATGATACGTAGAGTCACATGTTTTTCTTATGTAGTAAAATGAATTCAACTAAATTTAACACATAAATTTTAGTATAGCATAGTTAGTCTTTCACTTAATGAGAAACTAGCTTTACCAAATTATCAGATGAGAGTAGGACGAATGATGAACAACAAAACAATTTTATTGACCGGGGGCGGAACAGCGGGGCATGTCTCGCTAAATCAAGCATTAATTCCAGAGTTAAAGAATTTAGGTTTTCATGTAGAATATATCGGATCTAAAGAAGGCATTGAAAATGAACTTATTCGAGAGTCGTTTCCATCAGTTCCATATCACGCCATCTCGAGTGGTAAATTAAGGCGTTATTTCTCTACAAAAAACTTCTCGGATCCGTTTCGAGTGGGTGCAGGATTGGTGCAAGCATTAACTATCATACGCAAAACCAAGCCAGTAGCCATTTTTTCAAAAGGTGGATTTGTCTCGGTTCCTGTTGTGATGGCAGGGCGAATGATGTCGATTCCGGTAATTATTCATGAATCGGATGTTACTCCTGGACTAGCCAACAAACTTGCTTTGCCTTTTGCGGATCATATTTTCACGGTGTTTAAAGAAACATTAGCGCACGTACCGAGTGATAAGTCTACATGTACAGGATCGGTTATTCGCAACGAGCTTATGGAAGGCACAGCAGAAAAGGGACGTGAAATAAGTTCATTTACGAATGACTTGCCTGTTTTAATGGTTATGGGGGGTAGTCAAGGGTCTGCAATGATCAATTCAGCGATTCATAACAATTTAGAGCAGTTGCTTAAACAATTTAATATAATCCATTTATGCGGTAAAGGAAATCTTGTACCAGAACTAGATGCTCACAAAAACTATCGTCAGTTTGAGTACGTTACGCACGAATTACCTCATTTATTGCACATGACAGATTTTGTCGTGTCCCGTGCGGGTTCGAATTCTATATTTGAATTTTTGGCATTAAAAAAACCAATGTTACTTGTGCCGTTATCCATGCAAAAAAGTCGTGGGGATCAAATACTCAATGCTAACTTATTTGAAAAGCAAGGATTCGCAAAAGTCGTCGAAGAAGAAGAATTGTCTGCAGAACGCTTTATGAAAGAACTGTTGCAATTAAAGTCGGATAAAGATCAGTTAATCGAAGCAATGACTCAAGCTGAAGCACCAATTACGGCTGCTGAAATGGCTAAATTGGTAGCAACTTATACAAAGTGAATTTAATTAATTTATAAGAGGTGACCGGAATGGAAATGACATTGATAAAAGTCCATGGCTCTATGAATACGTTTTACATGTTTGAAGGAGAAGAGCGCGATGATTACGCAAGATTAGCAATTCAGCTCTCAGCTCTAGATAAAAAAATTGATGGTATATTGGTGATTTTGCCATCAGCGGTCGCACATGCGAAAATGCGTGTTTTTAACAATGATGGTTCTGAAGCTTCCATGTGCGGGAATGGTCTTCGTTGTGTTGCACGCTATGTTTGCGAACGTGACAACGTTCAAGAAGCAGTAATCGAAACAATGAAAGCATCTTTGCGTGTCAAAAAAGAAGAAACCTTAAACGAAGGAATTGAGACTTACGCTGTCGAAATTTCTCCGGTATCATTTTCTCTTAGCAGTTTGCCAATGACTTATTTAGATCATACAGAATGGATTCAAAAGCCATTGCCATTTATTTCAGAAGAAATTCCTTTTTCAGCAGTCTCTGTGCCAAACCCACATTTGATTGGAATTGTACCTGAAGAACTTCAAAAAGACACTAGCCACCAACAAAAGTGGGCACAGCAGTTTAATGGGGAGAACAAGTATTTCCCTGATGGAGTCAATGTTAGTTATGTGACGCCGGTTGAACGGGGGATATTTGTTCGGACATATGAACGAGGTGTCGGCTTTACAAATGCTTGTGGCACTGCCATGACCGCTTCGGCACTTATTAGTTGCATGGCAGGATTGGTGCCATTTGGTGAAGTATCCGTTTATAACCCGGGAGGACTCGTCAAATGTTCCGTTAGAAAAGAGGGCGAAACTATTCAACTTCAACTTACTGGAAACGCGACTTATCTTTCTACTTCGAAATTTGAATGGGCTGACGACTTGGTCAATAGCCGAATGATATCAACCACTGATTTAAAAGAACAACAACGTTATGAAAAATTTATTGAGGAAGTTACTCTTTTCTCAAGTCAATATGTGTAATGGAAAGCGGTGAATTAGATGTTAATGCCTTTTACAGTGGAGCAGCTCGATCTACTATATAAAAACGCTAAAGATCCGGTTTATTTCATGAGGCAAAATGGAGACACGTTTGACTATATGTATGTTAATTCCGTTTGCTTAACGCTTTTTGATAAACAGTTGGTCGGTACTAATTTAGATGAAAGTATGCCGCCTTCACTAGCAACAGAGATAAAAAAACAATATTTGATTGCGTTAAAGGTTGGAAAAAAACACACCTATCGGGACTATAGTTTGTTTAGCGATTTAGAAACTGCGATGGAAACAGAGCTTACACCTATGGAATATGGGAATGAGCGATTTGTTCTTGCAGTTACAAAAAATGTGACCGCGCAAAAGAAAATAGAAGAAGATTATTTGTTTTTTGAATCTTTGGTTCAAAACTCAGTAGATCCGATGATTATGATTTCAGCAGATTTTATGATTCTCGATTTAAATCCAGCTTATGAAAATACATTTGGAGTGTTTAAAGGGCAATGGATTGGCCGTTATTATCATGAATTACCCGATAAACAAAAGGAATTGTTTGGAGCGGGTAAAAACTTGCTGCAACAATTTTCAGCACAATCAAAAAGTACATCAATGATTATGAAACGCATGAAACAAGACGGGACTGAAGCTAAGTTTTCGGTTAGTTATTCGCCTGTGAAAGAAAATGGAATGATTCGAGCATTTCATATCGTCTTTCGGGAACTGACCAATGAATTGTTGTTAAAAAATGAGCTGAAAAAGACTGAAAATATTCTGGAAAGCTACAAAGAAGCGCTTAATTACGCAGCACTTGTCGCAATTTGGAATGTCTCTGGTACGATAGAGTTCGTAAATGATAATTTAAATGAATTAACCGGTTATAAACCGTCGGATATGATTGGCTTAAATATATCTGAAATAGGAGAAGCGGTTGTTACCCCGAAATTATACAAAGAAATTCGTGAAGTGACTTTGCAAGGTTCAATATGGCGGGGCCAGATTAAAAGCGTGAAGCGCAATGGCGAATTTTTCTGGGTAGACGTAACGATTATTCCGTTATTAGATGTAGATGGAGAAATTTATCAATTTTTATCGATTCTCTTCGATGTGACAGAACGAAAGCAATTAGAAGAAAAGCTTCATTTTATGGCTTATCATGATAGTTTGACCAATTTACCAAATCGACGTTTCATGATTCAACAATTTCAACAGATTAAAGAGCAAGCAGATGCCAAAAACGAATTTATCGTTTTATTGTACTTAGATGGCGATGACTTTAAATTGGTCAACGATCAGTTTGGACATGATGTGGGAGACGAGTTTATTTTTCATTTTGGCGATGCGATTAAACGAAGCATACGTAAAGAAGATTTAGTCGCAAGAGTAGGTGGCGATGAGTTTTTAGTAGCCTTACGTGGAGTAGTGCCGGAAAATAGTGAACAACATATTGAAAGTGTGATAACGCGCATTAATGAATCACTTGATGAAGGGTGGACAATTAATGACCATCACTTTACGCCTACATCTTCAGTAGGAATTGCCATCTATCCAGAACATGGACAAGATTTTGATGAATTAGTTAAAAAAGCAGATGCTGCACTTTATTTGGCCAAGGGAAAAGGTAAAGGAACTGCCTATTTATATTCAGTGCTGTGAAAAAAGCGCTTAAAAACGGCTAAATTAGCGCGATAAACTGTTTAAATGTACTTTATCGGTTGTTATGTGAATCTTTTCACGAAAATGCTTTGATTTTCGCCAGGGAAGTAGTAAGATTGATAGGGAATTTTAAACTTTTATTGCCTAAGCGCCTTCTGCTTTATGTCTAATCGGAAGCGTGATAAAATGGGCAAGACATATACAAATAAAGTGACTGCCGTCAAACAAATAGTTGGAGGTTTTTTTAATGTCTAGCAATTATCCAGATGCAAAATCCCCGTGGAGCTCCATTACTGGTCCGAACTTGGGATACGTAATGGAAATGTATGATCTGTATCAAGAATCACCAGAATTACTTGACCCAGAATACGTTGAACTTTTTAAGCAATACGGACCGCCTACTGAAGTTCCTAAAGAGCAACAAACTTCAGGTGCAACAACTGTAGAACCAAATAATTTCGAAAAAGTGTTGGCTGCTGTTCATTTAGCTGAAGCGATTCGTGCGCATGGTCATTTAGCATCAGATATCTATCCGCTAAACGATCAGCCAAAAGATACTTCACGCATGGAACCTTCAACTTACGGGTTAAGCGAACAAGATTTAAAAAGAGTACCTGCATCATTTGTTTTGAATAATGTACCGAATAATGTAACTAACGGCTTAGAAGCTATTAATTACTTGAAATCTCTTTACACAGACAAAATTGCTTTTGAATTTTCTCATGTTATTCAGCCACAAGAACGTAGCTGGTTACAAGAAAAAATCGAAGCAGGTATTGCCAAACCATCACTTGATGCTGAGAAGAAAAAACAAGTTTTAGATTTGTTGACGCGTGTAGAAGGTTTTGAGAAATTTGTACACCGTACATTTGTTGGACAAAAACGCTTTTCTATCGAGGGTGTTGACTCATTAGTTGTTTTAATGGATGAACTTGTTCGCATGTCCGAGTCAGCAGGAACGAAAGACATTATGATCGGGATGGCGCATCGCGGTCGTTTAAATGTGCTTACTCATATTTTAAACAAACCTTATGAAATGATGTTTGCTGGATTTGCCCACGTTGGCGACGAAGCATTTCTTCCAAAAGACGGTTCACTTCAAATCACTAAAGGGTGGTTTGGCGATGTGAAATACCATATGGGTGCAGCTTATAAGTCTGCAACTGGTACAAGCGTTAAGCTGGCGTATAACCCGTCACATTTGGAAATAGTTAGCCCAATCGTTGCAGGCCAAACTCGTGCTGCTCAAGAGCTTACAACTCAAACAGGTATTGCTGAAATAGATCCAAGAAAATCATATGCTATTTTAGTACATGGTGATGCAGCATTCCCGGGACAAGGGATTGTTACAGAAACTTTAAACTTTAGTCGTGTGAAAGCTTATCAAACAGGTGGATCTATCCACATTATCGCAAACAATTTGATCGGATTTACAACAGAACAATTTGATTCTCGTTCTACTCATTATTCTTCGGATCCAGCAAAAGGATTTGAAGTCCCAGTTGTTCATGTTAATGCTGATGAGCCAGAAGCAGTAGTTGCAGTTGCTCGTTTAGCTTTTGAATACCGCGAAAAATTCGGCAAAGATATCTTGATTGATTTAATCGGTTATCGCCGTTATGGACATAACGAAATGGATGAACCATTAGTTACAAATCCGACAATGTATCATGGCATTCATCAACATGATACGGTTCGCAAACTTTACGGCAAACAATTAGCAGCTGAAAATGTGTTATCTGATGACGATGTTCAAAAGCTTGATGCAGCTGTTCAAAAAGAAATGCAAGAAGCTTATGATCGCGTAAAAGAAAACAAATCAGAAGATTTCCCGAAACTTGAAATCCCTGAAGCTGTTTTAAATGGTTATCCTGAAGTTCCAACAGGAATTGATAAAGATGTTCTTACTAAAATGAACGAAGAGCTTTTGTCTTGGCCAAGTGATTTTTCTGCTTTCGGCAAATTAGCAAAAATCTTAAAGCGCCGTGAAGAACCTTTCAAAGGCAAAGGGAAAATTGATTGGGCACATGCTGAAACTCTTGCATTCGGTACGATTTTACAAGATGGCAATCCAATCCGTTTAACTGGTCAAGATGCACAACGCGGAACATTTGCACATCGTCATCTTGTGTTACATGATGAAAAGAACGGTAACGAACTTGTTCCGTTACATCACATTTCAGATGCTAAAGCATCATTTGTTGTTTACAACAGTCCACTTAGTGAAGCATCAGTTCTTGGCTTTGAATATGGATACAATGTAGAAAATGATAAAGCATTAGTTATTTGGGAAGCGCAGTATGGCGATTTTGCCAATATGGCTCAAATGATGTTTGACCAGTTTATCTCTGCTGGTCGTGCGAAATGGGGACAAAAATCAGGTTTAGTTATGCTTCTGCCTCACGGCTATGAAGGGCAAGGCCCAGAGCATTCGAGTGCACGTTTAGAAAGACATCTTCAAATGGCTGCTGAAAACAACTGGACAGTTGCCAACCTTTCTAGTGCAGCAAACTATTTCCACATTTTACGCCGTCAGGCAAAAATGCTTGGAGAAGAGTCGATTCGTCCTTTAATTATCGTTTCACCTAAATCATTATTGCGTCATCCATTAGTAGGTGCTTCAGTAGACGACTTAACAGAAGGTCATTTTAAAACTGTTATTGAACAGCCGAATATGGGCGAAAATGTGAAAAAAGTAAAACGTATTTTATTTGCAAGTGGTAAAATGGCTATTGATTTAGCAGAACGAGTTAAAGACGGTTCAGGTTACGATTGGGCACATATTGTTCGTGTTGAGCAATTATATCCATTCCCGGCTGAAAAGATTAAAGCGATCGTTGACCGTTATCCGAATGCTAAAGAATTAGCTTGGGTACAAGAAGAACCAATGAACATGGGATCATGGACATTTGCAGATCCGTACTTGCGTGAATTAGGAGACGGTAAAGAAGTAAAATACTTCGGACGTATCCAACGTCAAAGCCCTGCAGAAGGCGATGGCGAAGCGCATAAAGTAGAACAAACACGTATCATTGATGAAGCATTAGCGAAATTGTAAGGATAACCTAAGGAGGAATTTTTTGTGGCAGAGATCAAAGTACCAGAATTAGCAGAATCGATTACAGAAGGAACAATCGCTCAGTGGCTTAAACAGCCGGGCGAAACAGTTGAAAAAGGAGAATTCATCGTTGAACTGGAAACAGATAAAGTAAACGTTGAAGTTATTTCTGAAGAAGCTGGAGTTGTTCAAGAACATTTAGCACAAGAAGGCGATACGGTTGAAGTTGGACAAGTAATCGCTATTGTAGGCGAAGGTTCTGGCGAAACTGCTGCACCGAAAACAGAAGAAGCTCCACAAAAAACAGAAGAGCCAGCTAAAACAGAAGCTCCTGCTGCTCAAGAACCAGTAGCTGAAGACAAAGCAGCTGAAGAGCAATCTTCTTCTGACCGTACGATTGCTAGTCCTGCAGCGCGCAAATTAGCTCGTGAAAAAGGAATCGATCTTGCAGCGATTACTCCAGTAGACCCAATGGGACGTGTACGCGTTCAAGACGTTGAAGCTCACGGTTCTAAACCGGCAGCAAGCGCACCTGCTCCAAAAGCTGAAGCACCAAAAGCTGCTGCGCCTTCTTCTGATGAAGAAAATGGTCGCGTGGTTCGTGAAAAAATGACAAGACGTCGTCAAACAATTGCAAAACGTCTTCTTGAAGTAAAACAATCAACTGCTATGTTAACTACTTTTAACGAAATTGATATGACAAACGTTATGGCATTACGTAGCCGTAAAAAAGATCAATTCCTTAAAAATAACGATGTGAAACTTGGCTTTATGTCATTCTTCACTAAAGCAGTTACTGCTGCATTGAAAAAATACCCATACGTTAACGCTGAATTAGATGGTACTGACGTATTGCTAAAACAGTTTTATGACGTAGGTATTGCCGTTTCAACTGAAGAAGGACTTGTTGTGCCAATCGTTCGTGATACAGACAAAAAGAACTTTGCAGAAATTGAAGCGACTATCGGAGAGCTTGCTAAAAAAGCTCGCGATAAAAAACTTTCAATGGCAGATATGACAGGCGGTTCGTTTACAATCACGAACGGTGGCGTATTTGGTTCATTGATGTCTACACCAATTTTAAATGGTACACAGGTTGGTATTCTTGGTATGCACACAATCCAAAAACGTCCTGTTGCTATTGGTGACGAAGTTCAAATTCGCCCAATGATGTACGTTGCTTTATCATATGATCACCGTGTAATTGACGGAAGCGATTCTGTTGGTTTCTTGAAAATGGTTAAAGATATGATCGAAAACCCAGAAGATTTATTACTTGAATCTTAATATTTATTGAAATGGATAGTCCTGCGTTGCAGGACTATCTTTTTTTTGTCATGATATAGGAAAGAACACCTAAGGCGGTAGAAGTCCATGGATATTTCGTTTCTTCTAGAATTGGTGCAAAAATATGGGTATTTTAGTATGTTTGTATTTAATTGGTTGCTGTTATTTGGTTTGCCCATTCCAAATGAAGTGGCTGCAGCATTTTCAGGCGTTTTGACCGAAATTAGCGATTTTAATCCGTATTATGCTTTTTTATCAGCTTACGCGGGGTTGATCACAAGCAATACCTTTGCTTACTTTATCGGTCGTAGCTTAGGGCACCGGTTGTTAAGGCGTTTGAACAAAACGACTTTTAAACAAGTAATTAGCCGCTTTAGTACATTTTTGGAAAGGCATGGGGAGTGGGCTATTGCTTTTAGTTTTTTCTTGCCGGGAATTCGCTGGGCAATGCCGTACGTTTTAGGGGCCAATCGCTTTCCAATGATGCGTTATATGTTGTTTGCTTATACCGCAGGATTTGTTTGGATGTTCATCTATTTTAATATAGGTAGAACGTTTCCATATGCCTATGAAACCATCCTCAATCATATACAAGCATTTTTAGTTTCCGTGTCTATTTTTATCGTTTTTATTATAGTGTTACGGTATCTTTATACGTTGAAGTTTCCTAAGAGTGATGATTGATAATGTGGTTGAAGCGTTAGTAACAATAGAGACTGTTTGAATTTAGCTGGATTTTTCCTTATACTAAAAGATAGACAGATAGAAAAGGGTGATGATGATGCTTCACAATGAATGGCTGGACAAAGAAACGATCAAAACTGTGACATGCAAACATACAGATGCTGCTAAATTTTTAGTTTCAAATGTTCTAACCGTCGGTAAAGAATACGAAGTTAAAAATGAAACTGAAGAATTTATCTTTGTGGTCGATAACACAGGGAAAATCGGTGGCTTCTATAAAACTTATTTTGAATAAACTACAGCAATAAAGTTAAAAAGCCGATGGAAACATCGGCTTTTTCTATGGAAAGAGGGATGTTCTATGTCATTTATAAATGAAGATATATCAAAACGACAAAAACAGTCACATGAAAAATACGATAAACTGATCGGCAAAACAGGCTATATCGCTCCAGACGAGCATTTATGGGAAGATATTTTATCAGCGATTGTGTTACGGAAACCTGTGTTATTAAAAGGACCAACTGGTGCAGGTAAGACCAAACTGGCAGAAAGCATTTCAGCACTCTTTAAACAACCTATGCAAAGCATTAACTGTTCAGTTGACTTGGATGCAGAAGCGTTACTAGGTTTTAAAACATTGGTGCAACGCGATGGGCAAAGTGTTATTGAATTTGTTGAAGGTCCAGTTGTTACCGCAATGAAAAAAGGACATTTTTTATATATCGATGAAATTAATATGGCTAAAGCAGAAACCTTGCCTATACTGCACAGTGCATTAGATCATCGCCGCATGATGACCAATCCATTTACGGGTGAAGTAATAGAAGCTCATCCGGATTTTGGTGTAATTTCTGCGATAAACGAAGGGTATATTGGCACAGCACCTATGAATGAAGCCTTAAAAAATCGTTTTATCGCTTATCCGATTCCTTATTTAACCGGACAACAATTAGCTGAATTGTGGAATCGTGAATTTCCAGATGCAGAAAAAGAGTTGAAAACATTCATGCTGAACTTGGCAGAAGATTTGATGAAGCAAGTGGAAAATGGCTTGCTGTCGGAAGAAGCCGCTTCAATTCGGAGTTTACTAGATGCCACGGCTCTTGCTCAATACATGGATCCGATACGTGCTGTTCAGTATGCGATAGCAGAAAAACTAGATGATGAAAGTGAACGTGATTTGTTCATGGACTTGGCGAATACTTGGAAAAAGTAGGTGAAAATGATGACCTCAGTTAACCGCTTTATTCAGTTTAATAATGAAACCATTGATACGAAGTTGCTTCACCAAATGGAATTACTTGCTGCTGCTTTAGCAGATGCGCCGTATTTAAAAGTGACCACGCGTAAGTTAATCGAATTGCGGCCATCTGAATTGGCGATATCAATGAGTGTATTTTGGCGACACCGAACAAAACGAATAGAGCGCAACGGTTATTTGTCTGACATTTATTTATTGGCGGCGGGGTTTTGGCGGGAGTTCGATTTAACGGCATGGCGTGAATTTAAAAAAAGCAAAACGACCTTGCCAAGCCTTCGCGAACAATTATTATTATGTGCAGAAGAGTTTAGACTTTCTGAACAAATTAAAGCGGCTCGTCCTGGAACAGTTACCGCTTTTCAAACCCGTGAAGTAGTTTATACGGAATATCACGAAAATCAATCCGAGCAAAATCTAAAAAAAGGCTTTAAGAGCGATCTTTTCATCAACGCAGCGTATTTACGTTTACGTGGAGTCGAAATAGATGTAGGAGAACTGACGGGGGCATTGTCTTTAATTTGGACAGAGTTGTTTGACGCAAAATCTACGATGGATTCTGTAAGGATCGTAAATCGGATGATGGACCGTGCAGAGTTTGTACTCGAATCCGATGCGCTTCATACGTATTATACGTTTGGGGAAGCGCTTGAGAAAATCCCACCGTTTCATTACCATGAGGGCATTGAAGCAGAGGAAGCGGAAGAACCTGAAGAAATAGAAACCATCGAAGAATGGTTTGGAGCTTGGCATCGTGAGACGGAAATAAGCGATGCACCTGCGATGGAATTCGAGTTAGAAAGCGGAGATTCACAAATTGCAGATGGTGGTAGGGAGGAAGCCGGAGCAAGTGAAGTGGAACAAACGGCAAAAGGTGATTCGAGCGGTGAACATTTAGAAGATAGCGATAAAGACGATCGCCAAATGAAAAGCGAACCGAAAAAAGCGGAAGGGAAATTTGGTTCCGCAAATGATCAAGTGGTGTATCACGAGTCGAGATTAAAAGCTGTAGGCGATCACCGTTTGGATATTGAAAACTGGCGTAGGAAACAAGCGCCTCATGTTCGCGCTTTGTTGAAAGAATTGAAAAAGCGAATGACACAAAGACAAGAAGGCATTCGTACAAACTTGAATGCAGGAAGACTGTCGAAAAAACTGGTCCCGCTTGCGATTGAAGAGCGACCAAAACCGTTCTACCGGAAAACAGCACCATCTAAAGAACTTGACGCCGTTTTTTGTTTGTTGATTGATGGATCAGCATCAATGCTTGATAAATTAGAGGAAACAAAACAAGCGGTTCTGTTGTTCCATGATGTGTTGCGTGGATTGAATGTCCCTCATGAAATTGTGTTGTTTTACGAAGATGCGTACGAAGCAAGTGACGCCGAACAACCCAATTACTTTGAGTGGATGCATAAATTTGAAGATCGCAACAAAGACCACGCCGAGACCATAGCGTCACTCGATGCACACGAAGACAATCGCGACGGTTTTGCCATTCGTTGGATGAACAATCGATTAAAGCGACGTCCTGAAAAACATCGCTTTTTACTGGTTTTCTCAGATGGCGAACCATCTGCTTATAATTATGCAGAAAACGGCGTAGTGGACACTGCAAACGCCGTATCCGAAGCGAAAAAAATGGGAATAGAAGTACTTCACTTGTTTTTAAGCAGTGAATCAATTTCAGAAGATCAAGCTGCTTTTTACCGGATGATGTACGGCAATAAATCCGTCAGTGCCGATTCTCTTGAACAATTTGTCGAGCAAACACTGCGATTGTTAAAAAGAAGTTTGCATTTGGTCATTCAGGCGGGGTGAAGGAAGGTGCTCTCAGTTGAGAGTGCCTTTTTTTAGTGGTTATGGTGATTAGATTTCCAGTTAACTGGATATACTGTCCGGATTGCTGCAAATACTGTCCGATTTAACCGAAATACTGTCGGAATCGGATCCAATACTGTCCAAATCGACAGAAATACTGTCCAAACGGTAAAACAGTATAAAACCC
>NZ_AEPB01000042.1 GCF_000189395.1 Planococcus donghaensis MPA1U2 | reverse complement strand
GTTTAAAAATAAGAAACTTCTCGATAAAACTCGTAAGTAGAAAAAATAAAAACATCTGAAAACTTTTGATTAATTATTCTAAATTTTTTTTCTTTTAGTAGTTTCTTGACACACCATATGGACGCTGATAACCTTAACAATAATATTTAAAGGAAGCAGGAGGCGCGTTTATTTATGTGGGAGTCAAAATTTGTAAAAGAAGGCTTAACGTTTGATGATGTATTACTTGTACCAGCTCATTCAGAGGTTTTACCGAAAGACATTGATTTAGCAGTTGAATTAACACCAACTCTTAAATTGAAAATTCCAGTAATCAGTGCAGGGATGGATACAGTAACAGAAGCGAAAATGGCGATTGCTATGGCTCGTCAAGGCGGGTTAGGGATTGTTCATAAAAATATGAGTATTGAAGAACAAGCGGAACAGGTCGTGACTGTAAAACGTTCTGAGAACGGCGTAATTACAGATCCTTTCTTTTTGACTCCTGACCATCAAGTTTATGATGCTGAACATTTAATGGGGAAATATCGAATTTCAGGTGTTCCAATTGTAAACAATGAAGATGAGCTAAAACTTGTCGGAATTATTACGAACCGTGATTTGCGCTTTATCCAAGATTACTCTTTGAAAATTAATGATGTAATGACTAAAGAACAATTAGTAACTGCTCCAGTCGGAACAACATTAGAAGATGCTGAAAAGATTTTACAGCAATACAAAATTGAAAAATTGCCAATCGTTAATAGCGAAGGCGTCTTAAAAGGATTAATCACAATTAAAGATATTGAAAAAGTGATTGAATTTCCGAATGCTGCAAAAGACAGCCATGGTCGTCTGCTAGTAGGGGCGGCTGTCGGTGTAACTTCAGATACAATGAAACGCGTTGAGCAACTAGTTAAAGCTTCAGTAGATGTTATCGTATTAGATACAGCTCATGGTCATTCAGAAGGCGTTTTAGGAATGGTTAGACAAATTCGTGCAACGTATCCGGAATTAGCAATTATCGCTGGAAACGTAGCTACTGCTGAAGGCACAAAGGCATTGATCGAGGCTGGTGCGGACGTAGTTAAAGTTGGTATCGGACCTGGTTCTATTTGCACAACTCGTGTTGTAGCAGGTGTTGGGGTTCCTCAAATAACAGCTGTGTATGACTGTGCAACAGAAGCTCGTAAACACGGCAAAGCAGTCATTGCTGATGGCGGAATCAAATATTCTGGAGATATCATCAAAGCATTAGCAGCTGGTGGACACGTAGTTATGCTAGGTAGCTTGCTAGCTGGTACGACTGAGAGCCCTGGAGATACTGAAATTTTCCAAGGTCGTCGTTTTAAAACGTATCGTGGAATGGGATCAATTGCTTCAATGGAAAAAGGTTCAAAAGACCGTTATTTCCAAGACGATGCCAAAAAACTAGTACCAGAAGGTATTGAAGGTCGCATGCCATATAAAGGACCTCTATCTGATACGATTCACCAATTGTTAGGTGGTATTCGTGCAGGAATGGGTTATTGCGGAACAAAAGATTTACAGGTTTTACGTGAAGAAGCACAATTTATCCGTATGACTGGAGCCGGTTTACGTGAAAGTCATCCTCATGATGTACAAATCACGAAAGAATCTCCTAACTACTCAATTTAACGCACTAAAAGCACCCGATTCATCATCTTTATTGATGAATCGGGTGCTTTTTTGATGTTTTTGTATTTGACTCTAGTGAATATGATAAAATAGCATGTGGAAACTTTTAGATGGGGGTATTTAAACAAGTGAAAAATTTGGTGAATAAAGGACTACTGATAGCGTTACTAGCTGTATTTATGATAACTGGAATTACTCCGCAACAAGTAAATGCTGAGGAGTCGTTAACGATAATGGCAGAAGCTGCAATTTTAGTGGACGCTGAAAGTGGTAAAATTTTATACGAGAAAAATGCTGAAAAACCTTTAGGGGTTGCCAGTATGACCAAAATGATGACCGAGTATTTATTGTTTGAAGCAATTGAAGAAGGCAAGGTTGCATGGGATCAGGAGTATCAAGTAACGGATTATACTTATCGAATTTCTCAAGACATGCGCTTGAGCAATGTACCGTTCCGCGAAGACGGTTCTTATACGATTAAAGAAATGTATGAAGCAATGGCTATATTCTCTGCCAATGCTGCAACAATCGGCATTGCTGAAACCATTGCCGGCACAGAAAGTGAATTTGTTGAGTTAATGAATGAAAAAGCCAAAGAAATGGGCTTAGAAGAAACGACTTTCGTCAATTCAACGGGTCTTAGTAATTCAAGTTTGATGGGGATGCATCCAGAAGGTACGAAAGAAACAGATGAAAACATTATGCCGGCACGTGCAGTTGCCAAATTAACGAAAATCTTATTGGATGATTATCCGGAAGTATTAGAAACGACAAAAATTCCTTTGAAAATGTTTCGTGAAGGCACGTCAGACGAAACTCGTATGGAAAACTGGAATTCGATGCTTCCAGGATTGATTTATGAATATGAAGGCGTCGATGGATTAAAGACTGGCAGTACCGATTTTGCTGGGTATTCGTTTGCAGGGACAGCAAAGCGTGACGATACACGTTTTATCGCTGTAGTGATGGGAGCCGTGGACAGCGAAGGGGCTGGGTCTTATAAGGCAAGATTTGATGCAACTCGTGTGTTATTCGATTATGGTTTCGATGAATTTACAAAAGAAGAGCTTATTCCAGCAGGCTATCAGTTTAAAGAACAAGACACGCTAGAAGTTGAAAAAGGTGTAGAAGAAAAAGTGGCAATTGCGGTAAAAGAACCAGTTACGATGATGGTTCGGACGGCGGATAAAGAATTGTATCAACCAACATTAGTATTAGATGATTCAGTCGTTCAAAATGGCAAGTTAGAAGCTGATGTAGAAGAAGGTTTAGTGGTAGGAGCCATTCAGTTTACTAAAACTGAAGGAACAGAATATGGCTATTTAAATGGCAATGAAACTAGCATTGAAGTTGCTACAACTGAGTCAGTGAAACGTGCAAATTGGGTATCTTTATCATTCCGTAGTGCGGGAGAATTTTTGTCTTCTGTATGGGATGATGCCAGCAATTTTGTAAAAGGGTTGTTTTAATAGGAAAGCCGTTCATCTTTTCGGATGAACGGCTTTTTTTAATGAATTTCCCAACAAGACATTAATTCAGTAATTCCAGCGTGAATTTCTTCTTCTGACAAGCCACCAAATCCAAGAACGATTTTTGGGAAACTGCTATCTTTTTTGTGAACATCATAAGAATGTAAGCCAGTGACGCGAATTCCCACTTGTTTAGCACGCTGTACCAACTCGTTTTCGTTCAATGTGGTTTGAAGGGTCAAGACAATATGCATACCTGCTTGTTCGCCAGAAAGCGTCACAGCTGGAGCAAAAGGAGCGAGAGATAAACTAAGCTGTTTTATTTTTTTTTGATACAACTTACGCATGCGGTTCAAGTGACGTGCGAAATGACCATCTTTCATAAATTTGGCGACCATGTGTTGATCATGTCTCGGAACGGATGAAGAGTAGTGCCTAAAGGTTTGTTGATACGCCGGCAACAATCGTTTAGGCAATACCATATAAGCAAGCCGCAAAGAAGGCATGAGCGATTTAGAAAAAGTACTAATGTAAATGACGCGGTCACTTAAGTCCATGCTTTGTAGAGCTGGAATCGGCTGACTGGTATAACGAAATTCACTGTCATAATCGTCTTCAATTATATACCGCTCGGGTTTCGCTGCTGCCCAGTTAAGTAATTGTGCTCGTTTTGTAGCACTCAACACCGAGCCAGATGGAAATTGGTGTGAAGGAGTTACATAAGCTACATCAACGATAGAGGCTTCTAATTGGCTAATATTCAATCCATCCGGTTCTAAGTCAATAGGAATTGCTTGGCGATCGTGATGATTGAAAATGCTATGCGTTAGGGCGTAACCAGGATTTTCGTAGCCATAAACCAGTTTTTTATCAAGCAGTCGAATCAATAAAGGCAATAATTGTTCTGTTCCCGAACCAACGACAATTTGATCTGGTTGACAAACAACGCCACGTGATTGATACAAATAACGAGTAATTTCTTGACGTAAGATATCGTCTCCTTGAGGATGACCTGATAATAATAATTCGTGATTGGAATCATCTAAAATATCACGGGTTAATTTCCGCCAAGTTAAAAAAGGAAAAGACTGCGTATCGATACTACCAGAGTTGAAATCTATTTTATATGAAACAGGTTCTTCTACAACGGGTTCATCATGCGGCATATCCAAATAGGCGAGTTCTTCAACCGGCTGGGCATAAAATCCTTTGCGTGGCCGTGATTCTATAAACCCTTCAGCTACTAGTTGAGCGTATGCAAGTTCTACCGTTGTTTGACTAATTTGTAGGTAGTCGGCTAATTTACGTTTACTTGGTAATTTAGTGTCGACAAGTATTTTACCTTCGATAATGGCTTTTTTTATTTCACGATAAAGCTGCTTATATAAAGGGGTTTGTGATTGTTTTTGAAGCTGAAACATCAGCATATCCATGTGAATTCCTCCAACTGACCCTATTAAAATGATTATAACTGAGTCTTTTTATATGGTCAATCTCTATTATACTGAATTTATCAACAAATTAGGAGGAATTCACAAATGACTGAGCAAGGAACAGATCGTGTAAAAAGAGGTATGGCTGAAATGCAAAAAGGTGGCGTGATCATGGATGTGGTCAACGCAGAACAAGCACGTATTGCAGAAGCTGCAGGAGCTACTGCTGTTATGGCACTTGAACGAGTGCCTTCTGATATTCGTAGAGATGGCGGGGTCGCGCGTATGGCAGATCCACGCATCACCGAAGAAGTAATGAAAGCAGTATCAATTCCAGTAATGGCAAAAGCACGTATTGGTCATATTGTGGAAGCTCGTATTTTAGAAGCGATGGGTGTCGATTATATTGATGAAAGTGAAGTGTTGACGCCAGCCGATGAAGAATTTCATTTACTGAAAAACCAATACACCGTACCATTTGTTTGTGGGTGTCGTAATTTAGGTGAAGCGGCTCGTCGAATTGGTGAAGGAGCTTCAATGCTACGGACAAAAGGCGAACCGGGCACAGGAAATATCGTCGAAGCGGTCCGTCATTTGCGACAAGTAAATGCAGAAATCCGTAAAGTGGTTGCGATGAGCGAAGATGAATTAATGACAGAAGCGCGTAATTTAGGAGCTTCTTATGAGTTTTTAAAAGAAGTTAAAAGTTTAGGGCGTTTGCCGGTAGTTAACTTTGCAGCTGGTGGGATTGCCACACCTGCAGATGCTGCGTTAATGATGGAATTAGGAGCAGACGGCGTGTTTGTTGGGTCAGGTATTTTCAAATCAGACAACCCTGAACGATTTGCACGGGCGATTGTGGAAGCGACGACACATTACCAAGATTACAAATTGATCGCTGAGTTATCAAAAGATCTTGGCATTGCGATGAAAGGCATTGAAATTTCGACGATTGCTGCAGGCGAACGTATGCAAGAGCGAGGCTGGTAAGATGAAACGAGTGGGAGTTCTTGCATTGCAAGGAGCTGTTCGTGAACACATCAAGTCGGTTCAAGCGTGCGGAGCGGAAGCGATTGCTGTTAAATGGCCAAAAGACCTTGAAAATTTAGACGGGTTAATCTTACCTGGCGGAGAAAGTACGACGATGCGCCGTTTAATTGATCACTACGGTTTGATGGAACCACTTCGTGAGTTTGCCCAAACTGGAAAACCGATGTTTGGCACGTGTGCGGGATTGATACTACTTGCTGAAACAGTCGTTGGTAACCAAGATGCACATTTAGGTGTGATGGATGTTACCGTTGAACGAAATTCGTTTGGGCGACAAGTGGATAGTTTTGAAGCACCGCTTGAGATTAGAGATATTGATGGACCTTTTGAAGCCGTCTTTATCCGAGCGCCCCATATTGTCAGTGTCGGAGAAGAAACCGAAGTGTTATGCGTGCATAATGAAAAAATTGTGATGGCGAAAGATGGCCAATTTCTTGGCTGTTCATTCCATCCCGAATTGACAGATGATCACCGCATTACCGATTATTTTTTAAGCATGATTCAAGACAAGTCAGACCTTCTCTTGCCAAACCCATCAACTTATAGTAAAGTATGATTAATTTAAAAGACGAAACGTTGATGGGAAATAGTAAAATGAATGTTTTTCTAAAGAGAGCCGGTGGTTGGTGCGAACCGGTGAAAAACACATTTGAATCCACCCCGGAGTTGCATGGCGAAAAAAGCCATTGCCGGTTTTAATGCCGTTATGTGATGAAGAGGATTGGCTTTTGCCGATCAATCAGGGTGGCAACGCGGGTAGCTCTCGTCCCTTTACCAAGGGATGGGGGCTATTTTTGTTGTCTTTTTTTGTTATTAAAACTTGAGGAGGAAACGGTATGTTAGATATTCGTTTTGTACGTGCCAATTTTGAAGAAGTAAAAGCAAAACTTGCAAAGCGCGGAGAAGATATTTCTGTGCTTGATGATTTTGAAGGATTAGATGTAAAACGTCGTGAACTAATTGCACAAACAGAAAAATTAAAGGCAGAGCGCAACGAAGCGTCTCAAAATATCGCAGCGATGAAACGTGCAAAAGAAAATGCAGACGAAGCCATTACAAAAATGCGTGAAGTTGGCGATCAAATCAAAGTGATTGATGAAGAGTTGAAAGCAGTAGAAGAAAGCTTAAATTATATTATGATGCGTGTTCCGAACATTCCGCATGACAGTGTTCCATTTGGCGATTCTGAAGACGATAATGAAGAAATCCGCACATGGGGCGACAAGCCAGCGTTTGATTTTGAAGTTAAGCCACATTGGGATTTGGGGACGGATTTAAACATCATTGACTTTGAGCGCGCAGCGAAAGTAACAGGCAGCCGTTTTGTCTTTTACCGCGGACTAGGCGCTCGCTTAGAACGCGCATTGATCAATTTTATGATGGACCTTCACCAAGAAGAGCATGGTTATGAAGAAATGTTACCGCCTTATATGGTTAACCGTGAAAGCTTAACGGGTACTGGTCAATTGCCGAAGTTTGAAGAAGATGCGTTCTTAATCGAGAAAGAAGATTATTTCCTCATTCCGACTTCGGAAGTACCGGTCACCAACTTTTACCGTGATGAAATTTTAACGGCAGACATGTTACCACAAGCCTTTGCTTCTTACAGCTCGAATTTCCGCTCTGAAGCGGGTTCTGCAGGGCGTGATACACGAGGATTAATCAGACAACATCAATTCAATAAAGTTGAACTAGTACGCTTTGTAAAGCCAGAGGATTCTTATGACGAACTTGAGAAATTGACTGGTCACGCGGAAAAGGTACTTCAACTTTTAGGACTGCCATATCGCGTATTGAAGATGTGTACAGCCGATCTTGGATTTACAGCTGCGAAAAAATACGATATCGAAGTATGGATCCCGAGCCAAGAAACATACCGGGAAATATCTTCTTGCAGTAATTTTGAAGATTTCCAAGCAAGACGTGCGAATATTAAATTCCGTCGTGAAGCAACAGGCAAGCCAGAATTTGTTCACACATTAAATGGCAGTGGACTAGCCATTGGTCGTACTGTGGCAGCTTTGCTTGAAAACTATCAGCAAAAAGACGGTTCAATCAACATTCCAGAAGTATTGCAGCCTTATATGGGTGGCAAAAAGACCATTGGATAATATTTCAAAAAAAAGCGCAAAGACAATT
>NZ_AEPB01000043.1 GCF_000189395.1 Planococcus donghaensis MPA1U2 | reverse complement strand
TTTTTTTTATTTATTCTTTTCGTTCTTCGAGTGAGACAGGACGAATGGTGCCCCAGCTTGAAACATCGATCGTTACTTGTAGGTCGCGCGCTTCTTCGAGTTGAGGGCCTTGGCCTTGTTCTACATAAAACTGCTCTAATTGAGGGGTTGTAACGCGGCGATCATATACATAGCCTTCAATAGCTCCAAAGAAAGGCTCTGTTTCAACGCGATCAAGCACGGCGTAGCCATCATCCGCAGTTTTTAACGTAAAGTAAATGGCACGGCTGTCGATCGTGTTAGGGATCACTAAGTCTGGGTATTGCAACATGACATACTCCCCATAAAAAGGATCGAACGGGTCAAAAGGTTCTGCTCTTAATAGATATTGTTCGCCGAACCAGGAGGCCGCGTAATAACTTACGAGTAGTATCACGACAAATACGGTTTGAATAATCGGGAAGAGCCAGGCTTTCATGGCTTCACACCTTCTTTCCTGCGATTAATCCACCAAGCTGCTCCTGATAGGAGAAACAAGAGGATGGCGCCAATAAGGAAAAAGAGAGACATGTCGAGACGTTCCCAAGCGTAAATAATGTAAATAACAAATTGGACAACGATAAAATAAACAAAGCCCAAGCCCAGCTTTTCATTTTGTCGCTGAGCAATAATCAAGTAAGCAAGGGCGCTTAGCTCAGCGACCACAGCAAGCCCAATTGCGGTTTTATCAAACAGTAGCAACCCGATAACACCCGGAACTGCTATCCACATGAGAGAGCGGAATTTGAAATAGCTGATGAGCAGTACGCCAATTGCCACTATAGCTAAAACAATGGACTCTAGCCAATGACTTTCATCTATTATGCTGATAAATGTTTGGCCGCGAATGGCTAAATAAACTATAAGTAGTAACCCAGCGGTCATTAAATAAAGTGGTCGAATCATTTGTTGTTTATTTTCGGGAACAAGGAGTAGAAGTAAGACAAGCGCGAACAACGTCCAAATTGGCCAAAGAACACTGTCGTACTCTACAAGTCCCCACAGCATAAAGCCAGAAGCAAATAATAAGATCCAACTAAATGCAGTAGGTGCAAAATGTTTACTAAAATAAAACCAACCAAATGTAATGGCGATAAAAATACCCCATTCTACCCAACCGATGTTCGGCAAGAACGAGACTAAAACAGATCCACCAAAGTAAAATCCAACGAGAGAATATACAAGATGTCGCCAGTAAAAATAATGTGCAAGCGCTGCTAAAAACATCGCCCATGGCAATACGGAGTTCGCGAGTGGAAAATGGAAAGTTTGAGCAGCTGTCAACAGAGTTGCTCCAAACATCGCAAGACCGATAACCCTAAATAACAGTGGATAGCCAAAATTTTTCTTTTCGGAAAAAAAAGCGACGGTATAAAACAGCCACATTAATGATAGCATTAGCAAAACTTTTGCTATATCGGGTATCGACTGCCAATTGGCTGCTATAAAGCTAAATACGGCAAGCGCAAAGAAAATCAAACCAATCATTAAAAGCAAGGGCAGTTTTTTAGGTGGAGGCTGCTGCTTTTCGAAAGTCAAAATTCGTTCGACCGTAGCTTGGTCGATCAAATCGGCTTGTTGCCACCTTTTCAGTTTTCTCTCCGTTTCCATTGTCACTCCTCCTTAGTTTATTACTTTCATTATAGCTGAAAATTACTAAAACATATAGGAAAATGGTATTAGAAAAAGCAACACACCAAACCACAGAGTTTTGCCCCAGGTTTGGTGTGTTGCTAATTTTGTAACTTAACAACAATGATATTGTCAATGACCTGAATTGCAGTTTGAGATGGCCACGCGTCCATTTCTGCGAATGAATCAGAAGCTGCAATTTCTTGATATTCTTGTTCAGAAACGAATTTATAGGTAACACCAAAATGATTTTGCATCATCTGATTATAATGGTAAGGATATAAAACGATGCTGTCTCCTAAAGGCCCAGTCATTTTCGGAATGCTTTCGGGAATATTACTTGAACTCAGTGTTGAATCCAATCTATAACGCCCGATGATGGCCAGTTTAGAAGCGTTTGTGACATTGTCGGTTTGTTCAATTCGGCTAATTAACCGGTTGACAAAAGCAGTTGATTTTTCATATTTTAGTTCCATATTTAAATATGCGATATTTGAGATAAGTGCAAAATTGAAAATCGTTACGGAAATAATTAGTACGCTTAACCATGAAAAGCTCTTTGCATAAACAGTCGGAACGGAAAGGTGTTCATAAAAAACAACAGGCAATATATAAAAACTAACAAGCGCGAACACCATCAACATATGGTAAGTCAAGTCTGCTGACATAAAGTACAATATATAAGAAGAGAGTGGCATAAATAACACCATTACTGCAGCGAAAAAAGCATGTAGTTTTGATATGAATTTGCTATTTTGAATGAACAATAAAACAAAGCCAAAGAAGATTAGTAAAAAGACTGCAACATTCAGCCATTCAAATAAATTTATTGGAAAGTCTGTTATAAATCCTCGGAAGAAAAAGAGGGAAAAGGCTTCATGGATTTGCTCGAATTGCTCAACAATAGAAGCATTGTTTTGTCCTACCGAGTCAAGCCCTTGATAGCTCGTAATGTTTCCTACGAATAAAGTGGTATAAAGTTTAAAGTTAATGATATACAAAGACATACCAATACTAGCTAAGGCAAAGAAACGTGCAGAATAACTTGTTAATTGAATGCTGGTGATTTTTTTGCCCATAATTTCAGTTATTAAGAAAACTAAGGTCAGCGTTAACAGAAGTGGCAAATTGGCTTGGTAAATTCCGACACTTATATAGAAAAGGATAGAAGCTGGGATAAAACCAAATTTGTATTTTTGGGTGATGAGTAAAGCTAAAACTGTTAGCAAAAATCCAATTAGGTACCCGTCTGCTGTAAACATATAAGAAAAAGTAGAGGCAATCGTTGGGAACGTGACCACCAAACAACTAACAGCCAAAATAGAGAAGGTTTTTTTCAACTGAAACAATTCAGTGAGCATGACTGCTATTAAAGCTAAATAAAAGATAGCGAGCATTCCATTTATCCACGGTAAGTCGAAATAAGAACTGATTCCGCTAAAAGGTGATAGGAAAAAACGTCCAGAATCAGCTTTTAGTTGAGGACTGTGTGTATTAATCAGGCTGTCATGATTAGGAAGGGTATTTGTGAGAACGTACATATGACATAAAAATCCCATCACAACAGCCGTGAGAAATGCTGTTTTCCATTGAGGTTTTATGATTGATTTTAATTTTTGTAGAATTTCTTCGGGCATTTAAAATGGCTCCTAATCTATTGCAAACTCTTATTGAATTTGGTTTATAATTTCCAATTTCAATCATAGCAAACTTTGCTGTGGAAAAATAGGACACTCTTTTCTAGTTGTTAAAAGATTTATTTTACTTGAGTTGTTAGTGCCAATTCTTTTTTTCACTTTCTGAAATTGCCAGTTCGAGAGCCTGTAAAGGATTAGCCATCATTTTCCCGTGACCAACCGCCAATAATTGCGGCTGCAAGTTTTTAATTTTTATAGCGCTTTCCAGTGCTATTTTTTTGTTCCATGTAGCTAATGCGGGAAATGGAAATAGCGCTTTGAGAGTGCCAGAAACGGCAAGTCCACCTTGAGTTTGAAGGGCATCTCCAACAATGAGAAAACGATTGCGTGTGTCGAGCAACGAAATCGAGCCAGGTGTATGCCCAGGTGTATTCACCACTTCAAGTGACCCGATCTGATCGCCTTCTTCAAGCAAACGATCTGGCTGTGTCTTGATATTTTTGGGTACACCGCCTTTAATTGGCGAGTCGGGTTCACCAGGAAGAAGGTCAGTATCGCCTTTGAGTATACGAGCGTCACGTGAAGAGATGCTGACTACTGCATCTGGCCATTCGCGTTTAATGGCGTCAAGTGCGCCGAGATGGTCCATATGGGCATGGGTAATAATGATTTGCGTTAATGGCTTTTTCATAACACGAATTGATAATAAAATTTGTTTCGCGTTAAAACCGAGTGCAGCATCTACTAAAGTCAATTCAGTTTCTTCATCGATAATGTAGCAATTGATCGGGAGTAATTTTGGTAAGAACGTTAATTGGTATACAGGGCCACTTTTTGTCATCTGCATTGGTGATTCACTCCTTTAAGAGGGTATTTGTTTTACTCTATTTTATAGTGTTTTAACAGTAAATGATGAAAAATGGATAGTTTATCTGCATTCTCCCATCTCAAAGTTCAAGAGCTTTATTACCGAAGACCAGGAAAGCGCAAAGTCGCGCTTTCCGCTGGAAAAATTGAGTTCCGACAGTATTTGGTTTGATTTGGACAGTAAATGGTGTCGGTTGGACAGTATTTCACAAAATCGGACAGTATTTGAGCTAAACCGGACGGTATGTCCAAAATATGGAAAACAGAAGCGCGCTTTTAACGAAATTCACAACAACAACAGACATTTCCAAACTGACTCATTATAATAGATAAAAGAGGGACGGGATCATGAAATACTTTGCGGTGTTATTGTCCATGAAAGATATCGGTAAAAGTCGAGATTTCCGTGCGTAACATCTTTCGTTCTTGGAAAAAATGCGCCATAGTGGAATAGTCATAGCGATCGGAAAGTTTACGGACGGCTCTGGTGGCATGGTTATTAATCTCTTGAGGATTGCGAAGCTGTTTGGATAGAAAATATAAAGTAATTAGAGGAGGGAATTTGGTGCACGAGCTAACTGGCGTTTTACCTGTTTTACGCAATATGAAAGAGTTTGAACGTTTACTCGATAGTGATCATGAATATATTATCTTTTTGGAAACACGGCTATCTCAGTTAAAACAATTGGTACAAGCCGCGAAAAAAACGGAAAAAAAAGTGATTCTTCATGTTGATTTGATCCAAGGGTTAAAAGCAGATGCTTACGGGTTTGAATATTTGGTGAGAGAAGTCAAACCAGACGGAATTGTTTCTACAAGAAGCAATGTTATTTCGTTGGCGAAGAAAAATAATTTGATGACAATTCAACGATTGTTTTTGCTCGATAGTCAGGCACTAGAACACAATATTAAGTTAATCAATCAAGTTAAGCCTGATTATATTGAAATCTTGCCAGGAATTATTCCATCTGTTATTAAAGAAGTTTTTGATAAGACAGGCATACCGGTTATTGCGGGGGGATTGATTCGAACGAAGGAAGACATTCAACTTGCTTATGATGGAGGAGCTAAAGCGATTTCAACATCACAACCAGAACTTTGGGAATTGTAAAATAACTGTTGACAGCGTTTTCATTAACTGATAACTTAGACTTACAAGTTAAGAACTGTGTTGGAGAATTGGAGACCTGCACTGAAAAGAGCGCTTTTAACAAAAGAGTGGCTGGTTCAGTGTGGGTCTTTTTATATTTTAAGACAGTTCTTATCCGAAAAAAATAAAGGGGTGCAAAACGATGACGGAGTTTTTAGCAGAAGTAATTGGTACGATGATTTTAATTATTTTTGGTGGAGGTGTAGTCGCAGGGGCGGTATTAAAAGACTCTAAAGCAGAAAATGGCGGATGGGTTTTGATAACGCTTGCATGGGGTCTAGCGGTTACAATGGCTGTGTATGCAGTCGGAAGTTTTTCAGGAGCACATATTAATCCAGCAGTAACTTTAGGTCTTGCTTCTGTAGGTGATTTTCCTTGGGCTAAAGTTCCAATGTATATCGCTGCACAAATTCTTGGAGCTATTCTTGGTGGAGTTATTGTTTTCTTAAACTATTTACCTCATTGGAGACGCACAGAAGACAAAGGCGCGAAGCTTGCAGTATTTTCAACTGGTCCAGCTATCCGTAGTCCTTTTTCCAACTTAGTAAGTGAAATTCTCGGAACTGCCGTACTAGTAATGGGCTTATTGTTCATTGGTGCGAATGATTTTACTGAAGGCTTGAATCCATTAATCGTAGGTTTGTTGATTGTCGCAATCGGGATGTCACTTGGTGGCACTACTGGATACGCGATCAACCCGGCGCGTGACTTAGGTCCGCGTATTGCACACGCATTGTTGCCAATACCAGGTAAAGGAAGTTCAGATTGGTCTTATGCATGGGTACCGGTTGTTGGTCCGATTTTCGGTGGTATTTACGGCGCGTTATTTTATAAAGCATTGTTCACAGGTGCATATGACATACCATTTTGGATCATGAGTGTCATCTTATTACTGGTATTATTTGGAGCAGCAAGTGTAGAATTGAAAAAAGACCATACACCAGCGGATACAGTAGAAGAAAAAATTTCATAAACCCTTAGGAGGAGATTATTTTGACTAAAGATTACATTTTATCTATCGACCAAGGTACGACAAGTTCACGTGCGGTATTGTTTAATCACAACGGTGAAATCGTAGAAACTGGCCAGCAAGAATTTCAACAATTCTTTCCAAAGCCAGGCTGGGTAGAACACGATGCAAATGAAATTTGGACATCTGTCTTGGCGTGTATGGCAGAAGTATTACGCAAATCGGATATTAGCCCAACTCAAATTGCGGGAATCGGTATTACAAACCAACGTGAAACAACGGTGGTTTGGGATCGTCATACTGGAAAGCCAATTTACAAAGCAATCGTTTGGCAATCGCGTCAAACAGACGGCATTTGTAATGAGTTAAAAGAGCAAGGTTTGAACGATTTATTCCGTGATAAAACCGGTCTTTTAATCGACGCTTACTTCTCTGGAACAAAAGTAAAATGGATTTTAGATAATGTTGAAGGGGCACGTGAAAAAGCAGATAATGGCGACTTGATGTTTGGAACAATGGACACATGGTTAGTTTACAAACTATCAGGCGGCAAAGCTCACGTAACGGATTACAGTAACGCCTCACGTACATTAATGTACAACATTTATGATTTGGACTGGGATCAGGAATTATTAGATATTCTTACTGTACCGAAGAGCATGTTGCCGGAAGTACGTCAGTCTTCAGAGGTTTATGCTAATACAGTAGACTATCATTTCTTTGGTCACGAAGTACCAATTGCAGGTATGGCGGGAGATCAGCAAGCTGCTTTATTCGGACAAGCTTGCTTTGAAAAAGGAATGGCCAAAAATACTTACGGAACTGGTTGCTTTATGCTGATGAACACGGGTGAAGAAGGCGTTAAATCTGATCATGGCTTGTTGACGACTTTAGCTTGGGGCGTTAACGGCAAAGTAGAATACGCACTAGAAGGTAGTATTTTTGTAGCCGGTTCAGCGATTCAGTGGTTGCGAGATGGCTTGAAAATTATTAAAAATGCTCCTGAGAGTGAAAACTATGCGATGGAAGTTGAATCGACAGATGGCGTTTATATGGTTCCTGCATTTGTTGGACTTGGAACACCTTACTGGGATACAGATGCACGTGGTGCGGTGTTCGGTTTAACACGCGGAACAACAAAAGCTCACTTTATTCGTGCAACGCTTGAATCACTTGCTTATCAGACGAAAGACGTTGTAGATGTTATGATAGAAGATGCAGGGATCGAATTAAAGACCTTGCGTGTTGATGGCGGAGCCGTTGCAAATGATTTGTTAATGCAGTTCCAAAGTGATATTCTAGATGTACCGGTAGAACGTCCAGTGGTTCAAGAAACAACAGCACTTGGTGCAGCCTACTTAGCTGGACTAGCAGTTGGATTCTGGAAAGACAAAGAAGAAATCGCCAAGCAATGGAGAATCGACAAAACGTTTACGCGTGATATGTCGACAGAACAGGGCGAAGAACTTTATGAAGGCTGGAAACAAGCGGTAGCAGCAACACGATTATTCAAACCAGCAAAATAACCTAAAAGTTAATAACGAGAGATATACGGCCGGAGACTTTGAGAGACCAAGCCAGTTTTACAGAAAAAATTCTGTAACTGTGCCTGGATCTCTCTTTTTATTTGGAAAAATGGGTATACAAGTTAGAAAGAGCCATTTTTTAAACTGCTTTCTCCATATTTCACATAAGCCATTGTGTGCTAATGCAATTTTTGGGCAGATCAACTCAGGCAAATAAATGGCTATATTTCAAACAAAAAAGAAGGAGTAGATGAACTTATGAAATTTTCAAGTTTAAACAGAAATGATCGATATAACCAAATGAAACAATCCCAATTAGATGTTTTAGTTATTGGGGGCGGAATTACAGGTGCAGGAATTGCACTAGACGCAGCTGTGCGCGGTATGGACATTGCAGTAGTCGAAATGCAAGATTTTGCAGCAGGTACAAGTAGCCGTTCTACAAAATTGGTTCATGGTGGCTTGCGTTACTTAAAACAATTCGAAGTGAAGATGGTTGCAGAAGTAGGGAAAGAACGAGAAATCGTTTATGAAAATGGACCACATGTAACGACTCCTGAATGGATGTTATTGCCGTTTTATAAAGGCGGAACATTCGGGCCGCTTAGCACAAATGTTGGTCTTCGGGTGTATGACTTTTTAGCAGGCGTAAAAAAATCTGAACGCCGTAAAATGTTAAGCAAAGAAGAAACATTGCGTCGTGAGCCTTTATTGAAGAAAAAAGAGCTTAAAGGCGGAGGCTATTACGTAGAATACAAAACAGATGACGCGCGTTTAACGATGGAAGTGATGAAAAAAGCGATTGAAAAAGGCGCCATGGCAATGAACTATGCAAAGGTGAAAAGCTTTATTTATGACAATGGCAAAGCAGTTGGTGTCCGGGTTGAAGATCAGATTGATGGCAATGTTCATGAAATTTTTGCGAAAAAAATTGTCAATGCAGCTGGACCTTGGGTAGACACGTTGCGTGACAAAGATCATTCGAAATTCGGTAAAACGTTGCAATTGACGAAAGGCATTCACTTAGTGTTTGATGGTCGTCGTTTCCCTTTAAAACAAGCAATTTATTTTGATATGCCAGACGGCCGGATGGCGTTTGCAATTCCACGCCAAGGAAAAGTATATGTGGGGACAACCGATACGGTGTACGAGCAAGATATTGCTCACCCAACAATGACAGAAGAAGATCGTGCTTATGTTTTGAAAGCCGTAGACTTTATGTTCCCAGAAGTGGGAATTACAAAAGAAGATGTTGAGTCAAGTTGGGCTGGATTACGTCCATTAATTCACGAAGAAGGCAAAGATCCATCTGAAATTTCACGTAAAGATGAAATTTTCATTTCAGATTCTGGTTTAATTTCAATTGCGGGTGGTAAGTTGACCGGTTACCGTAAGATGGGTGAAAGCATAGTGGATCTTGTGGCAGAACAATTGCAAAAAGAGCAAGGAACGAAGTATCCGAAAAGCTCAACAAAACGCTTGCCAATTTCTGGTGGCGAAGTAGGCGGTTCGAAAGGACTTAAAACATTCAGAGCTGACCGTGTAAACCAAGCGGCTAGTATGGGATTGACGGCTGACGCGATGGATATGCTTGTAAGTCGCTATGGTTCAAACGTCGATAAAGTCCTTCATTTCTATACACAAGGATTAGATGCTGCAGCGGAAGCTGGACTCGATCCAATTGTGTACGCGATGTTGCGTTATTCAATGGAATACGAATCAGCATTTAAACCAGTCGACTTCTTTATCCGTCGTACAGGTGCATTGTTCTTCGATATTCACTGGGTACATGCGCATAAAGAAAATGTCATTGCTTATATGGGCAAAACGCTTGTGTGGTCTGATGAACAAACAGAAGAATACCGCTCTGAATTGGAAGGGTTGCTTTATGAAGCAACGCATCCAGTTGACGTATCTTCTCAAAGCCTAAACTAATTAAACATCGATCCTGTCCATTGTCTGTAAATGACTTTGGACAGGATTTTTTGTTTAGAGAGCCTTTTTATACAAACTTGTACGGCTCTAGTTCATGTTATAGTTAGGTGGGAAATAGTCTGACTATTGGAGGAGCCAATACAATGAGTCAAAATAATTTATTAGCTAGCTATGAACAAACAACTCAACAATTAGCTGGGCACGGCCCAAGAAATGTAGCGGTGTTGAAAAATGCTTTCGAGTCAATTGATGGAAAAGTTAGCAGTGATAAATATGGACAAGGTTCTGTAATCGAAGATTTTCAAAAACAAATGGCTGGTTTTTTAGGAAAAGAAGCGGCCGTATTTTTCCCGAGCGGCACTATGGCGCAACAAATAGCTTTACGGATTTGGTGCGATGAAAAAGATTTGAAAAAAGTGGCTTACCATCCTTTAAGTCATTTAGAGATCCACGAAGAAGATGGATTGAAAGAATTGCATGGCATTCAATCGATTTTATTGGCAGATGAAAATCGGGTGATTGAATTAGAAGATGTCATTTCGTTGAGCGAAGATGTTGCATGCGTGTTGCTGGAATTGCCTCAGCGTGAAATTGGCGGTCAACTGCCTAGTTTTGAAACGCTTGAAGCCATTTCAAGGTATTGCCGCGAAAAAGAGATCAAGCTTCATTTGGATGGTGCGCGAATTTTAGAATGTCTTCCGTACTATGAGAAAACCATTAAAGAAGTTTGTGTTTTATTCGATTCGGTGTACGTGTCGATGTATAAAGGAATTGGCGGGATTGCGGGGGCCATTTTAGCCGGCGACCAAAATTTTATAGCCCAATCAAAAATTTGGAAAAAACGGCATGGCGGCGATTTGATTTCTTTGTATCCATATATTTTGAGCGCAGAGAAGTATTTTGCGCAGCGCAAAGATCGCATGGGAGATTATTACGAACAAGCTAAAGAATTGGCTATGTATTTTAATTCATGCACAGGGATTTTCACTGTACCTGAAGTGCCTGTCACCAATATGTTCCATGTGCACTTTGACAAAACACCTGAACAAGTCTCGCCGATACTAGCGCAAGCACAGGAAATAATGAATTTAGGCGTTACCGGCTATTTGCGCAAAGAAACGCAAGGCTGCTCGTTTGAAGTCAGTATAGGCGATCAATACAATAAAATTCCGCAGCCAAAAGTGAAAGTTCTATTTGAATGGTTAGGTGATAAGATGGAAACGTTAAAGTAGAGGGTAGAAAAATTCCTTTTTTTATTCGAATATACATATTCTTTTGTAAGAAGGGGTAAAGAAGTATATTGAATGGCAGCAGCAAGTTGTCAAACTGATAACTGGGGGATGAGCAGATGAGAAAGATGAACAGAGGGATGATCACCTCATTAGGAGCTATTGGTGTGGCACAAGCATTGAAAATCGTGACACACAAAACCGTAACGGGTAATTGGGATTGGCGGCAAGCCTTTACAACAGGTGGCATGCCAAGCTCTCACTCAGCAGGTGTATCGGCGCTTGCGGCATACGTAGCTGCGAATAAAGGTGCGCGGCATACAGAAACGGCTCTTGCGATTGTGTTTGGCGTCATTGTTATGTACGATGCGCAAGGTATACGTCGCCACACAGGCGAAATCGCGCGACTGGTCAATGAACTAGAAGATAGCTTTGTGAAGTTCTCTGGAGAATTTCCGAGTTTTGAATTTGTTGAACGCGAAAAAGATTTAAAAGAATTACTGGGTCATCAACCTGTTGAAGTAGCTGCAGGAGCGGCTTTCGGTACAGTTCTCGGATTGGTGTCAGCAGCGATTGAAAACCGTTTCCGTGAAATCGAAGAAAAAGAAAAACGTTCTAAAAATCAAATAGCCTATGATGGACGCGGTCGTAGAATGACCCGTTCTCAATAAATATATGAAGCCATTCCTTTGGGGGAATGGCTTTTTTGTGTGAAATTGGTGGGAGCGCACCTCGAGAGGAGAAGAGCGCACCTCACGAGGCAAAGACCGCACCTCACGAGGCAAAGACCGCACCTCACGAGGCAAAGACCGCACCTCACGAGGCAAAGACCGCACCTCAAAAGGAAAACTCCGCACCTCGCGCAAATAAAAGTAACAAAAATAAAAAAGAAGGCGCTATGCCTTCCTTAAATCACATCATCTTCTCCAAAGCCAATTTTGCTTCAATCGCCGTTTGCGTATCGACTTGAATGCGGTTGATCACACGTCCTTCTACCAATTCTTCGAAAGCCCATGTTAAATGGGGCAAGTCGATGCGGTTCATTGTTAAACAAGGGCACATATAAGGGTTTAACGACACGATATCAAGTTCGGGGTAATCTGCAATTAGTCGGTTTACCAAATTCATCTCGGTGCCGATTGCCCATTTGGAGCCGGGTTCAGCCGCTCGAATCATATCAATAATGTATTTTGTCGATCCGGCAAAATCGGATTGACTCACCACTTCATATGTACATTCCGGATGAACCAAAATGTTGCGATCGGGTTCATTTTGCCGCAAGGTGTCGATGTGTTTCGGCAGGAAATTCATGTGTACAGAGCAATGACCTTTCCACAAAATCACTTGAACGTCTTCTAGAGGACATTGGGCTTCGAGCTTTTGTTTAATCGGATCCCAAATGGCCATTTGTTCGAGTGGAATGCCTAACTTCACGGCTGTGTTGCGTCCCAAGTGTTGATCTGGCAAAAACAGCATGCGTTGTTTTTGAGTTAACGCCCAGCGCACCATAGGCTCGGCATTAGAAGACGTAACGGTTGCTCCGCCATTACGTCCAACAAACGCTTTAATCGCTGCAGTTGAATTGACGTAAGTTAATGGCACAATCGTATCACCAAAAAGTTCTTGCAGGTGCAGCCAAGCGCGTTCAGTTTGATCAATATTGGCCATGTCTGCCATAGAACAACCGGCGCGCATATCCGGCAAAATCACGGCTTGCTCAGAACTTGTCAGAATGTCTGCAGTTTCTGCCATAAAATGAACACCACAAAAAATAATATAGTCTGCCGTTTGCTGACCCGCAATTTGAGAAAGTTGAAGCGAGTCGCCTGTAACATCAGCGTAGCGGATAACCTCGTCTTTCTGGTAATGATGACCGAGTATATACAATCGGTCTCCAAGTTTTGTACGAGCTAATTGTGCCCGTTTATGGAGTTCCTCAGTTGTCGCTTGTAAGTATGAAGCGGGCATACCCTCTTCTTGCTGTAATTCTTTTAAAAATAGAGTCATTGATAAATTGCCTCCTTGGGTGAAATAGACAGGTTCATGCTGATATCAAGATTATGAACGCTATGAGTTAATGCTCCGATAGAAATTACATCGATCCCCGTACGACGGTAGGCAGCTAAATTTTCTAATCCAATTCCACCTGAAGCTTCTGTACAGATCGACTTTGGCACAAGTTTTCCCCATTCAGCTAGCGTTTCCGGGGTTTGATTGTCGAACATAATAATGTCAGGGCGTGCCTCGATCGCTTCTTGTAATTGAGCTAAATTTTCAATTTCAACTTCAATCATGGTCGTATGTCCAACTTGTTCGCGCACTTTTTTTACGGCTTGGCAGATAGACCCAGCAGCGGCGATATGATTGTCTTTTAACATAACAGCGTCATATAGCCCATTCCGGTGGTTAAAGCCACCACCAATCCGCACTGCATATTTCTCAAACATTCGCAGTCCAGGTGTGGTTTTTCTTGTGTCGGCAATGCGTGTGTGGGGAGAGTTTAAATTTTCCACACATTTCGCAGTCAAAGTCGCTATCGCACTCATGCGTTGCACCAAATTTAAAAGCACTCGCTCGCCTGCTAATAACGTGGCAACAGGTCCTTTTAAGCGAATAATCGCTTCATCAGACTCTACCCAATCGCCATCTTTTTTTAAAAACTCTACTGTCACTGCAGGATCTAATAAGTTGTATCCCCATTGAAAGCATTGTAAGCCCGCGATAACTCCACGTTGTTTTAAACGAACTACTGCTTCACCCTGATCTTCTGGACTAAAAAGGATAGATGACAAATCTCGGTCTCCAATATCTTCTAATAAAAATGCTTTAATAGCTTCTTCGGCTTTTAAACGATTCATAACACGGTCTCCTTTTGTTGTATTAAACGTTTTCCAAATGTGTGGCCAGCTAAAGACAATTCGATTGTTTTACCTGTCCACTGTGCAGAAGCTTCGGGCGTATCGTCACGGTAATGGGCGCCCCGACTTTCATTTCGCAGTAAGGCAGCTGTGGCAATTAAACTGCTAGCGGTATACCGATGAATGTCTTTTATATGCTGACTAGAATGATGCTGTAAATCAAATCGGTATAAAGGGAAGTCGGCATTGAATTTTTGTAGAGTCTCCACATTTCTTAAAATCCCCACTTGCTGTGTCATACGCAATTGCAATTCAGTAGGTAAAATAAATTCTTTTGTCCCTTCGGCTAAATGAATCTCTTTCTCCACAAAGTTAAAGCCGGTACATAGTAATTTGCTCGCTAACCGTTTTGCGAACACTAAGCCTTCTAACAAGGAATTGCTGGCTAGACGATTTGCGCCGTGTACACCGGTAGACGCAACTTCTCCGATGGCATAAAGACGGGGAACTGTTGTTGCACCCCATTCGTCGGTTTGAACTCCGCCCATATGAAAATGAGCACCGGGTCTAACTGGAATCAACTCTTGTTCAGGATCGATATGTAGATTGGTGCAATTTTTGAAAATAGAAGGGAATTTTGACTGGAATTGCTCAATAGATCGAGCATCTAAAAAAACAGGTCCTTGTTGTTGCCAATGTCTTTCAATGGCACGAGCAACAACGTCTCTTGGTGCAAGTTCCATTAATGGATGAATACCGGTCATGATGCGTTCTCCAGCAGCATTGACGAGCAAAGCGCCATCCCCGCGAACTGCTTCGGAAATCAATCCATGAGATTGGCCATGAAGAGTCAAAACGGTTGGATGAAACTGAACAAATTCCAAATCTTCTAATACGGCACCTGCGTGAAAGGCTAGCGATAAGCCATCCCCTGTAGCAACGAAAGAATTGGAAGTTTGACTATACAATTGACCGATTCCCCCAGTCGCCAAAACGGTATGGTGCGCTTGAATGGTAGAACGGTTGCCTATGGCGTCTTCTACACACACACCAACGCATTCCCCGTCTTTTATAATGAGCTCAAGAACAGAACTGTATGGTAGGCGTTTAACGTGATCTTCTGTTAAGGCTAAGAAATATTGCAAAAACATTTTACCTGTTTGATCCCCACCTGCATGAAGAATTCGTTTTGTAGAATGTGCTGCTTCTCGACCCAAGAGTGGGAGTCCTTCTTCCGTGGCATCAAAAGGTAATCCTCGTGATAACAAGCTTTCGATTATGGATAGACCTTCAGTTGTTAAAAGGTTTACACGTTTTGCATCTGCATGCTCTGCGCCAGCAGATAAAGTATCCAGCGCATGACTAGTTGGGTGGTCTCCTGGACCAATACTTGCGGCAATTCCTCCTTGTGCTAACGCCGTATTACTAGAAAATGAATCTTCTTTCGTGAGGACGGCGATGGATAAAGAAGAAGGAAGAGAGTGGGCTAACATTAATCCAGCGATGCCGCCTCCGATTATACAAACATCAAACATAAGTTTACACCAACTTTACAAGTGTCTTGACACTATTAATGACATAAAGCTAAAGTGATTACAAGATTAAAATATCGTATGTGAAGGAAATGATGAAAAAATGACCATTTATTTGGATTATGCTGCAACTGCTCCTATGCGCGAATCGGCTATTGAGGCTTATGTTACTGCAGCTAAAGAGGTTTTCGGAAATACACAAAGTTTGCATGACAATGGCTCAGACGCTTTGAAATTATATGAAGGATGCAAGCGTACATGGGGAGACTTGCTCAAAGTTCGAGGAGAAGGCGTTTATTTTACTGGCAACGCATCAGAAGGGAACCAGTTGGCTATACGCTCATTTTTGCGTGGAAGAAAAGGCGAGCAGCGAGAAATTGTTACCACGCAACTTGAACATGCTTCTGTGCTAACGACATTGCATGAGCTAGAAAAAGAAGGGTACAGAATTCGTTATGTACCAGTGGGTAAAGATGGAGTTCTTGAGTTTGATGAATATAAAAAAATGGTTACAGATCAAACAGCTTTAGTGGTTATACAGCTGGTCAACTCAGAAATGGGAGCCATTCAGCCAATCGCAAAATGTGCAGCTATTGCGAAAGAAAATAGGGTGCCTTTTCACTGTGATGTTGTCCAAGCTCTTGGAAAGATTCCAGTAGATTTGACTAGTCTTGGTGTTACAAGTGCCGTTTGTTCTGGACATAAAATCGGGGGGCCAAAGGGAGTTGGTATCGTCTGGCTAAACCCTAGTATCCACTGGGAGTCGACTTATGAGGGCACCGTACATCAACAAGGCTTTCGCGCCGGAACGATAGACGTACCAGCAATTGTATCGGCAACTATTGCTGCAAAAGAAGCCATATCAGAACAAAAACAAGTTTTTCAGCACGCTGAAAATTTGCAGTCTTATTTACAAGAACACCTACCGAAAGAGGTTGAGATGATCGGAAAGAGTGTTAAAAAATCGCCATTTATTTTAGGGGTTTTATTACCACATGTAGAAGGGCAATGGATGATGCTCGAGTGTAATCGCCATGAGATGGCCATTTCTACAGGAACTGCCTGCAAAATTGGTGCTGGTGAAGCAATGTCTGCAATGAGTGCTATAGGCATCGCACAAGATGCTGCCCGGAAATTTATCCGACTATCAATTGCAAAAGACACAACAAAGCAGGAGCTCGATACATTTCTATTAATACTAAGAAATTCAATGGCAAAAACTACAACGAGATAAATCGATTGTAAATTAGGGGTTAAGAAACTTTAAAGACTTCAAAAGAGAAGAGACGGCATTTAGTGGATGAGATAAACTAGATGTAACAACTAATCGGTTGAAGGAGGAAAATAGTTGAACACTTTGTTCTTGAAAACATCTATTTTTATTCTGGTTATGGGATTTGTTTGGATGACGCAACTAAACACACAAACTGGTCAAATGAAAGAATACTCAGCATCTTATGAGTTGGGTGAAATACGTATTCCTTATGAAAATCAACTACGAGAGCTAGAGAAGCAACTGCAGATTTTAAGTGCGCAAATAGAAGAAGAAAATACCATAAGCGTTGATCAATACAAACGTTATCAATCGAGCTTGAATGGATTAATACAAGATACAACTACAATTTCACGACAAACAGAACCAACAGGCTTAACCGATCAATTCGACCAATTAGTCACAGTTCAAAAAACATTACAGGAAATTGATGTGAAATAAAAACACACCGCAATTGTCTTTCGACGATTGCGGTGTGTTTTTATCTTTAGTTATTGACCGGCTTGAAATCATGTTCAAATTCTTTTGGATTTGAACCGTATTTATTGCTGCCTGATTCGCTATCTAGTAATGTAAATACGAATAAAGCAATCCATCCAAGAATCGGGATAAAGCTAAGCAATAGCCACCAGCCTGTGCGACCGATATCGTGTAATCGGCGAACCGTGACCGATATACTAGGAATTAAAATGACAAGAGTAAAAATAGTGCTTAAAAGTCCAATATCTGGTGCGATTTCTAATCCTGCTATAATTTCGATAATAGATAAAACAACTGAAATGATAGTGGTCCATAATATAAACATCCAGTATTCCTTACGACGTGATCTACTCTTAAAATCCAAGGTTTTTTTAAATACATCTAGAAATTCTTTCAAATTTTCATCTCCTAAAAATTAGTATTTAACTGAATCGATTATATCATTATATGGGAGATTAAAGTAAATATTTTTATTGAAATTTTACATATTATTTATATTTTAGTATGTTATTTTGATTTATATAGTAATAATGTGTTCTGAATACATAGATTTATTACAAATGCGAAGACTTCATTACATCTTGCAACCCTGAGTAGTTGTTTGACGTTATAAGGTTTATAATGGAAGAAAATAAAGAACTTTATGCTAGATCATCAAGGAGGTACAACTATGAAATGCAATAAATGTGGAGCTGAAAACGTTGAGGGCTCAAAATACTGTAAAGATTGCGGGCATTCACTTATACAGACTCGAAATAAAAAACACAAAAAGCGTAAGCTTACGTACGCTATTATTTTAGCATTGACTTTGCTTGGTGTAGGAATTGGGTCTGCTCAATTGATGAGCGATAATGCGGAGCCACCTAAACAAGAACAGATAGAACCAGAAGTCCCAGAAGTAACTGAAGAACCAGAAGAACCAGAAAAAATCGAAGAGCCTGAAGAAACGGTACCAGCTGAAGAACAAACAGCGGGAACGGTAACTAAGGTCGAAAACGTCGTGCCACCTTCTGAACAAGAGGAAAAAGTAGAACCAAAGAAAAAAGAAAAAACAGCTATTATTAAGGAAGTACAACAAAAAGTTTATACCGTTTTAACAGAAGGCGGACAAGGATCAGGATTCTTGTTTTCAGATACGGGAATGGTCGTAACAAACGCTCATGCTGTGGCTGGTTATACGGATGTGGTCGTTCGCAACATTAATGGACAAGACCATCCGGGTACAGTGGTCGGAATTTCTGGTGAATCGGATATTGCATTGATTCACGTTGAAGCATTTGAAGGCATCACGCCACTGGAAGCTGAAATGGACAAGACTGATGTTGGAACGGAAGTTATCGCCCTTGGCAGTCCAGCTGGTCTAGAAAACACAGCATCAATTGGTTATTTAACAGGAATTGATCGTGACTTCTATCAAGAGTTTACGTATGAAGACATTTATCAAATCGATGCTAAAATTGCGCCAGGAAGCAGTGGTGGACCTTTAGTTGATGCAACTACTGGAAAAGTCATCGGGATCAACTCATTAGTTATTGAAGAAGGAGATTCCATTGGTTTTTCAATTCCTTTGTATTCAATGCACGAACAATTATCCCAATGGGTAACTAATCCAATGACGGCAGAAGAAGTCGCTGCCGTATTTAATGTATATGATGATTTCAATAGCTATGAAGATGAAGATTATGAATACGATATCGACTTGGAAATGAAGTTTGACGAAGCGAATTTAAGTGAGTTTATTGGAGATTTCCGTTATTACTACGAAACGGCATTAAAAGAAAAAGACTTTTTCTATGTTCAGAATTTACTCGTATATCAAAGTGAAATCTACAATGGCATAAGTGAATACATTTCCGATATCTCAGGAAAAGGCATGGAATTTAACTTTACAAAATTAGAAATCTCAGACGTAGAAATTTTTGATGACTATGCAGTTGTTCAGACAGAAGAAGCTTTTGATTTTAAAGATGCAGCGGGTAATTGGTCCGTTCAAGAACGTAGTAAAACGTACACTATCGTGATGGATGAATATGGCTTTTATTATGTTTCGGATATTGTGAACAAAGAATAATATAATCGTAAAAAACCGCCTATCAGCTTATGCTGGTAGGCGGTTTTTCATGATTGTGAAAACGGATTTTATTGCTCGTAATTGACTTGACGTGTTTCCTTATTGAACGATGTTTGTTTTGGTTTTGGAGATGCTGGCTCCAAGTATTTTATTTTTCCTGTAAAATGACGGGTAAGGCCATTTTGGTAAAATAGAAATGCTACACCAATACAAGATGAAATCGTAAGGAACGTCATAATGATGACGTATGTGAAGAAATTCTCACCGAAAGTCATTGAAAGTTTAACAAAGTAAGGTAAGAAAATCATATGTGTTAAATAGATGAAAAATGAAAAGTTACTAATCATCACCAATGTCTGGTTATTAAAGTTAAACTTACGGATTAATGTTACTAAAAGAAAGAAGACACTTACAGAATACAGTAACATATCATATCGTTCACTTGAAATTCTTGTATAGTCCAATTCGATATAATTGTACATAATAATTCCAAAACTCATGATTGTCGTCAAAATCGGTATCCATATTTTAGCGGTTAAAAATGTGATAAGTTGTTCATAGTATTGGCCGATATAAAATGCGACAATAAAATAAAACAACCACATAAAGATATGGGTTTTATACCATAATGGATAATTTGTTAAAATGAAGTTCTGATAAGTCTCTACATGCACGTAACCATATACATGAGCAAAAGAAATAGCAAACGACACTAGAATTGGCCCGATTGGATTAACGCGCGCCAAGTATTTTCCGATTAGCCAGTGCAAAATATAAAATTGGAAAATGACGATGACAAAAAATCCGTACCATTGACCCAACACAATTTTTTGGTAAGCTACTTCAAGGAAAGACGATAAGTCTCTAGCTGAACCACGGTAACTAACGATTAACCCAATCAATAAATAAGGGATTAAAATAAATTGTATTCGTTTAGCGAAGAATCCTTTTTTTAATCCATTTGGATAGTTTTTTGATAAAAGAGTTTCAGATAATAAAATAAAGATTGGGGTAGAACAAAGCAATGCAAACCGGATCCATAAGATATATTGATCGTAAGCAACTTGATCGACTTCTATATTTCTTAAATAATTTGAGATGGAATGGGTAACAACAATAGCAAGACACATAATGGCTCTTATAATATTGATTTCATTTAAATTTTTCACTTGATTGCTCCAATTGATTCCCTAGGCTGCAATTAGCCAGGTTATTTCTATATTTGATCGACAAATACATATATGTATCTGTTCACATTATTACAGTATAAGTATTCTTTTGCTGACTGTCTATCTTTAATTCAATTGACAGAAATTAGAAGAATGATAATATAAGATATTGCCATAATAAAATTGTCTAGGAGATAAAGAGCTATGATTTTAAAAAGATTTAAAAACAAGGTAAAAAGAATATTAGTGAAAAGAGTGGAAGTAGAAAAATACTATTTTGATGAGCAAAATTTGCTTTTTCAGTTTAAATTGTCGAACTTCTTTACTCCCAAAAAAAATGCAAAAGCAGAATTTCTAGTTAACGAAGAAGTCTATCCATTGACGTGTGAGTTTGTGGAAAAAAATCATTTGGTTGTCTCGTTACCAAAAAACTTACTTTCTGCGGTTACCTCGAGTTCAAGCATACAGTTAACGATTAATAATAAAAAAATTTGGATTACCCAACATGAAATGTATAAAGCAGGAGATTTTCAAGAATCAATATTAATCGCTAATAAACTATTATCAACAAAAGTGAAAAAGAACATCATTATTAACAATCGCTTTGCTGATTTTTACTTCAAGGATAGTTCGATAAATGCTGCTGTAGAATCTGTACAATATGAAGCTCTAACGATGTCTTTAGAGTTATCGAATGTGATGAGTAAAGACATCAAAAGTGTTGAAGTTTATGCTTTTAACAACTTTCAATTCCGCGTATTAACTGGTAAGCGAGACGTTGAAAGTAAACCTTTTGTGTTTGATGATTTTTCTGAAATGGCCGCTGGTTTATGGAGGTTGTTTCTTTATGCGGATAACAAGTTGTATTCATTAAAGTTGGATAAAGAGTTTAATGAGTTTTTCAATTCTTATCACCATCAGTATAAAATTCTCCGTAGAGATTCTTTTCTGTATATGGAATTACAACCACATGCGATGGAAACTGATTCTGTTTCGATAGAAGAAAAGCAAGTGTCTGAGTTTCTGTTATCGTTTGACCTAAAGGACAAAATGACCGATGTAGAATATTCCCTTCAAGTAGATGAACCGAAAAGCGGACTACTCGAAACTTATCCCTTAAAAAACAAAAACGGTCTTTTTCAAACCGTTTTGCCAATGTACAATTTGATGGACAATCTATTTGTAAAACGTTTTTTCCTTGTGGAACATAGTGATGAGCCTAAAGTCTATCGCTTTAGTTTAGATAAGCGTACGTTACAAAATACCACGACTCGGTTTAAGGTAATTTCGAATTCGCAGTTGGTTAAACTTAAATTTTACCGACGAAAAGATTTGTCTCTAGGATTAGCAATGACTCCAGCTAAGCTTAAAAAATCTATCCGTGAAGTAACAGACTTTAAAATAGACGGCATAATAGGGTCAATCGAAGAGTTTATAGGTTCTAAAGCATATTTGATGATAGAAGACCGAGCGTCTCAAGAGTCTCTTCAAGTGCCCATTTCTGGAGAGTTTTCCATCGATTTTAAAAGCTTAGATTTGATCGGTATAAAAAGTAAAGATAAAACCGTTCTCGATCTTTTTGTGGTGATTGAAAACAATTCACAAGATGTTATCCGAAAAGAAAAAATCAGATACACTAAAGCGCAGTATAAAAAGGATAATTACTACAGCTATATGAAACAACTCGATGATAACGGCAATGAACATCATTTCATGATTACAACGACTCCATTTAATAACGTGAAAGTGGAATCATTTACTGTAAGAAAAGATGTGGAAATCCCGCAAGATACGAAAACAAAAGATGAAAACGTTTGGTTGATGGGAGAGCGCACAAATACTGCTCAAGACAACGGCATCGTCTTTTTCAAATGGTTGCAAGAACATACATCAATCGAAGCTTATTATGTAATAGAAGAAGACAGTACAGATTATGAACACATTAAGCATCTTCCGAATGTATTGATTTTCGGGTCCGATCAACATTTTGAAATTGCTTTTAAAGCCAAAGTATTGCTGGGGACACATGATTTAGAAAACATCCTGCCGTACAAGCCAGCAAAAGGATTTTTTGGCTATGAAGAAACGATTAAAATATTCCTTCAACATGGCGTATTAGGACGCAAAAATGTGGAATACCATAAGAAAAATTACGATATGCCATTTGATTTGTTTATTGTTAGCTCTGAGCCTGAAAAGAAAGTGATTGTTATGGATGAAATGGGTTATGACGATCATGAAGTGGTCGCAACTGGTTTGGCGCGTTTTGATAATCTCATTCAAGTGGATCCGCCTAAAGACATTTTACTGATGCCTACATGGCGAGATTGGATTAATACGGATGAACAATTTTTGAAGAGTGAATATTTCATGGCTTATTCAAACTTAATCCAAAACGAAAAATTACTTGGACTTCTTGAAGAATATAATGTGAATATTAACTTTTACCCACATTACCGTGCACAAGACTATTTCCAAAGTGAAATTGAGGATATGCATGAACGCATTAAGTTTATCCCATTAGGCTCACAAACCGTTCAACAATTGCTAATTGACCATGCTTTGCTCATAACGGACTATAGTAGCGTTAGCTTTGACTTTACCTTGCTCAACAAACCGGTCGTTTACTATCACTTTGATGTAGAACGATTTTTCCGTAAAGGCATTTTACGTCCTATTGAAGAAACGTTTATCGGTGGGATTGGGTCTTTTGAGGAAGAGCTTGTGACTATTATTGAAGATCGAATTAAGAGTAACTTTGCGAATTTCGAATACGAAATTACAGGGATTATTAAGTATCAAGATCAAAACAATAGTCGTCGCATATACGATGAAGTTCAAAAACTGCTAGAAGCTAAAAGAAATTCGTAACTAAAAATAAGTTAGAAAAAAGAGCGGTGAATTGACTTCACCGCTCTTTTATTTACTTGAAACCAAGTCAGCTACTAATATATAGCGTTCTGGAGCGTATCCAATATAATCGAATGGATAGCATGTAGAAACGGTTAAGGTAGCTTTTGGTTTTGGAACTATAACGGTTCGATCGTCTTGATCGACGATTCGAACTTGACGCACTTTATAAGTGAAAGTGCCTGAATAGGTTTTAACCGTTAAGAGGTCGCCTTTTCCGACTTTACCCAGTTCGCGGAAGACGGTATCGCGGTGCCCAGACAATACGGAATTGTCATCTTCACCGGGCAGTACACTTTGGGCGAAATGGCCGACGCCTTTTTCTAACTCATCTTCGTCTGTGCCATGAATAATGGGTAGGCTGGCTTCAAGTTTTGGAATGAATAGTTCTCCCATCAAGTCGCCAACTTCAGGTTTTTGTGGATACTCAAGATTCAGTAAGTCATTTTTTGCGTGTTTCTCATCAATTTCAAGTCGTGGAGACTCAGGCTTGCCGCTAAAATCTTTAGCTTCAACATTTCCTGTTTTATAAAGCATATAACCTTTGATGAAAGTTGCTGTGCTCGTTGTGCTAAACCATAAACCGGAAACAACCAAGGCAATCGATAGAAAAAGAAGAAGCGATTTTTTGCTTCTTCTTTTTTTTAGTTGGTCGTTTATCATTAAATTTTTTCAGCTCTCAAGCGACGGAATAAAATAACTCCACTTAAAAGTAGCGCCAGTCCGAAAAGTAAAGTAGGCACAAAGTTAGAAGCAGTAACCGGTAGTTTGCCACCTTTAACCGTTTTTGTTGCACTTGGTGTAGATACAGTTGGTTTTTGCGTCACAGTAGGAGTTGAAATGATAGTTTCTACCGCACCTAAGTCTTTTCCTGTATCAGCAATTAAATCAGATCCAAACATATCGGCTGTCAACAAAACATCCGCTAAAAATACATCTTTTAGATTGTAGATTTCAATTAATAAGTCTGCACCTTCAGTTGATTGAAGTGTCATTAATGTAGCCAATGAAACCGGCTTTTTCACGCCATCTTTTACAAAAAAGTACGTTGTTTTCAATTCAAACAAGTTAATCATGTCGCTATAAATATCCATCATTTCGGCAATTTGTTCGGCTGTTAATTCGTCAGCTGTTTCAAAATCTTCCATGGCCATCATGCGATCACTTAATTGTGTTAATTGTTCTTCAAATGCAGGGTCTTCATAATTCAAAGTTTCTAAATGAGCAATCAATCTTTCCACTTCTTCTTCAGTCAAACCAAGTTCAGTGAAAAGGCCGTTGAAATCTAACTCGTAATCATCCATTTCTGTATAAAAAAGAAGGGATTCTTCTAAGTCTTCGATAAAGTCGTAGTTTTCTAGAGAATCAGAATAACCTTGTAGAAATTCTTCTAACTCTTGTTCTGATGCAAAGCCAAAGTTATCCATTAATTCTTGTAGGTTTTCATCGTCAATCGGTGTACCTGTGTAATCATCTAAATAAAATTCACTAAAGTATTCAACATCTTCAATGAAAATTAAGTAGACACCATCAAGCACATCTTCGCCATACTCGAGGTCGCCGTATTCATAAAGTAGCTCATTTAATTCTGTGCGGGTCATCTCTAACTTTTCTGTTAAAAGCTGAATGCCTTTTTCAGTTAAAGGTGTTCCTAGCTCATCAATTGTCTCAAACTCATCTAAAGACCAATCTTTGCTTGCTAAGTAGTTTAGATAATCTTGTTTCTCCCAATTGATTTCTACTAAAAATGCATTAAATTCTGCCTCATCCGACTTGATCGCAAATGCAGACAAAGGCAATGTACTAAGTACAAACCCAAAAACGACTAAAAACCCAACTAAACGCTTCATTTTCTTCCTCCTGTTTATAAAAAATGGAATATCTATACTATTATAGATTTGGCTTTAATTTTATAATATAGGTATAAATAATCATATAACTTGAAATTCGAAGAAATTATTAAACACAAAAAAGAAGCTGGAGAAATAATTTCCAACTTCTTTAAATGCGTAGAAAAAGATTATTGTGGAATCACTAACACTTGGCCTACGCGAATTGCATTGACATTCGAGATATTATTGGCAGCGGCTATTTTAGCAACGGTGCTGTTGTATTTTCTTGCAATGCTATAAAGCGTGTCACCAGCTTTAACTGTGTAGTTAACAGACGTAGCTGGAGGAGTTGTAGATTTCCCTGGAATCGTTAAGACTTGACCCACATGGATCAAATTGTAGTTGGTAATATTATTGGCTTTAGCTAATGCTGAGACCGTAACATTGTATTTTCTCGCAATGCCGTAAAGCGTGTCCCCAGCTTTAACTGTGTATTTAACAGCTGTAGCGGGAGGTGTCGTGGTTTTCCCTGGAATGGTGAGTACTTGTCCGACACGGATCAAATTATAGTTGGTAATATTATTGGCTTTGGCCAATGCTGAAACGGTCACATTGTATTTTTTCGCGATGCTGTATAGAGTGTCCCCAGCTTTGACTGTATATTTAGTACCACTGACAGGAGTGGAAGGTAAGTTTAACAATTCGGATACAGTTACAAACGTGTATCCTTTAGCTTTCAATTTGCTAATCATGCTAGGCAAAGCTCCTGGAGTTCCAGATGCTCCTGCACCTGTATGCATTAACACAATAGACCCAGGTACAATATTATCCATAACTTTATTGGTGATTTGTGTGGCAGAAACACCTTTCCAATCGACAGTGTCAATATTCCATTGAATGGTGTGAGTGTATCCAGCATCCCCAACAGCTTTTAAAACAGCTGAATTAGATGCACCAAATGGAGCTCTGAAAATTGGCTTTGTTGTTTCACTTGTAAGATCTTTAATCGTTGCTTCAGTTGTATCAAGTTCACTTTTGATTTTTGCAGCTGACAGTTTTGTGAAGTCAGGATGTGAATAAGAGTGGTTGCCAAGTTGGTGACCTTTAGCTGAAATATTTTTGATCCATGAAGGATGGTTTTTCGCGCCAGACCCTGTTAAAAAAAACGTAGCATCTACTTTGTTGGCAGACAAGACATCTAAAATTTTGTTGATGTTAGTACCGTCTGAACCATCATCAAACGTAAGAGCAACCACTTTACTCGTTGTATTGCCTTTTGAGATATATGTGGAACTTGCTGCTTGTGACTGACTAGAGAAAGAAAATACGGTAAATAGGATTAGAAGCAACGCGGCTATGACTTTGACCCATTTAGAAGAAAGCACCTTTCTCACCCCTTTGGTTAGTGCGCTGAAATTACGTCAGCGTATGTATAGGAGAGGGGGCAATATGGAGGGGAAATATGAGTTTTATACTTTTAATATACCACAAAATTAGTCGATTCGCCTTATTAATGACTGAATATTTTGAAATAATATAGTGGATTTACATTAATTTAAATAAACGACTTGGTTTAAAATAAAAAAACCAGCAATCCCATCTAATGGATTGCTGGTAAGTGAGTTATAGGTCATTCGGATCGTAAATTACGGTAATTAATTGAGATGTACTCTTACCTGTTGAATACGTATTCCAATGCTTGCGGAATTGATCAATTTTTTCATAGTCAATCGACGGATCTAAAATTTGATCAATTACTTCGCTTGTGGTCTTCACAATTGGACCAGGGAAGTATAAACTATTTTCCGCCCATATGCCTTGCGTTTTCCCATACTCTTCAAGGTCATATGTGAAGAAAATCATTTTTTTCTCAAGCAATGAAAATTCCACCGGAATCGAGGAATAATCGGTAATCAAAATATCACTGACAATAAGCAATTCGCTAAGGTGTGGATAATCATTTACCAGCAGAACACGCGAGTGTTCAGTAAAATTAGTCACTTCTTGAACAGAAGGGTGAAGACGAATCAATACTACATACTGCTCGTCTAGCCTTTCTAGAAGCTCTTCTACGTTCAACTGGAGCTCCATACTATTCAGCGAATTTTTACGGAAAGTAGGAGCGTATAACACGACCTTTTTTCCCGTAATCGCGGGGTACAAGTTTTGTAACCTAGCATGTGCTTGCTCTTTAGCAACAGGATCAAAGTAAAAATCTGTTTGCGGAACGCCGGTGTAGATGAAATGACTTTGATCCACATGGAAAGATTCAGAGAAAATATCTGCCATTTGCTGAGAGCCTACAGGAATGTATTGAAAACGATCATACACTTGTTGAAATCTCAACTTTGCCCGTTCACTTCTTGCCGAAGTTTCAGGATCGCTCCAACCAAATTTCTTAATAGCGCCAGCTGCATGCCATAATTGTATGCATTTTACTTCATGTCGAAACTTGATGACGGAAAGAACTCCGGCATAATTATCAACAAAGACATATTTTGAAGTTGCCAAATGATAGATGGATAAAAAAGTATCCAAAATATTGGACGTTTCAAAGCTATAAATCTTTTTATTGTCCGTTGGAATAGTTGTGAAATCGAGTTTGCATTTTGCTTGGTTGATGAAAATCATTTGATGCTGTTGTGATTTTGATAACTCGTTCGCAATAAAAAATGCATTATCACCAAAAGAAGAAAGGAAGACCGTTTTGTTTTTTAGTGGGAATAGTTTGAACAGGGCAAACAGGACTTTGAACAGAAAGAGGTAGATGGAAATTCCAAATTCTTTAATCATTTGCGATTAAAAAGGTCTGTTTTGATTTTAGTGGTTGAAATGCCTTCTGTTCGTGGCAAATAAAGAACCTCACAATAGTCCATCAGTTCGTCAAATTTACCTTCCCAATCAGACCCCATAACAAATAAGTCAATTTCGTTACTAGTGATGTCCGACACCTTTTGGCCCCAATTGCTTTCAGGAATCACTTCATCAACGTATTTTATAGCTTCTAGTATAAGTTTTCGCTCTTCGTAGGAGTGATAGGCAGCTTTGCCTTTAATCGCGTTAAATTCATCTGTTGATAAGCCGACGATTAAATAATCTCCGTTTTCTTTTGCTCGTTTCAAAATGTTTATATGCCCATGATGAATCAAGTCAAAGGTTCCGTAAGTTATTACTTTCTTCATATATGTATTCACTCCAAAAATGCTTATTTTCGATTTTTTCACAATATGCTATGATACCATCTTATATGTTATCATGTGTAATAGCTATTGAAAATATGGGAGAAGTATGAGTGATTAGACGCTTTCATAGAAGAAAAGTTGCATTCATAAGTTCCACAGAAACGCTTAAAGGTAGTATAAAATAAAAAAAGAACGGATGCTATTTATTGTGATAGATTTTGTCTGTTCCATTTAACTAGAAAGAAGTTAGGTGAAAAATTTGAGCCTCATCCAAAAACTAAAAAGTCTAAAAGATAGTAGCTATACAAGAAGGGCATTTCGAGCGATATTTGTGGTGTTAGGAAAACTTCCAAAAAAGAAAAAATTAGTGGTGTTTGAAAGTTTTCATGCCAAGCAATTTAGCGATAATCCACGTGCTATATATGAATATATGAAAGAACATTACCCGGATTATAAACTTTTGTGGAGTGTCGACAAAAGTGCAATCAAGCTTTTTGAAGAATTTAACGTACCTTATATCCAAAGGTTTACGATAGACTGGTTTTGGACGTTCCCAAGAGCGGAATACTGGGTCAACAATGTTAGGCTTCCATTATGGATGCCAAAACCTAAAGAAACGGTATACTTGCAAACTTGGCATGGTACTCCTTTGAAAAAACTTGGACTAGATATAGAAGAAGTTCATATGCCGAATACGAAAACCGATTCATATAAAAAAAATTTCGTGCTGGAGTCGGAGAAATGGGATTACTTAATTTCTCCTAACACATATTCATCCGAAATTTTTAAACGTGCCTTCCACTACAATGGAAAAGTAATTGAATCTGGATATCCTCGGAATGATGTTTTAAGCAACAACTCTTCTACTTTAGTGAGTAATTTGAAAAAAGACCTCGGCATTGCTGAGCATAAAAAAATTATGTTATATGCTCCTACATGGAGAGATAATGAATTTTATCAAAAAGGGAAGTATAAGTTTGACTTTCAATTTGACTTGAAAAACTGGGAAAAGGAATTTGGTGAAGACTGGGTACTCTTGTCTCGTATGCATTACTTAGTTGCTGAGAACTTTGATTTCTCAGCGTATGAAGGAATTGTTTACGATGTGTCGCGTTACCCAGATATTCGTGACTTGTACTTAGCAGCTGATTTATTAATCACAGATTATTCATCTGTATTTTTCGATTATGCTATTTTGAATCGCCCGATTATTTTCTTTATGTACGACTTGGAAAATTATCGCGATCAATTACGTGGTTTTTATATTGATATTGAAAATGAGGCACCAGGTCCGATTGTCCAGACAGAAAGTGAATTGTTTGAGGCAATTAGAGAGTTGAAAGACCTTGATGTCCAATCAAATCAAGCTTTTGCTGAGTTTAAAAAACGCTTTTCTTCTCTTGAAGATGGGCGAGCGACGGAGCGCGTTGTGAACGCTTTTTTAAAGTAATCGTTGCAAGTTAGTCAATAAGATAAAAAGTGATTAAGTGAGGATACCTATGAAATCAGCGATAAAAGTTCTTAAAGAGCAAGTGAAATTCTCTTATTTAATTAACCGGCTGTCTGTTTATGAGTTGCGAAGCTTAACAAGAGGAAATTATTTAGGGGCAGCTTGGGAGATTATTAACCCAGCTATTCAAATTATGATCTATTGGTTTGTTTTCGGATTTGGAATTAGGCAGCGAGAAGCTATTGGAGAGATTCCCTATTTCCAATGGATGTTCGCCGGAATTCTCGTATGGTTTTTTATCAACGGTAGTGTCATGAAAGCTTCTAAGTCGATCTACACTAAGATTAGGATGCTGGCCAAGATGAACTTTCCAATGAGTGTCATTCCAAATTATACAATCTTTGCGCAATTATATCCGCATCTGATTTTGTTAGCTATTGGAATGATTGTATTACAGTTTATTGGCTTTCCGATTTCCATTTACTACATACAGTTGCCAATCTATATCGTTGGACTGCTTGTATTCTTGTTTAGCCTTTCGCTAATTACATCGACGCTGTCCACTATTGTTAGAGACGTACAAATGCTGTTGCAATCAGTTATGCGCATGCTACTGTATTTATCACCGATATTATGGCCGCCAACGTTGCTACCAGAGTCATGGCAAGTGTTCTTGAAACTCAATCCTTTCTATTACGTTATAGAAGGGTATCGTTATTCACTACTTGGTGAAGGCTGGTACTTTGTTGAAAATCCAACGTATACCCTTTATTTCGTAGGAGTGGTTGTATTAACATTCCTTGTTGGTTCTTATCTTCACGTGAAATTCAGAAGTCAGTTTATTGACTTCTTATAAAAATTGGATGTGAAAAATTTGGGTAATTCAGTAGAAGTGAAAAACGTCTCAAAACGTTATAAATTATATAAGAAAAAATCTGAACGACTTTTTGATTTGCTAGTCCCTTATAAAGATTATGGGGAGAATTTTTATGCTTTGCAAAATGTTTCTTTCACGGTGGAAGAGGGATCGATTGTCGGACTTGTTGGTATTAACGGATCTGGGAAATCGACTTTAGCAAACATTATTGCAGGTGTTATTCCTTCAACCAATGGTCATGTGACAAGCAACGGTGACGTAGCTTTGATCGCAGTAAACGCAGGATTAGATGGCAAGTTGTCAGGTCGTGAAAACATCGAGCTCAAATTATTGATGCTTGGATTTTCTCAAAAACAGATTTCTGAGATGGAAGATGAAATTATCGAGTTTGCAGAACTGGAGAAGTTTATCGATCAGCCTGTAAAAACGTATTCTAGTGGGATGAAATCGCGACTAGGATTTTCGATTTCGGTACGTGTGAATCCCGATATTTTAATCGTGGATGAAGCCTTATCCGTAGGCGATAAAGCCTTTTCTGAAAAAAGCTTAGACAAAATGATGGAGTTTAAGAAAAAAGGAAAAACGATGTTTTTTGTTAGTCACTCCATTGCACAAATGAAAAAGTTCTGTGATCAGATTTTATGGCTGGAATTTGGCGTCGTTAAAGAATATGGCCCCACAAAAGAAGTCATTGCCAAATACGAAACTTTCTTAGAAGAGTACAAGGCATTATCAAAAACGGATAAAAAGAAATACAGAACGAGCGCGCTCAATCGCCAATCCAAGAAAAATGAAAAACCTGTAGAAATCCTTTAGGATTTTTACAGGTTTTTTGTAAATACGATTTGTGAAACAGGAAAATTTTGTTTGATTGAATTACAGTAGAAGAAAGGGGGGCATATACATGGAGAACAAAGTGAAAAAAGACCAATTGGTGGCGACATTTTCAATTGTTGCTGCGGATCCAGTTACGGGAGAAGTGGGTGTGGCGGTACAATCAAAATTTTTAGCGGTTGGTTCAGTCGTGCCGTGGGCAAAAGCGGGTGTCGGGGCAGTTGCAACGCAATCGTGGGCCAATACGGCATACGGACCCGAAGGACTAGCGTTATTGGAAAAAGGTTTATCGCCTGATGCAGTGATTGATAAATTGATTGCTGATGATCCCGGCAGAAGTTTGCGTCAAGTGGCTATTATTAATGCGGATGGCGAAGCAAGTGCCTTCACCGGCCACGAATGCTACGATTGGGCAGGTCATAAAATAGGGAAACATCACTCGTGCCAAGGCAATATTCTCGTTAGTGAGAAAACGGTCAGCGAAATGAGTAAAACGTTTGAAGAGTCATCAGGTCCACTTGCTGAACGCTTGCTGCAAGCCATATCGGCGGCTCAACATGCCGGAGGCGACAGCAGAGGCAAACAGTCTGCTGCGGTTTATGTTTTGCAAAAAGAGGCGGGATACGGTGGCTACAACGATGTGAAAGTTGATTTGCGCGTCGATGACCATCCAGAACCAATTGAAGAGTTACAGCGGTTGTATGAGCTTCATAAAATGTATGCTGCGCCATCAGCAGAAAAGTTGCCGATTGAAGAAGACGTGCTAGTAACAATTGTGGAACAACTGGTAAAACTTGATTTATTGGCATCAGTAGAGCACAGCAACTATGACTCGGAAGTAAAAGAGGCACTGAAAACGTTTTGTCTCCGCGAAAATTTTGACGATCATTGGTCAGAAGAGGCATTGATTGATGAATCGGTATTGGAATACTTGAAGAAACAATAAAGGTGAAGCCTGTTCAGTTTAACTGGACAGGCTTTTATTTGTGAGGTGCGGTTATTGCTAGTTGAGGTGCGGACTTTGCTGATTGGGGTGCGGTTATCGCGCTGCGAGGTGCGGACTTTGCCGTTTGAGGTGCGCTTTTGACCAATTAAGGTGCGCTCAGCTAAAAAGAGGCATAAAAAAACAGGCAGCTCATCCGCGTGAGCTGCCTGTTTTAAATTAATTTACTTTTTTCTTGCGGAATTTCGCTACGACTTCGTAAACAATTGGTACGATGACCAACGTAAGGAGAGTCGAGCTGATTAACCCGCCGATTACAGTAATTCCGAGGCCTTGAGAAATCAATCCGCCGCCTCCACCTTCGACACCAAGAGCAAGAGGAATCAATGCCCCGATTGTAGCTAAAGCAGTCATTAAGATAGGACGCAAGCGAGTTACACCGCCTTCAAGAAGTGCTTCGCGAGTGCTGAGTCCAGCGTCTTCCATATGGATCACGCGGTCAATCAAGACGATCGCATTTGTGACAACGATACCGATTAACATCAACACACCAATCAATGCGTTAACACTCAATGCTTCACCCGTAATCCATAATGCTACGAGAACACCAATCACAGTAAATGGTAGTGAGAACAAAATGGAGAACGGTGCTAATGCGCCACCAAATGTGACAACTAGTACAAAGTATACAATGGCAATCGCTGCAAGCATGGCTAAACCAAGTTGCGTAAACGATTCATTAATTTGTTCTGTGACACCACCGTGATCTGTTGTAACTCCAGCTGGTAATTCAAGTTCAGCAATTTGCTCATCAATTTCCGTAGTAATTTCAGCAGCGTTATTGCCTAAAACATCTGCCGTCAGAGAAGCGAACATTTGACCATCTCTCCGATTGATGGTATCTGGAGATTTGCCTTCTTCTACAGTCATCACATCGCTGACTTTAACAGAAGTTCCAAGAGCTGTTGGGATTTCAACAGAAGTAACATCTTCGATTCCAGCGTATTCGGTTTCTTCTGTTTCGATATACACATTAATGTCTTTGTCTTCATGAGTAACGGTCGTTAAGACAGGTGCCTCACCGACACTACTTAAAGCCATGCCAATTTGTGCGGCAGTCAATCCATTTTCACTTAAGCTTTGTTGACTTGCGACTAATGTAAATTGATCGTAAGCATCAGTCAAGCTAGATTCTGTGTTTTCGAGGCCATCGTTATCTTCCATGAATGGCTGGATTTCTTTGATTGCCGATTGAATATCTTCAACATTATCCCCATAGACGAATAATTCTAAGCCATTTCCGCCAGTAGGCGCAAAGTCCATACTTGCCCATTCGCCAAATTCTGTTGAGCTATTCAAGTCTTCGATCAATTTTGTACTTTCATCACCAAAGTCTACAAAATCATCATCATATTCAATATAGAACAATGCGGAGTTATTTCCACCGCTGCCCATTCCGGACATTGGATTATCTCCACCAAGCGAATATTGATAAGACGTCACGCCTTCACGGTCGCTAATGGCAGATTCTGCTTCAAGCGCTATTGCTTCTACATCTTCAAGTGTTTGTCCGGGTTCTGGGCTATAAGTAGCCATTACCATCTTCTGTTCTTCTTCAGGTAAGAAACTTACACCGATGATTGGTATTAAGAATAAACTAGCGACAAGTACGAGCGAAGCCCCGCCAAAAGTAATGATCTTGTGATTTAATGACCACTCCAAAATACGTTTGTAACTTGCGGCCATTTTCCCTGGCTTGTGTTCTTTGTGCGCGGATGTAACAGTATCCATATTCGTTAATTGCTTGCGGTACATTAAATGCGCCATCATTGGAACAATTGTAACAGCGACTAATAGAGAAGCTGAAAGTGCAAAAACAACTGCTAATGCAAACGGTAAAAATAACTCTCCGATTTGTCCGCTAACAAGCGCGAGTGGCAAGAACACTGCGATTGTAACCACTGTAGAAGAAAAGATCGGTAAGAACATTTCACGTGTAGCTTCACGTATTAATGCTTTACCACGTAACTTTTCGCCAGGTAATGCCATACGACGATAAATATTTTCGATAACAACAATCGAGTCATCAATCACTCGACCGATGGCAACCGTTAATGCACCAAGTGTCATAATATTTAGCGTAATATCCATTTGATTTAATAAGAAAATCGCCATTAATAACGATAACGGGATTGAAATAATCGAAATTAATGTTGTTTTAAAGCTACGTAGGAATAACAAAATGATTACCACTGCAAATAAAATACCGAATAAGGCTTTGCTGAGCATCGTTTCAACCGATTTTTCGATCGGCTCTCCTTGGTCAAATGATGAAGAAACGGTCAAATTGTATTCGTCTGCCATATCGGCAACGATTTCTTGAACCCCATTCACGACTTCAACAGTATTTGCATCGGGGGACTTGATAATGGAAATACTAATTGCCTCTTCACCATTAGTCCGTGAAATGGACTCGGCTTCACTGACAACTTGGATGTCCGCTAATTCACTCAGTGCAATCGTCGGAATCGCAGCCGGTGCAGCAACAGGTGGCTGTGCTTGAGATGCGCCTGGAACCGAAGTAGGTGCTTCAATTGGTGCAGTAGCAGCAGCTTGAGGAATAGCTGGAATTTGTAAGTTTTTCAAATCATCAACAGATGTGATATCGCCATCAATGACTAAATTTTTCAATTCGCCATCAAAATTCGTTAATCCTAATGGGAATGTCAAATTCGATCCTTTGATGATTTGTTGAATGGTGTCTTCAGTTAAACCGTATTGCGTTAAAGCTTGCTGATCAAAAGTCATCGTGACTTTTTGAATACGTTGTCCAGATACTTGGGCTTCTGACAAACCAGATACACCTTCAAGCGCAGGCAAGACATTGTTTTCCACTGTATCTGTTAGTTCTTCTAGTGAACTTTCCGAATTACTAATGCTTAATGCTAGAACAGGGAAGGCATCTAAACTAAGACGAGAAACTTGAGGGTCATTTGCAGCCTCAGGAAGTGTGACTTTCGATAAGGCATCTTCTAACTCACGAGCTGCTTGGTCCATATCGACTTCAAAATCATATTGTACTTGTATGGTGGATGCGTTCGCCATCGAAGTAGACGTGATCAACTCAACGCCATTCATGTTTTGAATTCGTTGTTCCATAGGCACTGTGACTTCTTCCATAATTTCGTCAGGTGCTGCACCTGGATATACAGTAACAACTGTAACCGCGGGAAGGGTAATGCTTGGTATGGATTCTTGTTTCATCGTCAAGCCGGCATATAAACCAGCCACTACGACCATAATCGTTAAAATCCAAATCGCAAATTTGTTGTTTAATGAAAAATTAATAATTTGTTTCAAGGTGGTTGCTCCTTTTCTTTAAATAAACTTTTCTAAATAGGCAACTTCATTTTTAATAAAAGAAAACTGCTTTAAGTAACCCAATAAAGCTTCAATTAAAAATGTCTGCGGTTCATCTTGTTCGACTTGTTCTTTTAATAAATGGAGTGTTGCTAATAGCTTTTCTTGATTTGTCTCAGAAGCTTTAATTTTTTTAGTGATTTGCAGAAAGCTTTCTTCAATTGTAGCGGCCGGAGAACGAGCCTCATTTAAAACAGGTTCCATGAAATCTAAGTTATTTACAACTGCATCGATTGTCGTTGTGATGAAGTTGACGAGCTTATCAATGGATACTTGTTTTTTTTCAAATACCAGCACGAAAATGTATTGTTGCATCAACCCTTCTAGAATTGCGACTAAATCAGGGAGAAACGGCTCGATACTTGCTCCATAAGTGTCTAATAAAATAGTTTTATGTAGCGTAATGGTAGACTGTCTCAATTCCATAAAAACGTCTTTTAATGTTTCGCTTTCGGTAAGTGTGAAATCTTTAAACACCATCATGAAAAACTCATGGTTGGAAAGCGTGCGTTCTATTTCAATCGCTAATTTTTTCTTGAAAATGTCTTTGCTATCATCTTCCTGGGTAGACTGGGAATTCGAAATTTCCATCATTATTTCTTGGTGATGTTGCTGTAAAATCTTGATAAAAAGAATTTCCTTTGAATCGAAATGTTTGTAGAAAGCACCTTTTGAAATTCCAGTGGCTTCTGCGATTTCTTGCACAGAGGTTTGGTGAAAACCCTTCAAAGAAAATAGACGTACGGCATGTTTCATTAATTCTGTTTTTTTATCCATTAGACTCCTCCTGGACTGCGTAGTCACATAAAGTGACTTATTGGTCAGTTGTTTTAGATTATATAAAAAAATAGGTAAAGTCAATTTGGATGTCTTGGATTTATTACGTATTTAGTGATGGTTCGTAAATTTCTTTACTATTGACAACTAGTTATTTTTTACTAAGCGATTAAAAAAGCTACTCTAGCGGGTATAGAAGAGATAGTGATGCCTTTAATCGATCAAAGAGGAGAGGGTTGGATGCTACAGAAATACATCAGTGAGCCATTTGTTGAAGAACGGACAGAACAACCTTATGTTGGAATTCCGATTTTAGCAGGACTTTCGGAATGGGAAGAGGTCAATGGACTTGTGGGAGAACTATTTGAGTGGCTAAAAACGCAAGGTACCAAGCCAGCAGGTGCACCATTTTTTCGCTATTGGTGTATGGGGGATTCAGAAGGTAAGTATAAAATGGAAGTTGGTGTACCAGTTAAACGTATGGTCGCGGGAGATCGACGTGTAGTAGTCGGATATATACCAGGAGGTTCCTATGTAACCGCGTTGCACAAAGGTCATCCTGAGAATTTGGAAAAGTCTCTTGAAGCGTTAGAGCAATGGGCTATGCAGGAAGGATTGGATATTGACAAACGCTGGGAAGGCGAAGCGGAAATTTGGAACGGGCGTTTTGAATTTTATGTGACGGACATAGAAGCAGAAGAAGATTTAAACAAGTGGGCCATTGAAATTGCATTTTTACTGCTAGGGGACGACGCAGCATAAAGCGATAAAAGACACCTCTCTATGTACTGGGCTTCAACCAGTACATAGAGAGGTGTCTTTACTATTACAGTTAAGATTTATTTTTCTGGCGAACATTGGAATAGTAATAAATCATTTCATACATACGGCTTCGTTGCTTTTGTAGAATACCAATAGAGACATTAATTTCTGTCGAGACCTTGAACTCATCAAACAAGACACGAGCCCTGTTTGAAGCGATAGTTTCGAGGCGGTAATGATGATTGAAAATCCATACGCAGTCAGGATGATCTGGAGATTTGGTGGGATAGGCTGCCAGTCCATCTTCTGAGATGAGAAGTGTTGTTTTTTTATGTTGTTTGAGGTTATGGCGTGTTGCTTTGACACGGCCTTCGTATGTAGACGCGAACATCATACATGTTTTATCAATCAAAGTTAAAACAGAATGGCGGGAGTAAAACACGCCGTCTTTTGTTGTAATCTTTGATTTTTTATCTTTTTCAAAATAGTTTTCCACAAACAACACGGATCGATCAAGTAAATTGTCATCATAATTCTTCACTATCAAAAGCTCCCCTTTCTCAACACATGAAAATTTTACCACCTCCAACTTTAAGTGACAATATATTTTTAGAAAATAGATACTGTTCTGACTATTTATCTGCTTGAACAATTTGTTTCATAAAGAGAAACGGATAGTTTGCCATAGAAAACGTTATGATCGGTGAGTGGCTGTTAGTAAGTTCATATCTTATTCTGAACTGACCCGGGAATCTACGAACGTTCAAAAGGATAAGACAATGAGAAATTTTGAAGAAGTAGCAGTTCAATATGCGCCAATGATTTCAGCGATCATTCGCAAATTGCATATTTATCGTGATTATGAAAGCTTCCGTCAACTCGGCAATATCGCCTTATGGCAAGCATGGCTGCGTTTTGATGATACTAAAGGAAACTTTACACCGTTTGCTTATCGCAGCATTCAAGGAGCAATGCTCGATGAATTAAAAAGAGAAACAAAACGAAATGAACAGATCAGTTATCTTGGACCTGATATGAAGGAAGAGAATATAGAAGAAATCAAAGAATGTCTGCCAGAATGGCTCGGAATCGACATGTTGAGTGAGCATGAAAAAAGGTTGCTAAATGCACTTTATGTACAAGAATGTAGCTTAAGAGAATTGGCTGTTATTGAAAATATTTCGCTGGCAGGCATGAAAAAAAGGCGAGAGCGCTTAATAACTAAGTTACGAGAGACAACACCTCATCCTTATAAGAAGTAGAGTGTGCGCCATAAAAAGGTGGTAGGGAACAAAAGGGAATTGTATACTAATAGAAACTGATGGAAAGAAGTGGAGATGGAAAATTTGGAAGCAATGATGACTGGCATGATCAATAATATTTTCTTCATCATCTTTCCGATTGTTGTTTATCAATTGTTGACGACAACAGGTCAACGGAATTTTTTTGGTAGTCATCGCTTAAGCTTGACCATTTTATTTTCTATTTCTATTGTTCTTTGTATGACTTTTCCTTATCAAGTTGTTTCAGAAGACTATATTTTTGATTTGCGTCAAGTTCCAATGATTCTAGGGGCGTTATACGGAGGGCCACTCGTATCAGCTGTTTTATTTTTGGTTGCAGCGATTAGTCGAATTATCATCGGTGGAGATGGAATGTACATTGCGGTACTCAATCAATTGATCATTGCAGCAGGAGTTCCTTTTTTACGGCCAATGTATATGCGCATAAATCGGTTAATGAAGGTCGGGTTGGTATTTAGTATATCGATAGTTTCGTTACTGTTTAATATGCTTGCGGGTTATTTCTTTTTTGGAGATCCAATTCATGACATTATTGGTATATGGCTCATGTTAATGCTTAACCAAGGAGCGATAACTGCTTTAACGGCCTTACTGATTGAACATATACAGCGACAGGAATACATGTATAATTCTTTGTTAAAACACGAAAAGATGGAAACTGTGAGTCATTTTGCGGCAGCCGTTTCGCATGAATTGCGAAATCCTCTACAAAGTATTAAAGGGTTTGTTCAACTAATGAAAGAGTACGAGTACAGTCGTGACAAACAAATCGAGTTTCACGAAATGGTGTTAAACGAAATTGAATCTGCAGAAGATTTAATCGATGATTATCTTGTTTATGCAAAACCTACCTATGGTCAGTTGGAAGCCTCTAACGTTTCTTGTGAAGTTCAACATGTTTTAAAAATCATGATGCCTTATGCAAATGGAAAAGGTATAGAAATGCATATTACGGAAATGGACAGGGATGCTGAAACTTTAATGGACCGTCATAAGTTTCAACAAGCCATAGTCAATATCATTCGAAATGGTATTGAAGCAATGCCAAATGGCGGAATGTTGGCGATTGCGGTTAAATCGACACCGGCTATAGTAAGCATCCACGTAACCGACGAAGGAATTGGCATGACAAAAGAAGAGGTGCGACGTTTAGGCGAGCCATATTTCTCAAGCAAAATTAAAGGAACCGGACTTGGGATGATGGTAACTTATAGCATCGTTAGCCAAATGAACGGACATATTTTTGTGGATTCAGAAAAAGATAAAGGCACCGAATTTCGATTGGAATTCCCTAATCTTACAAACTCCACTAATAAATAAACCAGCGTCCTCCGAAGAGGATGCTGGTTTATTTATTAGTAAATTGATGGATAAAAGGAAGAACAGATTGTTCTTTTAGTTTAGCTTCGAACATAATATCGGCATCGATGCCATTTAATACAAGCAATAACTCTTGGAAGTCGGTTTCAGACACCATATTATGATGGCGAAGGTCTGTAAATCCTTCTTTTCCTGTACTAATATGAACCTTCGGCTTACCGTATCCTTGCCAAGTAGTAAGAATTTCTTTAAAATCTACAGATTCTCCATCATTATTGCAATTATGATGATGGATATCAAAGCAGATAGGCACACCGCACATACGATGAACATCTAAAACGTCACGCACCGTGTAGGTTTTATCATCGTTTTCTAAGCGCAATCGCTGGCGAATACTAGGGGATAATTCAAGGTAAACATCAGCAAAGCGCTGTTTGGCAACTTCTTTATCACCATATGCGCCACCGGTATGGAGAATGATGTCAGTGCCACCTAGCAATTGAATGAGTTTGTCATGATACTCAAGATCTTCTATAGATTTTCGAACAACTTCAGGTTTTGGTGAATTAATGACGGTGTATTGACCGGGATGAACGGAAATTCTCATATTGTGCATTTCGACAAAAGATCGAATTTCTTCTGTGATGGCTAATACGTCCGGATCATCCCACCATATCCAGTCATTGATGGGATGAGTGGAAAGCGGAACAATTGAGCTAGAAGCTCGGTAAAAATAAATATCGTGTTCTAAATTCCAATGGATGACTTCAAGTGTGGTGTTTAAATTTTTTAGCGTCAATTCTTTTATTTTGTCAGTACCTTCTGCTTCTGCAGTTGCTACACGCAAAGTTTTAAATACGGTTTTCAATTCTGTGTTCATGCAGGCATAGCCTAATCTCATGCATTTTCAACTCCTTCTTCAACGTATACCCTTTCTCTACCTTCTGCATTCCTATTCTTTCGATAAATCCAGTAATTGTATAGTGAGTGCCATAACAAGCGAGGTATACTAGTTTATAGTAAAGCACATTTAAAGAAGAGGTGAGTAACATGACTCGTTTAACTTTGCATACGGGCTATCAAGAAGAAGAAACATGTTTTATAAAGTACCAATTAATTAAACATAACAAAGGGAAAGTAGCTTACACGGAAGAAGAAAAAATTAACCTCATTTTAAAAGATGATGAAGAAAATATACTTGGAGGTCTTGTAGGTCATATTGATTGGGAATGTTTTTTTGTCGATATCTTATGGGTCGATGAGTCGTTACGTGGATTAGGAAAAGGACAAGAATTAATCCGTGAAGCAGAAGGGGTAGCGATTAAAAAGGGCTGCCGCTTTATCCGTCTAGAAACATTCAGCTTTCAAGCACCAGAGTTTTATAAACGATTAGGATTTAAAGAGATGGGGAAATTAGAAGATTTTCCTAAAGGGTATACGCATTATTATATGTATAAAGAGCTAAACTAAAGAGCAACGCCAATCATTTGATTGGCGTTGCTCTTTAGTTTGAGTGGAATAGTAATCCACCTAATTGATCTTGAAATTAAATTGATGATCTTCTTTAAATTTACCTTTATCGAAATTTCTTTCAACAAAGGTAAGTGTATTATCATGGGAAACTAAAACAACAGTTGCAGAGCGTGTACCATAATCAGGAGTTTTAATAAAAATAGGCGATAACATTCGTTCTAAGTCTAAGCCGACTCCGCTATCGGGAAGATGTGTATCGGGTGCATGATCCGCATCTGCCAAAATCGTAAAGAGCTCTTCTAAATCAGCCTCTTCTGTTTGGGCCATATAGGAAGCAAGATTTTCTTTGCCTTTTGTAACCTTTGGCCATGGTGTATTCAAAAAATGGTTGCTGAGAGCATGGGTACCTGGGGGAATCTCGTAAGATTCATTTTGAATGTTGTTGTAGTAAACTAATTTTTCAGCATCCCCTACAATAAGGTTGAAGCCGGCGTATTGCTTTGGATCAATCGACTGTAAGTAGTCTTCTGGAGAACTTTTATTAGCTAAAAAATCTTTAACAACAGCTCCTCTTGATAAAGGGCCTGCTTCTAAATTAGTCGGATCTCTAAAGTTTGTCAAAGCGGCAATGCGCCCCTGCTTCGTAACGCCTAACCATGTTCCTAACTGTGTCAAATCGCGACCAGCCAATATGGAAGGTTCATCCTTCCAAAAATGAGCAGGAGCTGCAGGACGACTATAAAATTCATCACGATTAGCGGCGATGATCAATTTATAGCTTGGGTGATTTCGAAATTGCAGGTTTATCAAGCACATAACTTATCCCCTTTTTGATTTATTATATACAATAATTATTATCAATGACAGAAGAGCACCTTGTGAACAAATGCAGACTTCCATAGTAAAAATAATAAGAGTAGGTGTATGCATAGAAACCAGTTCTGATTCTATAAAACTATGTTTTATTGATTTAATAGAAAAAAGTAAGGACTATCGATTCAATCCAAAATTTCTTCTGTTATACTATTAAAAGAGAATTCAAAGGAATTGGAAATTTTTAAGTATTCAGGAGGTAAAGCTATGGTGGAAGAAACAGCTTCATTATCTTTTATGCGTATATTGATGGAAGGAATTAAAGAAATGGTATTCGTTGTAAAAGTTGATGAAGCCGACTCTTTCACATATGACTTTTTTAACCAGGCAGTAGTAGAAAAAACGGGTTTAACTTCTGATGCTATGGGCAAGGCATTTAGCGAAGTTTGTTCCAAAGAAATGGCCAACTTTTTATATGATAAATACAAAGCAGTAGTTGAAACAAAGAAAAAAACGAGCTATGAAGACTCTTTTTATTCTAAAGAAAATAAGTTGTTATATTCGGAGACGTTACTTACTCCACTGTGCGATGAAACGGGAGAATGTACGCATGTTGTTAGTCTAGTAAAAGATATTACAAATGAAAAAAGAGCTTTGTTAGAAAGTAAAGAGGTTCACGCTCGACTTGAAGAAAGTAGTGCGCGTTACCAATCCTTATTTGATAGCAATGCGAGTGCTATATTCACATTAGATTTTAATGGGCGAATTATAGGAGGTAACTCTTCAAGCTTAGAACTTAGTGGATACACGAAGGAAGAGTTGTTAGAAGAAAATTTTGTACGCTTGATCAGTGTGGAAGATCGAAAACTAGCAAAAGAACATTTTCAGCTGTCAAAGGTAGGGGAAATGAAAGACGAACGTCTTCGAATCGCTAACAAATCTGAGCAGTTGATATCTTGTTTAGTGAAGTTTATCCCAATCAATGTAAAAGGAATGATTACAGGGTTTTATATGTCTGCAAAAGACATGACCGAATTAGATGAAATCTCGGGACTTTACAAGGCAGGGGAAGAAAACTTTCAAATTATTGCTGAAAATGTTCACGATGTCATTGTCTTGATGGATCAAAATAGACAATATCTATATGTGTCGCCATCCTCTGAAAATATATTTGGTTTTAAAGCTGAGTCAATTGTTCAAAAGAAAGCTTATTATCAAATTCATGCTGATGATATTAAACGAGTTGGCAGTAGTTTTGATCATGCTGCTAAAAATAGCATTACGTTTCGTGAGCAGCTTCGTTTATTGCATAAAAATAGAGGATGGATATGGACAGAAGTAGCGGGGACTCCTGTTTTAGGAGAAGATAATAAATTCAATCATATGGTGATCGTCGCAAGAGACATTTCGATTCAAAAAGAATACGAAAATCAACTCAAACATTTTGCCTATATCGATACCTTGACAGAATTGCCAAATCGTCGTTATTTCCAGGAGTATGCAACTAAAAGGTTAGAAATGAGCAATGAAAGCCGGGAAAAATTGGCTGTTCTTATTTTAGATATCGATGATTTTAAACAGATCAATGATCAATGGGGACACGAAGTTGGCGATGGGGTTATTCAAGAATTTGGAAAGCGCTTAAATCACTGCATACTTGGAGAAAATATCGCTGCTCGTTTAGGTGGAGATGAGTTTATTGTTCTTTTAACTGAGATAGAGAGCAAAGAGCAGGTGACAAAAATAGCTGATGTTATCTACCAAGCAATGAAGATGCCAATTATCGTACAGGATTTATCTTTTGAGATATCCATTAGCATGGGTATTACGATGGCTCCTGAAGAGGGAGTGTCTATTTCAACTATGATGAAGCGAGCAGATTTAGCTATGTATAAAGCAAAACGGCAGGAAAAAAATTCATTTCAAGTAAGTCCAGCATGAACCAATTAGGTTCATGTTTTTTTGTTGACAGTTAACGAAGTGTTACAAAATTACGTTAAAGATCAAGCTGTGTTTGAATTTTCAGAAACGAAATAAGTTTTCTTTTAATATGAAAAATGGTATGATTTTGTTAAATCATTAATACCATTTAAAATACAAATAATGGTCGTTTTTGTAATTATATATACCTTATTACCACTTATTTATAGTAATAAGATGCTATATGTATCCTTACTATTGTAGGCAGAGAAAAAATTTACTATATGATTCAAATAATAAGGTTTTTTAACTAGTTGAGGTGAGGAAATGAAGAAAACACATTCGAAAATTTTGATGATTATTCAGCTTTTTTGTGTTTTTTGGATTTTTTTCTCAGTCCTCGCCAATGAAAAAATAGTAAGCGCCGATAGTCATGAAGAGACGGTTCGATTAAATGACACTATTAGCAAAGTCTCTCTATCAGAAAATCTTCAGATTCTGAAAGATCCAAAAGGGACATACGACTTAGAAGACTTGTTAGATCCTCCTGGAAGTTGGAAGTTTGTTCAAAATGAAAAGGGAGTTCCAAATGGGGGATTTTATTCTGATGTTTATTGGGTGAGATTTACTGTGGAAAACAATTCAAAAAACGAAGAATGGCTACTTGAACTTGCAAACGCCTTTGTTGATAATGCGATTCTATATTCTCCAGAACCTTCTGGAGAATATTCTTCTATTGTATTAAGTAATGGACAGACAGCTTCAGAAGGTGTGTATTCAAAACAGCCTCCTGTTTTCAAATTAGTTCTACCGAATGAGAACGGAAATACATTTTATATGAGAGTAGAATCACAAGGCGGCATGCATCTTCCTTTGACAATTTGGGAACATACAGCATTCAACACAAAATCTAACCAGACAATGGCATTAATCGGATTAATCAGCGGGCTATGCCTCATTTTTTGTTTATGGTGCATTAAATGGTATAGAACTTCTCGACAAGTCAGCTTTCTTTACCTCATCTTTTTAGCTTTTTCAGTGCTAGTTGCCTCTTCTTCTTGGAAAGGGTGGAGCTTTTCCTATATTTGGCCGGATGTAGAATGGTGGTATGGACAAACCATTTTAGTTACTTTCGGTACAGTAAGTTTAATGCTTATCTTGCTTACTAAAGAACTTTTAGCAAATGTGCTTGAATTATCCTGGCTTTCAAAAATGACCAAGGTGACAGGAGTTTACATCTTAATTTCATTCATTCTTTCTTTTTTTACCTATACAGTAGCATGCGCCATGCTATTTGCATTAGCAGCTCTAGTTATAGTGTTGTCTTTAAGTGCGACTCTATATGCTTGGAACAAAAGAGTTTCTTACATTAGCCCATATGTTGCAGCTTTATTGTTAGCCATTACTATCCTCGTTATTTCCTTTTTAACGGCTGCAGCAATTTTGCCTTATGCTGAAACTGTTCAATATCTCCTTTGTTTCTGTAGTTACCTGATTATCTTGCTTACTGCAAAAGCATTATTTTCAAAAGAAAAAGCACAACTTGAGAAACATGAACTACTTGAGCGTCAAGCAAATGAACGTCAATTGATGAAAATAGAAGCACTCAAAAATGCCAATAAACGAAAAGAGGAATTATTAGCGCATACATCAAGCGGCTTAAGAACACCTCTATACGGCATGATCGGCATTGCAGAAACGCTCCGGGCATCAGCTAATGGAAAAATCACACCTACTATGATGAATCAATTAAATGATTTAGTGACAAATGGAAAAAATATGGCGCATTTAGTAAATGAGCTCCTCAATTCTTCAAAACATAAACCAGATTTGTCGCACATTCATGTTAAAGCTCTAGCGGTGGATGAGTTATGCAACGAAGTTTTAGCACTTTGTCGCCCCTTGCTTCGAACAGAATCGGTAACGCTATATCATACTATTCCATCTACATTGCCTAAAGTCGTTGCAGATGCAGATCGTTTGCAACAGATTTTATACAATCTGGTCGACAATTCGATTCGTCATACGCATGAAGGAGAAATTGTTGTATCAGCTCGTGTTTTAGGAGAAAAACTAGAAATTTTAGTAAAAGACACGGGGATAGGTATAAAAGAAGAAAAGATTCCAACATTATTTGAGTGGGATATATCAAAAGGGAAAACGTATGAAAATCATGGCATGGGATTGAAAATTACTAAAAATTTAGTAGAGCTTCAAGGTGGCAAAATAAACGTTGAGTCACAAGAAGGAGTTGGCTCACTATTCAGCTTTACCGTCCCGTTACAAAAAGAGGATGGTTCAGTAACACTTATAAAAAATTATGAGTCAATCACTAAAGAGATGACAGCTCCGCAGCTAGCTGAGTCAATCATGAAACAACACTCATCTAGCAAAGAGTTGCACATTCTTGTCATCGACTCACAGGAAATTAATCGAATCGTATTAATTCGTCAATTATCAGCAGAAGGTTATCACGCCATAGGGGCAGAGGATGGACAGTCAGCTATGCACCTACTGTCGTATAAACCCATAGATTTAATCGTGATGGATGGATTCTTAACCGATATGACGGGTGATGAATTGTGCAGGCGCATCCGTGTAGAATTTACTTTAACGGAGTTGCCAATTTTAATGTTGTCCAACGTAGATAGTCTTCAGGAAAAAAAGGAAGCCTTTATAGCTGGGGCCAATGATTATTTACTAAAGCCTTGTGATAAAGAAGAGTTTTTACTGCGTGTTGGAACTTTAGCGAATACCAGCAGTTTAACGCAGGAAATCAGCAATTTGAATTTTTTCCTGGAACGTAATGTGAAAGAGCGAACAATGGAGCTTGAAATCACCAACCTAAATTTGTTAACAGTTAATGATGAAATACAAGAAATTGAGAAATCTAGAAATGAAATGTTATCCGCAATTTCACACGAATTAGGTACACCGATTACTTTGATTCATAGTTATATCCAGGCAGTTAAAGAAAGTTTAATCGAAGAAAATAATCCGCGTTATTTGGATATGATTCATAAAAAGCTATTACTTCTAGAACGTCTTACAGAAGATCTTGTAGAGTTGACAGAATACAAGTCAGGACATATGACTTTGCGTTTTGTAGAAAGAAACTTGGATGAGTGGGTAACGAGGCTAGTAGAATCAATGGCATCTGACGTTACACAAAGTGGGCGAGCTTTTGAATTTTTGGGCATAGAAAATCAAGATGGTATTACCCATACATTACTAAAAGTAGACTTAGATCGATTAGATCAAGTAGTATCCAATATTTTATGGAACTCTGTTAAGCATACTTCTGCTGAAGATGGAAAAATTTCGTTGATGATCGAAATTTTAGCTAAAGATAGCGACAATGCTCTTTTAGATGAAGATTGCGATGGAGAGCTTTTTATTCGAATTGCAGATAATGGCAGTGGTATTAAGAAAGAATCATTACCTCATATATTTGAACGGTTTTATAAAATCAATAATTCTGCTAACTATAAAGGGAGCGGACTTGGACTGGCAATTGCTAAAGAAATTATTTTGGCGCATAAAGGACAAATTTGGGCAGACAGTACAGAAGGGCAAGGAAGCGAATTTATCATTGTACTGCCATTAACTTTTCAATAGAGGAAAGGAGGAAGACAGATGAATGCTGCGACTATAATGATTGTAGAAGATGACGATGGTATCCGTGAACTGCTGCGATTATTTCTTCTTAAAAAAGGTTACGAAGTTGTGCAAGCAGAAGATGGATTTCAAGCATTAGCGTTATTGGAAAAAGAAAAACCTGATCTTATTTTACTGGATGTTGAAATGCCGGGCATGGATGGACTGGAAGTATGCAGAAGAATTCGTCTGAAAACCACTTTGCCCATTTTATTTGTCAGTTACCGCAAAGAATTGGTTTATAAAATTCAAGGGTTAGAAGCTGGTGGGGATGATTATATTACAAAGCCCTTTGACTTTAATGAGTTGGAGGCTCGTATACGTGCAATTCTTCGGAGAAACGGTTGGAGAAATAACGTAGAAGATCAATTGACCATTTTAAAATACAAAGATCTCCACATTCATGTAGATGCTCGTGAACTGTATTTGGAAGGAGCTCAAGTAAAGCTTTACCACAAAGAGTTTCAATTATTGCTGCTATTAGCTCAGACACCAAATCGAGTCTGGACGGCTGAGCAATTATACGATCAAGTGTGGGGCTATTATTCTGAAGGTGATGTGCAGACAGTTAAAGTACACATTAGCAAACTACGTAAAAAAATTGAAAAAGACCCAGCAAATCCAGAATTCATTCAAACGGTTCGAGGTTTTGGCTACAAGTTTATATGGGAGTAAAAGCACTCGGTTTATAAAACCGAGTGTTTTTTATATATATCCTGCTTTTTTTGAAAATAATGCAATACTAAAGAACTGCTCGGGAGTTGTCTAAGACTATATTTTTCCTTTTTATTTGAATTTTTAGATTATTTAACGTTTATTTAACCTTGGACTTCTAATATACTAGTTATAAAGGATGAACCTTAGGAGGATTTAGTTATGGAGAGTACATTTAATCTGAATAAATTCCTGAAAGCGATGCACAAAAGAAAAGCTTTGATCATTTTTGTTACTCTCGCTTTTGTGGTGTTTGCGGCAGTAGCAAGCTACACCATCATGCAACCCGTTTATAAAGCAACGACACAAATTTTAGTAAACCAAAACACAGTTAATAGCCAAGATGTTAACAGTCTTGATATTAATACCAATCTTCAATTGATTGGAACGTATAATGTCATTATTAAAAGTCCAGCCATTTTAACTACTGTAATTGAAGAGTTAAAACTTGAGGAAACGGTTCAATCGTTGACGGATCGAATTACGGTAACCAATATTGAAAGTTCTCAAGTTGTAACGTTATCCGTTGAAGACTCTTCTATGGAGCAAGCTGTCCTTTTGGCTAATACGATTGCCAAAGTTTTTCAAGAAGAAATCCAACAAATGATGAAAGTTGATAATGTCAGTATATTAGCTACAGCAGAGATGACGGCAAATCCAAAACCGATTCGTCCCGATCCTATTTTTAATATGGCGATTGGCGCAGTGGTTGGTTTGGTTTTTGGGGTAGGCATAACGCTAATTTTGGATCAGTTAAATACGACAGTTCGTTCAGAAGAGGATATAGAAGACATGCAAGGACTTCAAGTATTAGGAATCGTAAGTCCCGTAGATAGCAACTTGAAAATGGAAAAGCCATTAAATTTATCAGATAGATTGGAGAAGGATAATTATGCGGACAGCGAACAAGACAAAAAGATTAATGCCACGAAAATTGGTGGTTCGTACTAATCCACATTCAATTGCAGCTGAACAATATCGAACAATACGAACGAACATTAACTTCTCAATGCCTGATTTAACTTCGAAAATTATTTTGTTTACATCGGCTTCAAAAGAAGAAGGTAAATCAACCACTGCTGCAAATATGGCTATTGTTTTTGCAGAAACTGGAAAACGAGTTTTATTAATTGATGCAGATATGCGACGTCCGACATTATTTAGAACTTTCCAATTAGGCAATAATACAGGTCTGTCTAATTTACTGTTGGGGAAAGGCACGTTGAAACATTCGGTTAAAGCGAGTGGAATTCCAAATTTGGATTTGCTAATGAGTGGACAAATTCCGCCAAATCCAGCTGAATTACTAGAGTCAGATACTTTGGATGAATTAATGGGAGAGATGCGGGAACTATATGATTATGTTCTTTTTGATTCACCGCCAATCCTTTCCGTTACCGATGCTAAAATCTTAGCGAACAGATGCGATGGAACGGTATTAGTTGTAAACACAGGAAAATCAGAAAAAGTAAGTGTCGAAAAGGCACGAGATTCTTTAGCAACTGCGAAAGCATTTATTTTAGGGGTCGTTTTGAATAATTATCCGTTAACAAGCGAAAATTATTATTACCATAATTATAATGATTGAAAAAGCTGACTCAAAAGGAAAGGAAGAAAACGTATGAAGATCGATAAACGACGTATACGCAAAAGCCTTCATCGTTCTCAAAAGACTTTCCTTCTTGCTTATCGGCAGTTCCGTACGTTTGTGTTGGAAGGATTTGAACATTTCGAACAAAAATTTGAGCACAAAAGCTTGTCAAAGATGGAGCATCTCACAGGAAAAGTCGTGATGATTACCGGAGCAGGGGGAATGATCGGTTCAGAAATTAGTCGTCAGTTACTGAAAATTTCTCCCGAACGTATTTTGCTAGTCGGACATGGTCCACAATCGATTTATACAATCGAGTATGAGCTAAGAAAACAATTGGGGGATCAAACAGAAATCATCCCCATCATTATGAATATTCAAGATAAAAAAAGAATTTTTGAAGTGGTTGAACTGTATATGCCAGATGTGATTTACCACACAGCAGGCAATCATCAAATTGATTTTACAGAAGAACAATTTGCTGAAGCTGTATACGCGAATGCACTAGGAACAAATAATATTGCAGAAGCAGCGAACCGATATAATGTGGGGGTATTTGTTCTAGTTTCCTCGGGACAGGCAGAAAACCCCAGTAACTTACTAGAAGTTACTAAAAGATTATCAGAAGTTATTGTGGAGAGTATTTCACAAACCAGTTTAACAAAATACATCATTATTCGATTACCAGGGTTTTTCTTTACTGAGCAGTTAGCTTCAAAGTTTTATCCAGTTTTTGAGCAGCAAGTAGAAGTTATTAATGCAGTCCAAAAGGTTCTTCAAATTGGTGGTACAACAACTGCATTTGATAAAGGAGACTTAACGCAATACAAAAATAAGTTTGTTTATACAGAACTTCAACAACAGGAAGAGCTTAGTCAAATAGAGATGGCACGTCTATTAAAGCAGCTGAAAACAGCCTCTGAGGATGAAGTACAAGAACTTGTAATATCAATTATTAAGCAATAAAAAGAAAGGGTGGAAGAAATGGGAGCAGAAAAATATCATAATGAGTATCTTTTCGAAGAAGTTTTTGGAAGAAGTGTGCCATTCCAAAATGACGATATGATAGAACAACATCCCTTTTTAAACAAAATTTATCCCTATTCGTTGAATATCATCCATTTGGTAACGTATTGCGAAAACAATACAGTTGCATTGCTATCAGGAAGTTTAGAAATTGGGACAGTTGATAGTAATGTGGACGTAGAAAAGCAAATTGGAGAAGTTTCATGTGGTTTGGATCAAGAAGGAAATTTGAAACCGTATGCTTATCATTTAAAAACTCTTCAAAAAATCGACAAGCATCCGCAAACGCGGTTTGTCTTTGAAGGGGGTAAAATCCCGAATTTTGACCAACTTAAGGCTTTTGCTATTAACCTTCATATCGAAAATAAAGTAGATGATGTGATTTCTTGGAAGTTTGCACTAGATTCAAAAGGACAAGCTATTCTAATTACGTGGTTGAGAGAAAAAGAAAATTTACTTTAAAAATGCAACACAATTTGAACAATGAGAGAGGGCAATCCGAATAGCTCAATGGGAAAGTAAAAAAGGGGGAAAACTGTCACTATGTTAGACAATCTGAAAATAGCAGTAGTTGGATTGGGTTATGTCGGATTGCCCGTAGCGGTTGCTTTTAATCAAAAATATCCAGTTACAGGCTACGACATAAGTACAGCCAGAATTCAGGCATTAATGCTAGGTGTGGATAAGACTCATGAAATAAGCCGTGAGGAACTGACAAAAGCAACAATTGCTTTTACAACCGACCCTGCAGATTTACAAGATGCAGGTTTTATTATTATAGCGGTACCTTCTGCTCTGGATAAAGATCAGTTGCCAGATATATCTGCTATAAAAATAGCAAGTAAATGCGTAGGACAACATATGAAAAAAGGAGCAGTTGTGGTCTATGAAACAATCGTCGGACCTGGAATGACTGAAGACATCTGTATTCCTTTGCTAGAAAAGTATTCAGGCTACGAAAATGGCAAGGAATTTTTTGTAGGCTATTCTCCGGCAAGAACATTACCAGGAGATAAAAAGAATAACTTCAAGAATATGAAAAAAGTAGTTGCCAGCCAAAACGAAGAAGTCACTGCTTTTCTTGCGTTAGTATATGGCAGTGTAGTGAATGGAGGCATTTACAAAGCACCTTCTATCCAAGTTGCTGAAACAGCAAAGTTAATCGAGAACATTCAAAGAGATGTTAATGTGGCTTTGATAAACGAATTGGCGTTAATTTGTGAGCATTTAGAAATTGACACACAAGAAGTATTGGCGACAGCTGGGAGCAAACGGGATTTTGTGAAGACTGTACCAAGTTTAGTAGGGGGACAAGAGATCGAACTCGCATCATTTTATTTAACAGATAAAGTGAAAGCGCTTGGACATAGCTCTCAAGTTATCTTACCAGGGCGAAAAGTTAACGACGGTATGGGCCGGTTTATTGCACAAGCTTTGATGAAAAAAATGATTCAAGAAAATGTTATTTTATCTGAGGGTCGCGTGATTATTTTAGGACTGTCCTTTAAAGAAGATGTTCCTGACTTACGCAATTCTAAAGTAGTAGACATTGTTACAGAACTAAGATTGCATGGCATTGATGTTCAGTTAGCCGATCCTTATGCTTCTGTTGAAGATGCGCAAAGCCATTACAAATTTGAATTATTACCTCATCAAGAATTGCAACCGGCCCATGCAGTGGTGTTAGCTGTTCCACATAAAGCTTATAGGAACAATAGTTGGAAACTGTTTGAAGACTTATTAATCGAGCAACAAGGAATCGTATTTGATATTAAAGGTGTACTAGAGGAAGCGAAAAAACCAGAAAAGATTCACTTATGGCGCTTATAAAAGTATACGTCACCATTGGAACTCTCTGCACAGGGCAGGGGGTTTTTTGTATTATAGAGTCTAACTGTTTTTTCAGAAGAGCAGAAGGGTATGGAATACTATAGAAATAAAGGAGGGCGAAGTTATGGAAATAGTGCCGAAAAAAGATTTACTAAAAGATCGTTACGGAAATTATTACATGGTATCGTATGCTTCTAAAAAGTCGTTAACGATTGTAAATGCAGCAATGTTTCATGCATTCAACCAAATACTAGACGAGGAACTTGTGGAAAAAGTAAAAGCAAAATACCCGAATGATGTAGCCTGTGGAAAATATTTTGCCGATTTGGTTCATGAACAAATTGAACAAATGAGTCATTCAGATGAGTCAGGAACTATTTACGATATTGAAGATGTGAAAAAGGAATATGATTTGCATATGAAACCTTTATACGACGACTCTTTCCATCTCTAAAAGCATTCGATCATGCACATGACTTTCCTAAAGGAGAAGATTCGATATGCTGAAATTCATGAGTTTTACTTTAGCTATACTGTTGCTATTAACAGCATGCAATAGTGAAAGCTCAGAAGAACAACAGTCTCCAGAAGAGGATAGTAATCTAATTGAAGAAGGATCAGAAAATGCAGTAGAAGAGCAAACTGACGATGAAGAAACCGTATATATAGATTTGTCTACTTTTTTTATGCCAGACACTTCTACAGCTACTTTTCTTGGAGAAGGAAATGAATACGCAAGTTTTACACTTCGGACCGTTTATATGGATGATCAACATATCGCTACTTATGAAGACAATGGCGGAACAGTGATGTTGAAAGTTTACAGAGTGGGCGAAAATGCGGTAGAACTAGTGAAAGAGCAAACTGAATTTTATGAGGACTTTGTTGCAAGTTCAGAAGAATTAGAGGCATTACAACCAATTCGAACGTATTTAACTTTGCCGTTAGAAGTAGGAACGGTAATTGAAAACTGGACAGTTACTGAAACAGATGCGACCGGTGAGACGCCTTTTCAAAAATTTAAAAACGCAATTGTTCTTGAAAGTGAAGAAACTGAAAATGCGATGAATAAAACTTACTTTGCTGAGGGATATGGTGAGGTAAAGCGTGAATTTCGGATGCAAGAAGAAGGACAAGAAGAATTTGTTGTAACTTCTGTATTAGAAAGTGTTGAAATAGAGTAAGCGCATAGATGACGAGCCTACCGATATTAGGTAGGCTTTTTTGTGAGAAAATATCGCCTGCGGATATCATCACTAATTTGTTCATTGGCTAAAGTATTCGAGTAAATAGATTTAGTTGGACCTACTAAATCTTTTGACGCTTTATCCGCCTAAAGTCTGATTATTGTTAGAATTGATTGAAAAGTCTTTCAATTATCTAAATACCCTTTATAATGAACAATTATGAACCTAAGGAGATGAGGCAAATGTCCAATCTAAAAAATGATTCGCTGCAATTGCATAGAACGCATCAGGGAAAAATGGAGATTCGTTCAAAGGTAGCAGTAGAAAACGAGAGGGACTTAAGTCTCGCTTATTCTCCTGGAGTAGCGGAACCGTGTAGAGAAATCGCAGCTGACCCATCGAAAGTTTACGAGTATACGATGAAAAGCAATATGGTCGCAGTGGTAACAGACGGTACTGCAGTTCTCGGTCTGGGCAATATTGGTCCTTTAGCATCGCTACCTGTCATGGAAGGAAAAGCAATTTTGTTCAAGGAGTTTGCTGGTGTAGATGCTTTCCCGATTTGTTTAGATACAACAGACGCTGAAACCATTATTCAAACCGTGAAACTGCTTGAACCTGGATTTGGTGGAGTGAACCTTGAAGATATTGCCGCTCCGACTTGTTTTATTGTAGAAGAACGGCTGAAAAAGGAAATGGGCATCCCGGTGTTTCATGACGATCAACACGGGACAGCTATTGTCACGTTAGCAGGATTGATCAATGCATTGAAATTGGTTGGAAAAGACGTTCAAGAAACGAAAATAGTTGTTAACGGTGCCGGAGCTGCAGGTATTGCGATTGTCAAATTACTAAGCAAATTTGGCTTTGCCCATCTAATTATGTGTGATACAAAAGGAGCCATTTATAAAGGACGCAAAAATGGTATGAATCCATTTAAAGCGGAAGTGGCTGAAATGAGTAATTATGAACGCAAAGAAGGTTTGCTAGCGGATGTAATAAAAGGCGCGGATGTCTTTATCGGTGTATCAGCTGAAGGTGCATTGACTGAAGAGATGGTTCAGACAATGAATAACGATGCTATTATCTTTGCAATGGCAAATCCAAATCCAGAAATTCTTCCGCATTTGGCGAAAAGTGCAGGAGCAAGAGTTGTGGGAACAGGTCGTTCTGACTTTCCGAACCAAGTCAACAATGTACTGGCATTTCCAGGGCTCTTTAGAGGGGCTTTAGATGTATTGGCTACTGATATCAACGATGCGATGAAAATCGCCGCAGTCGAAGCCATTGCAGGCTTGTTAGAAACAGATGAATTAAACGAAGAGTACGTAATTCCTAAACCATTTGATTTACGTGTAGCTTCAGCGGTAGCGGCAGCAGTGGCTAAAGCAGCTATCGAAACAGGAGTAGCCCGGAAAACAATTGCAACAGATGACTTAAAGCAAAAAACAGCTAGTTTATCGGCAATTGGAGAAAAGCATAGTTAAAAGCAAAACCATCCGAAGACGGATGGTTTTAGCTTGTAGCCAAAAGAATATTTACTTCTTTTTTTGTATGCATGCGGGATTCTCCACACCTAGTGGACGCCTTCCGCGGACTCCGCGCTGAGCCTCCTCGTCGCAAGCTCCTGCGGGGTCTCATCACTTCGTTTTTCCGCTGGAGTCGCCACTAGGTGCTCCGAATCCTAGAGTGAGTAGGGAAAATATTTTAACACGTTGTTTATACGGTGAAGCGCACTAAAGCATTTCACTTTGTTCGTAGCAAGAAGCCTTCAACTGGGATGGTCCACGGAGA
>NZ_AEPB01000044.1 GCF_000189395.1 Planococcus donghaensis MPA1U2 | reverse complement strand
CTTTTTTATGATTAATTATTCTCGGTTAATGTTAGTTCGAAGTTTTGTAATTCGCCATTTCTATAAGCTTTCACTTTTAATGTGTCTCCGACTTCTGTTTCATTGTACAAATACTGTCGAAGTTCTAAAACGGAATTTACTGACTTCCCGTCCAATTCGACGATGACATCATATGGTTCCATCCCTGCAGATGCTGCTCCTGAGCCTTCTACTACTGATTGAACGACAATCCCACCTTCAATTTCTGAAGGTAAGTTTAATTGACTCATACGGTATTGCGCCGGCACTTCAGCCAAATCTAAAATGGATACCCCCATAGATGGTCGATGTACAGCACCTTCAGCTTCTAAATCTGAAATAACTGGAATGGCAGTGTTAATGGGAATCGCTAGTCCGATTCCTTCTACTGCATCTTGCGAAATTTTCATCGAGTTAATGCCAATCAGTTGCCCTTGTGCATTTATTAATGCGCCTCCACTGTTTCCGGGGCTAATGGCTGCATCTGTTTGCAAAACTTCTGACTGCCAGTCTTCTGTCCCGTCTTGGTTAATATCAAGTGGTACTAAGCGTTCGGTTCCTGAAATAACACCTGTTGTGACAGAGCCAGAAAACTGGAGACCTAATGGATTCCCGATAGCAATAACGGGTTCTCCTGCTTGTAAAACAGATGAATCGCCAAATTCTGCAACGGTCTCAATGCTTTCACCTGGCACTTTTAAGACAGCTAAATCGGTCCAAATGTCGGTTCCAAGCACTTCGGCATCCAGTTCCGTGCCATCCGCCAAAGTGACCATCACATCTTGAGCACCTTCTACTACGTGATTATTCGTGACAATATAAGCCATATCGCCATCTTTTTTATAAATAACACCCGATCCTACACCTGCTTCTTGTGACTCTTTTTGGTCACCCGTTTGCGAAGCGAAAGGATTTTGCTGGGCAACTTGTAAATTAGAAACACCCACAACGGCACTAGATGTCTCCTCTACAATTTTTGTTACATCTGAAGTAACCACTGTAGATGTTGTTTGCAATCCGCTAACAGCCTGATTTGTTGAGGCTGTTGTCGCACTTCCAACTTCTCCATCCGTCACGCTTGGCAAAATAACACCTACTAATAACGCTCCAGCAATCAACCCTGTGAAACTTGAAGCAAAATAGCCTTTTTTGTTTGTTTTTGTTTCGGTTGAATTATAATAACCCATCTTTACGTCCTCCTTATTCTGCTAATTCGTTAACAATGTTATAAGACTCTGTTTTTTCTGCTAACCATGCTGCGTATTGTGTATTTAACGCTTCATCAAACAAAGTTTCTTTTATTTGTTCTTTACTATCTTCTAAATTAGCTTCTGTTGCTTCTGTTTTACCAGTGACTTGGATAATATGAAAACCGTAATCTGTTTCTACAGGATCACTTATTTCATCTACTTTTAAACTAAACGCGGCTTCTTCAAATTCGGGCGTCATTTCACCTGCGCCAAACTCTCCTAACGCGCCACCGTCCTCAGCATTGCTTGTATCTACTGAATACTCAGCTGCTAGTTCGGCAAAATCATCACCATCATCTAGTTTTGCTTTTACTTCATCTGCCTCTTCTTGCGTTTCTACTAAGATGTGATTTGCTTCTACTTTTGAAGCTTGTGCAAAAGTTTCTTTGTTTTCTTCGAAATAAGTACTAATTTGCTCATCTGTTATTTCAATATCGGGTCCGATGATTTTCTCTACTTTCAAATAGGTTTTCATTTCTTCTTCTAAATCTGCAATCGACATACCACTTGAAGCAAGTGCTTGTTCAAGTCCTTCTGCACCACCATATTGCTCTTCGTAAACAGCCATTTCTGCATCAATCTCTTCTTGTGTCACTTCAACTTCAGCTTTTTCTGCTTCTTGATTGACCACTTCGTTAGAAATCATTGCATCAAGTGTCGCTGCTCCTGACGTAGCCACTAATTTTTCATATAACGCCTCTTTTGTTATTTCTTTGTCTCCTACTTTTGCGACCGTTTCATCCCCATTAAAAGCAGCTAATATAAAAATAGCGGTTGCCGCTAACACACCAATCGAAATATAAATCATTTTTTTCATTTTCATTTCCTCTTTTCCTATTCGTTATTTCTAGCTTAACAAGCAATTATGAATAAACTATGACTAGAGTTTTAACAAACATATAAAATTTTCTACACGAAAAAATGAGCTAAAGGTTATGACCTTCGCTCATTTTTATGTGGTAAATAAATGATGAATTTTGTTCCGTGCCCACTTTTACTTTCAACTTGTATTTCTCCATCATGAAGGGTCACTAATTGTTTAACAATGGATAAACCGAGTCCAAATTGTCCACTTCCACGTGATATGTCTGCTTTGTAAAACCGGCGCCACACAAGGTCAATTTCTTCTACATCAATACCTGCGCCAGTGTCTTCTACCGTTATTTTCATTTGCTCTGCTTCCGCTTGAGTTGAAATGGTAATCATGCCGTTTTCAGTAAACTGAATAGCATTCTTTACAATATTCACAAGGATTTGGATTAACCGATCCATGTCCCCATAAATAACATCTCCAGGATTTGGTTGAATAACAATTTGGTTGCCCTTTTCTTTTCCTTGTAGGAAAAGTTGTTCTTGAATAATCTCTAAAAGCTCGTCCGCTTCAATTTCTTCTTTTGTTAATGTCACCTGATTAGATCTAATTTTTTCATAATCCAAGTTTTCATTTACTAAACGTATGAGCCGTTTTGTTTCTTCACTTGCCAAACGAATGCCTTTTTCTCGCTGATTTTCTTCAATCATATTGTTGCGCAAGCCTTCCATAATTCCTGCTATTGTTGTTAAAGGGGTACGCATTTCATGCGAAACATCTGCCATGAATTGTCGTCTGCGATTTTCAAGTCGATCGATTTCTTCGTTAGATTGTTGAAGTTTAGCAGCCATTTTATTAAAGTCATGCGCCAAATCTCCAAACTCATCGAAATTTGATTCTGGTAAATTCACATCGTAATGGCCTTCACTTATCATAGATGTCGCTTTTCGCATGCGTTTGATTCGGCTAACATGCATTTTAGATAAACCTAAGCTAAGCAACAATGCGATCGCTAGCGCAATTAACACGGCAGTGACTAAAGTTTTATTCAACTCGGCAATCATTTCACTTACACCGCTAACAGGAGCAGCAAGAAGAACCCCTCCAGCTAATTGTTCGTTTTCGAAATACGGCATCGCTACAAATGTTACTGAAAGTTCGAATCGTTCAACGTCCCGGTTAACAGTCAATGTCTCTCCTCGTTCAATAACGTTCCATTCTTCTGGCGTCAACTCTACAGGGGGGAAAGAACCCGACACCGGGTACATAATCCGACTTTGCTGATCAAAAACGATAAAACTAATGTTTTGCGCTTTTAAAATAGAGACGTAGGATTGCAGATTGGTTCCTGGGCGTGATTGCTCAAGCTCTTTAATAATCTGTCCACCGTAGTTTTCCAGTTCTTCCGCCTTTTCAGCATAAGCAAAATCATCTACAAAACGAACAAATAAAATACTCAAAATCAAAAAAGCAATCAATAAAATACTCATGTGGCTGGCAATCAGTTGGTAAAAATATTTAATTCGTGTGTTCTTCAAATTTATAGCCAACTCCCCATACTGTATGGAACAGCTTGTCCCCTCCATCTATCTTTTTGCGTAATCGTTTAATATGAACATCTACGGTTCGTTCATCTCCATAAAATTGATAACCCCATACTTGTTCCAAAAGTTGTTCCCGGCTAAATACTTGCTTCGGGTGTTGCAAAAAAAACACCAACAAGTCAAATTCCTTTGGCGTTAAGCTATCAACTGCTTGTCCATCTTTCGAAATATCGCGTGTTTCTTTATTAACAGTAAAATGGATGGTTTGAATTAAGTCTGACACAGGTTCTGGCTTTTGAACTCTTCTTGTTACGGCTTTTATACGCGCCATCAATGTCAAAGGGCTAAATGGTTTTGTGACATAGTCATCTGCCCCCATTTCAAAACCAATAACTTGATCGGATTCGCTGTCTTTTGCAGTTAACATAATAATTGGGACAGAGCTTCCTTCTTCCCGAATTTTGCGGCATAATGCAATACCATCCATTCCTGGAAGCATCCAATCTAGAATTAGTAAATCATGTCCACCTTCTTTGTATTTTTCGTAACCTTCTAGTCCATCTGCTGCAAACTCCCCGTTAATGCCTTCTTTTGAAAAAAACAGTTCCAGCATGGAACTAACACTCGGGTTGTCTTCTACGACCAATATTCTCATCCCGCACCTCCGTCTATCTTTCTCTTAAAGTTAAATGACAAATCCGAAAGACGCAAGAAAATTGAAAACCGCCCTTCTAAAAAAGAAGAGCGGTTTGACAATCTTTATGCTTTTTGTTCATTTTTTTTCAATTTCTCGAACAAAGAACCAATCATATCGTAATCAATGTCAATATTGTTTTCATATGCGTATTTTACACCGTATCCGAGTGCTAAAGTCATAGAAGAGGCAACCGTTCCACCAATAATCGAACCCGCTCCCGGAATAAATTTTAGCGCCTGACGATAAATGGTATGACCGATTGTTTTCGTCGCAGTCACAACAATCATGTCTTTTGCTGCTTTTTTCGTTAATGGCTTGTCGTAAAGGTTGGATAATTTAATGATTAAGCCCGCTTGTAACGTAGTAAGCGGCAATACGTCAGAACCTGGAATCGGTGATGCGCCTATTACACCTGCTGAAACACCTGCACCAATAATCCATCGATTAGCAGCAGCGGACTTTTCTTTTATGCTTTTGGCGAAGAGCAAGTCTTTACCCTTCTTTTCGAGCAAAAAAAGAATTTCCTTCTTTAAAAGATCCAAGTTTTCTTCTGTTTTGGATGAAATTGGAATGACTTTGTATTTACTGGCAGTATGTCGTTTTATAAACTTAACAATAGATGGAACATCTTCTGCGGCATCGATTTTATTTAAAACGATCAAAATATCTTTGTTATGCTTTTCAATTTCATTGAACTTTTCTTTTTCACTCTCAGAAAACACTGTCCCTGCAGCGTTAAGGAAAAACAAAACTACATCGGACTTCTGAACAAATTCCAAGGTTTTTTTAGGGTTTTCGTCATTTGGGTCATTTAATCCAGGTGTATCCATAAATTTAATGTTTTCTAATCCTCTAATATTATAAGGATCGACGCTGACCGTTTCCCCTGGCATCGGATTTGTGCTAGCAATATCTTCTCCAATGATTTTATTGACAGTTGTAGATTTTCCAGCATTTACTTCACCGATTAAAGAAATCAACAGTTCCTGCTCAAGAGAATCGTTTACTTTTTTCATTTCTCTTTCAAACATCTTATCCATCGCTTGCATTACTTCTTTTTCAAATTCCTTTACCATGACTCACGTTCTCCCCTCGTGCATACTTACTATTTACTTTAACAGCTTTTCTTGAATTATGGGAATTCTTACTCTGTATAAACTTTTAATAACGTATCCGCGTAATTCATCAATACTTCTGTATCTTTGAAATGTTTTTTAGCTGCACTGTTTTTACTGCGTTTCTCCATAGTTTCTAAATCATATAAAATATCCGGTAACTTAGCACCTGGTGCTTTATAAAATTGTTCGGACTGGATATAAGAGCCTCCTGGCATATAGTAGCGCATACCCAGTAAATTCTTTTTGTATTGAAATAAGTTATGCCCCATCATCGGATAGTCGTGATCAATTCCGAGCAACGCGAGTACCGTTGGCATAATATCGGTTTGACCGCCAAGGCGGGTCATTTCCTTTTCTTCAAAAAGATTTCCTCCTGTGAACAACAGCGGAATGGTGAATTGATCTTTTAACGAATATTCATGGCCCAAAAATTCACTTAACAATTGACGATCTTCATCTGTCACTAAACTGCCGTGCATACCTGAATGGTCACCTAAAATAACGATTAACGATTCGTCGTAAATCCCTTTGTCTTTTAGTTCTTGAATAAATGAGCCAATTTGCTCGTCAGCATAACGAACTGACTGCAAATAATTGCCGATATACATCTCTTCATATTCTGAAGGAAGATCTAAATATTGCATAGTGTCAGGCATTTCAAATGGTGTATGGCTAGTGACCGTAACAATATTGGCATAAATTCGCTCATACGTTTCGAGTTGTCGCGGTAATTCACCTGCCACAAAATCGAACAATACTTCATCTGCTGGTCCAAAGCCAACTTCTTTGACGTTTGGTATGTCTTCACTCGAAAAAACTTCTTCGTATCCAAGCACTGGATAAAGCACATCACGGTTCCAAAATGTCACTTCATCAGCGTGATACGTTGCCGATCCATAACCTTTTTCTTTTAATGCTCGTGCTAACGAAGGTGCTTCTTTTCCGGACAAGCTATTTGATGTTGGAATCATCCCTTGTGGATAAAGTCCTGTATTAACCATCCACTCAGCATCAGAAGTTGTGCCGGCTCCTACTTGTTGAAATACATTTGAAAAATAAGCACTTTCACTCAACAACTGATTAAGGTTGGGCGTGATTTCCTGTCCATTTAATGACTTGTTTATAACAAATTCTTGTAAAGATTCAACTTGTATGATGAATAAGTGGCGTCCTTCAGCAACTCCAAAACTATCATGCTCAGAAACTTCTACAAATTTATTGCCTTTTAGTTCTTCTAATTCTCTTTCTGTTAATTTGCTTGAAGAGGCATGCGCGCTATCTGTCGACCGATTGTACAATTGAGCTACTTGCGACTGCAAATAGCCATGTTCCTTCGCAAAATAAGAAACATCGATAATCGATTGCTGAAGAGCATAGACCACAGTAATAGCACTAATTGCTGCCATACTAACCGCTACATGTTTCAAAGCATCTAGCTTTACTGGCTTTTTCCAGCGACGTGCCAAAAGGAAAAGCACTAAAGCATCGAGGAAAAACAAGAAATCCCATGGATTTGAGAGCATTGTAATGGTGCCACCAACAGAGCTAGATTGCGTTAATTGCTGCAAGTCGTAATAAGAAGGAATGGTCGAATAGTAACGCATATATAAAGTGATTGTAAAAAAAATGAGTGAGACCAGCAGATTAAATACCCAAACTGCTCGCCACATTCTTTTACGGGCAACTAATAAAACAAGCGATAGCATCAATGCCCACATTGGAAATTCGATTAAAATAATGTGCGCTATAGATTTCTCATTAAAAATAAGCACACGAAAAGCACTTACTTTAATCAATAATAAAAGATAAATAAGGATATATGGCATAAGATTTGTTTTTTTCATTTAGAGCACCTCTTTTCTACAGACGAAAAACTTAGTTGAATGTTGCATATATTCAATTTAAAAGGGAATAAAGAACTTATAGTGTGATTCAAACTTCACACATAATCAGCAGGCAAACTATAAGACAAGCTAGTCATTCACTTTTATACATGAGCCTGACTAACTAAAAGGAGCGATTTGATGCAACCAATTAAAGCACTTTTTATCAATACTTCACTAAAAGGCTCAAAGGAACCTTCCCATACGGAAGAGTTTATCAACGATGTTCAAGTTCACTATAATCAATTAGGTGTAGAATCTGAAGTTGTTCGTTTAGCCGATTATGCTGTTGCCCATGGTGTTCAACCAGATATGGGTGAAGGGGATGAATGGCCACAAGTTTTTGAAAAAGTAATGGCCGCAGATATTGTAATTATCGGTACCCCTTTATGGCTTGGAGAAAAAAGTTCGTTAGCGACACAAACTATCGAGCGTCTTTATGCGAGCAGTAGCGTGACTAACGATAAAGGACAATCTATTTTCTACAATAAAGTTGGCGGTGTAGCGATTACTGGAAACGAAGATGGTGCGAAACATGCAGCCGCTTCTGTTCTATACGCCTTTTCTCATATCGGATTTGTTGTACCCCCAAATGTCGATGCTTACTGGGTTGGCGAAGCAGGACCTGGGCCATCATATATGGATACTAAAAAAGATAATGAGTTTACTAAAAAAGCGATTAGACGACTTGCTTACAATACGTATCATTTTGCAGGAATGCTTAAAAACAACCCGATTCCAAATGAAGGAAATACACTTGAATAATATTCATCTAACAAACTGACAGCACAACTGCTGTCAGTTTTTCTATGTAATTACTGCCACAAGCGGACTACCGATGTTTGTCCATTAGTTATTTCTACTTTAAAAACGTCTGGGTTGGTCAATTTCCCCCATGCTGAAAAGTCATATTGAGAATCGATACTTTTTAACAGTAACCCTAGCAAGTTTCCATGAGTTACCGCAGCGGTACCATCTTTCATGTCCTGTAATGCTGCTATTGCACGAGTTGTTGCTTCTCTACCCGATTCGCCTCCAACAAACTTCAATTCCTCATCTTCGAATGACGCTTCTAGCTTCTCCATCCAATCTGACAGATCTTCCGAACTTAATATGCGTTCAGCTAAGCGACCATCAATGGTGATTGGCAAATCCATTTGTTTAGCCGTTGGTTCAATAGATTGTATCGCTCGCATAAATGGACTCGAAACAACATGATCAACTTTCCGTTGGTTCAAAAACTCTGCCAAATCCTTTGCCTGCTTTTTGCCAACCTCTGTAAGTTCGGCTTCTGGCGCTTGCCCAGTCGCTTGACAATGCCTAATTAGATAAATGGTTTTGTCCATTATTTCTCCACCTTATTTCAATTGATATTTCTCGAACAAACTTCCTTTAAGTAATTCCCGCTATATCACACATTCCCCAAATTACATTTTTTAACCTCAAAAAAACTCCCGAGCATAAGCCCAGGAGCAATAAATTATAATTTTTTCATCAAGTTCGCCATTTCAATGGCGCCTGCTGCCGATTCCCAACCTTTGTTGCCTGCTTTTGTTCCTGCACGTTCAATTGCTTGTTCAATCGAATCTGTTGTCAATACACCAAAGATTACTGGGATATCTGCATGGTCACTTGCTCTTGATACACCTTTAGCAACTTCACTGCAAACATAATCAAAATGAGGAGTGGCACCTCTGATAACTGTTCCTAAAGTAACAATGGCATCATAGTTTCCGCTCATTGCCATTTTTTTAGCTACAAGTGGTATTTCGAAAGCGCCAGGTACCCAAGCAATCGAAACGTCATCTTCTCCAACACCATGACGTTTTAAAGCGTCTTCTGCTCCACTTAATAATTTGCTTGTAATAAACTCATTAAAACGACCAACTACAATTCCAATTCGTAAGCCTTCACCGTTTAAATATCCTTCAAAATGTACAGTCATGCAATCCATCTCCTCTAGTAGATTAATAAGTTGTCATGTTTTGTTGTTCTTGTTGGTACGTTACTAAATCTTTGATCGTCAAAATGCCAAGACCTAGACGTTCTGATACTTGTAACAAATCGTTAACACGCGCCATGGTGCCATCAGCATTCATAATTTCGCATATAACACCTGCTGGAGGTGAACCTGCAAGCTTCGCTAAATCTACTGCTGCTTCAGTATGTCCTGTCCGTTCTAAAACGCCGCCATCTTTTGCGATTAAAGGAAAGATATGGCCTGGGCGTTTAAAGTCCGTAGCTTTGGCATCTGACTTAACTAAGCTCATAATTGTATGAGAACGTTCAAAAGCACTGATTCCTGTCGTCGTATCTTTATGATCCACACTGATTGTAAAAGCTGTACCATATTCATCTGTATTGTGATCCGTCATAAGACCAATCTGCAAGTTTTGAGCGATTGATCTTGCAATAGGTACACAGATTAATCCTCGTCCTTCAGTCGCCATCAAATTGACGATTTCAGGAGAGGCGAATTCTGCCAAAGCAACAAAATCACCTTCATTTTCTCGGTCTTCATCGTCAATTACGATGATGGCTTTACCATTCTTTAAATCTTCAATGGCTTTTTCTACCGTGTAAAACATTTGTGTTGCGCCTCCTTTTAAAATCCGTTTTCTGCTAGCCAACTTCTGCTAATTTTCGGCTCTACTGTTTGAATTCGCTCGGTGTATTTTGCTAGTAAGTCACATTCAATATTGACCTTTTCGCCAATGCCTTTTTCTCCTAATAACGAATCTTCTTGCGTTGTCGGAATAAGTGAAATGGTCACTGCGTTATGGCCAAGTGCAAAAATAGTCAAAGAAGTACCATCTACTGCGATTGATCCTTTTAGCATCATATATTTCATCAGCTGAGGGTCAATTTCGATTGTTTTGGTGATCGCATTCGCTTCTTTTTTCACAGACCGAATCACGCCAACGCCATCAATATGTCCACTTACAAAGTGGCCGCCGAAACGTCCATTAGCAGGCATAGCGCGCTCTAGATTTACCCGGGAACCTGCTTTCAATTCCTTCATCGTCGAAGATTTGACCGTTTCAGGAATCACATCAACTGTGAAGGTAGTAGAAGTAAAAGTCGATACAGTTAAACAAACGCCATTAATGGAAATACTATCTCCACGTTTAACGTCTTCTAAAATTAGCACACAGGAAATGGTCAACTCCATTGCTTGTGGCTTAGAGCGAACGGAAGCAACATGACCAAGTTCTTCAACAATACCTGTAAACATTTAGGCACACTCCTCCATTCTGTTCGCAAAAACATATTCAATTGGGGTCTTACAAGTTTTCGGGTGCTTTCCACCATGGGGCTTATGGGTGGTGAGGAAAGAATATTGCAGAAGGGTTTGTATCCATAACATAATGTGCCCTGCTTCTTTATCAAGTTGGCCAATTGGATGGCAATTTTGCGTACCTTGAAGAAGCTCTTTTTCCATAGTGGAAATGAGCAGGGTTAAAGACCGTTGATTTGTATTTCCAGAGACTGCTCCCTGATAAAGGTGTTTGGTCATACAAATTCCTCCTTTCAATTTAAACACATTGAAAAGAAGAGGCACATAACAAAGCCGATTTCTAAATTCTTCTCCCATCCAGACTGTAACTGTCGGTGCCGGAATTTCACCAGCTCCACCGCTTGAACGCTTTAAACATAGTGGCCTATGCTTGCCATCGTTCAACCGGGTCACGGACTTACAGTTTCCTGCTCACCGCCGGTAAGGAATTTCACCTTGCCCCGAAGAATTAGATTCGTAGTTTTGTCTTTTTAATAGTAGCATAGAAAGAAACTGAACCATATCAATCAAACTGATTATTTTAAATTAAGAGGATTTTTCTTTTTTAAAGGAGGAACTGATATGCCCCATCATCAACAAGTAAAAGGCATCAATGTAGATGCTGAAACACGTTGTATTCACTATCACTCGCCTATTGACCGAATTGCCATTAAGTTTTTCTGTTGCCAAGAATATTTCCCTTGCTTTGAATGTCACGAAGCTAGAGGTTGTGGAGAGCCTCGCGTTTGGCCAACTGACCGATTTGATGAAAAAGCTATTTTATGCGGCACTTGTGGGCATGAATTAACCGTTACCGAGTATTTAACCTGTTCCTCTACATGCCCATCTTGTTCTTCGTCTTTTAATCCCGGATGTAGTTTACATAAACACTTGTATTTCGAGTAAAAAAAACCAAGCAAAAGCACAACTGCTCTTACTTGGATTTTGGAATGGATAAAGACATCACATATTGTTCGCCTTTAGTGCGCATAATTCGTCTGCCGGTATCTGTAAATCCAGCTTTTTGATAGAGCCGTTGAGCTGGTATGTTACGTGCATTAACACCTAGCACCACCTCACCGAAATCCGGAAATTCCGCTTCCATAAATTCTGGAAGCGCGGAAATAGATCCCGTTGCGATTCCTCTTCCTTGAAATTTTGGGTTAACCGAAAATCCTCTAAGCAACAAAGCTTTCGGATTATCGGAGTATTTCTTTCGATCTTCAGATTCATCCAACTCAAAAAAACCCGCATCTTCTCCACGTGCTTTGATGATAATGAAATGCTTTAACGGATCACTAGCATCTTTTTCCACGATTTCTTTAGGTAAGCGTGTAAATTCCAATTGCTCGATTGGTAAATCATAATCTATTGAACGTTTCGAAGAGTAACGATGCAATGTAACTTCCTTTTTTTTAATCATTAGAGGCGACCTCCTTGCTTGTATTTACTCTACAATCCTTATTCTCTTTCCAATGTCACCACAACAATTTCAGGACGATTGAAAATTCGGAGAGGGAAATTACTGTTCCCGAGTCCGCGACTAACGACCATTTGGGATGAACCTTGATCAAAAATTCCTTCCGTTACTTTTGGAAACCACCCTTGGCCTGGCGCATATAAGCCGCCAATTCCAGGAAGACGAACTTGACCGCCATGAGCATGTCCAGCAAAAACAACATCCACATCAGCTTCAGCATAGGTAGATAAATATTCAGGACGATGTACTAACAATAACGTGAAGTCATCGGTCAAACGAGCAGATTCAAGATAATCCTGCGTTACCTCGTCCCCATGTCTTGCAGGCTCACTTAGCGGATCGTCAATGCCCGCAATTTGAATCGTACTGCCATCTTTATCCCACTCTACTGAATCATTCGCCAAAACAATCACACCGCGTTCTTGCAAAGCAGCTGTAATTTCATCCACCTTGTTTGAAGCTATTTCATGGTTTCCCGTAACAAAATAGACTTTACTCATCTTCACTATTTCATCTACTAACACCAAACTCGCTGACAAATCATAGCGATTGCTGTCAATAAAGTCGCCTGTTAAAAAAATCGCATCAGGTTTAGCGGATTGTATTTTTTTTATTAAAGAGGATTGATCTTTCCCAAAAGTCGCATTGTGCAAATCGGATATTTGGACAATTTTTGCCCCGTCAAAAGCCTCAGGTAACTCTTCAGATACTACTGTATATTCGGTGGTTTCTAACCATTTATTATTGCTCCAAAAAACGCCCCATATGACTAGCGCGAACAAAATAATTATTACAAGTTTCTTCATATTCAATTAGCCTCTATTCGACTCTAATTTTGTTAACCACATCGTATATAAACCTTAAGCATTGCTGATTGTTTCATCTGGTGCGACAATTTCTATTTTTAAGCGATCAGGTCCTTCAAAGAAAACCGCATAATAATCTGGTCCACCCGCATAAGGATGAAGATCTTTATATAAAATCCGTGCCCCTAATTGCTTCATCTTTTCAGTCATTTCGTCTACTTGCGCACGTGACGATGCGTGAAATGCTAAATGATTTAATCCTGTTTCTTTGCGATGATATGGAATTTGTAAAAACTTTTCTTCTGTTTGGACAAAAACCAGATAGGTAGGACCTGCCTTATAGCTAAATCCCTCTTCCCATTCTTGAAATAATGAATAGCCCAGAAGTGGCAATAGTTTGCTGTAAAAAGATTTGGATTCTACTAAATTCGAAACGTTAAGTTCCACATGGTGCAACACATCTCCCAGCTCCTTTATGCTATTTTAACAGTTGAACCGAAGACTACCTAATCACACTCTTATCATGAAACTCCATACTATACTTTCGTCTTTGCTTTATTTCTTTTTGCTGTCCAACTCCCTAGAGCAAACAAAAGTAATGTAAGAAGAATGGCTATTCCGATAGCTCCCCACACACTACTATTAGGAGAACCTGTTAACCACTCTACTCCATATTGCGGAATTTTTACGGGTGACAAAGTCCAGTTTAGGCCGAATAACCCATCGATTAATTGGATAATCAAATACGTGCCAAATGCAATGGCTGCTGCAAATCCGCTATTCGGTGCAATGGCACTTGCAACTAAGACAAGGGCCATAATAAATAGCACCCATACACTATATATTCCTATCAGTTGCAAAACTTTGATCAATGCTACTTCCCCGAAAAATAAGAATGTATAATAATAGCCCGCCAAAAAACCTAGCCATACACTGACTAGAGAAATAACAGATGCCGTCGTCCATTTGCTTAAAAAATAGGCTTTAAATGAGAGTGGTCGAACATACAACAAAGTAGCAGTTCCACTTTTCCGCTCTCCTGCTATTGTTCCCATATAAGCTAAAATTAGCACCGCTATCCCAATCGTTTGGAATTGCTCCATAATTGCTGCTAACATTTGTTCCGGTGTAGGTGTCGGCATTTCAAATACCGCTCCTTCTGGCAAGCTCCCAGAAGACTCAAGAATTTGCGGAAGAAAATAATTTGTAGTGGGTTCTACTATGCCCAAAAGAATAAAAATTGCGGGTATCCAGTATATTTTATAATTACGTATATTTTCTAGCTGTTCTTTTTTTAATAGCAACAGAAATTGTTTCATTTATTTGCAACCACCTTCAGAAAGATTTCTTCTAAAGATGCATCTTGAAACTCGACTCCTATAATATCCTGTTTTTCTGTAGATAGGACATACAGAACGTCCTGCATCGTTGGGCCTGTTTCAGAAACGGGTAGTAGAACTAAATTTTCTTTAACTTCACATTTCCATGTATGATTGCTTACGAACTCTAACGCATAAGTAGAGTTTCCGAATTTTATTTGAATATACGGAGCTGCATGTTTTTTCTTAACATCTTTCAAAGAACCTTGTTCAATCAAACGTCCGTCTCTCATGAATAATAGCTGATCTGTCATTTCTTCCGCATCATTCAAAATATGAGTAGAATACAAAATAGTCGTATCTTGTTGTAACGATTTTAATAAATTCATGATTTCTCTGCGCCCTGTTGGATCTAATGCCGAGATGGGTTCATCTAGTAAAAGCAATTCGGGCCGGTGAACAATCGCTTGCGCAAGACCTAGCCGCTGTTTCATGCCTCCTGAAAAGCTGCCAACTTTTTTATGTATAGCATTTTCAAGACCTACAAATTCTAACGTTTTTATGGACTGCAACCTTGCTTGTTTAATATCGACTCCACTTATTTTGGCTGCTAATTCTGTAAATTCAATCGCTGTTAGCCATGGAAAAAATTGTGGATATTGAGGAAGAAAACCAATGGATATATCTTTTTTCATTATGATCTTCCCGCTGGTCGGCGATAACAAATTAGCCAGCATCGATAAACTTGTTGTCTTTCCGGCACCATTTGGACCAATCAATGCCGTAGCAGTCGCTTTCTCTAATATAAAAGAAAGCTCTTCAACGGCTGTTTCTCCTCCATAGCGTTTTGTGAGGTTTTCAACTTCTACGATATTCAATAATTTTTCCTCCCTATAACAAAGTATAGAATGGGCCCAATAAGATTGATAACAACAATAATGATGCCCCACATCCATTTCGGTCCATTTGGGTTAGGGTTTTTCACTAAGTCCACTAAAGCGAAAATCATTAAAGCAAGTTGAATAAGAAAGATTGGCACTAAAGCCATAATCATTGTAGTTTGATCCATTGATACCGTCCCTCCTCTCTCATTTCAAGCTATTTTATTTACCATTTTAACGATAAAAAAAGCGATGTTAGAAAAGTCTTCTCGGTTTCTCCAATGCTCCACTGATTTATCTCTTTTCGCAAGCTGTCTTTTGTACCGAAACCTTTCACAAATCCGTTTAATCGCGCAGCAAAAATCGAGTCTACTAACATACCCTTATTTGGATAAAGCGTTTCCAGCTGATCAAGCGCTTTTGGGTAACGCTTTAAATAGTATTTTTGATGACGCTCTTCTGCCAAAGTAAACTGACTAAAAAGAGCAATTTCTGTTTCAATTGACTCTCCCAGTTCTGCTTCCATTTCTTTTCGGATTGTCTCAATTGTTTGTCGCTGTTGATCGGTATGATAATGAAGTAAAGAAATATATTGTCTTCCTTTGTAATTATCACGATTTGGATAATGATTACGCCAAAATTCCTTTACTATACTTGCGTAGCTGATCACTTGCGGGTCGTATTCGATTTGAAGCGTTTCTGTATGGTCGCCCATCATTCGGTAACTAGGCGTTGGAGTCGTGCCACCTGCGAATCCTACACGCGTTCGCATAACACCCGCCATACTCCCAAATCGCGCATCTGGCCCCCAAAAGCAGCCCATTCCTAAAGTTGCGACTTCCCAATTTTCTTCATTTAAACAAATTCCTTTTTCAATTGTTTCGATGGTCATTTGTTGATGAGTCATAATGACAACCTCCTTCCTTTAAAACTCCGGAGTAAATACTATACAGCATGCTGTTTTCCACTTAAAATTACTGTAACAATACCTCTCAGAAAATGCATGATTTAAACACTGCTTTGCTCATTATTTCCGTAAGGAAAGAAAGTAGGGAAAGAAGATGGAAAATCGCAGAAAAGAGATTATTGCTTATTTTAGAGAAATGGATCGTAGCTACTTCATGGATTCCAATAAAGATCTTGCGTCACTCGACCATGCTCTTCCTATTGGATTTGAACAAACCATCTCACAGCCATCGCTTGTTCTCGAAATGACCTTAGCACTCGATCTTAAGCCATGCCATAAAGTGTTAGAAGTCGGAACAGGCTCAGGATTTCAAACCACATTATTGGCAGTTTTTTCAGGAGCCGTCTATACAATTGAAAGAATTGAAGAATTATACAATCGTGCAAAAGAACGATTAGCTCAATTAAATATCAATAATATTCATTTCAAATTAGGCGATGGCAGCATTGGCTGGAAAGAGCATGCTCCCTTTGACCGAATAATGGTTACTGCTGCAGCTATTGAAGTTCCAAAAGAGTTAATTGAACAACTAAATCGAGGAGGGAAAATGGTGATTCCCGTAGGAAATTCCGTCAGCCAACAACTTCAATTGATTGAAAAAGACGCTGAAGACAAAATTCACATCACACTTTTGAATCACGTACTATTTGTTCCATTAAAAGGAAAGTACGAAATGTGATTTTCTATTAAACTAATCAACCTATATATTTCTAAGTACGTAACTCTTTTTTAGTCGATTCAATCCTTTTGGACACAACAACACAATTGCCATATAATAAAGCACACTAGACAGACTCCTCTTTTTCCGTCTATGTTTAATTAGATATACTGAAGAGAGATTGCAGCTTATGATGCTATAACTAAGAAAAGGAGACTGCCTCATGCCTAACGAAAAAGAAATTCATACTGAAGTTGGCAGCTATATTTCTACTCTACTGCGTAACCATTTTGGAAAAGGTCCTACTTCAGTATTTGTAACCGTCAAGCCTCCCTTTATCACTATCCACTTACGTGGGTTTTTATCTTCGCCTGAAAAAATTCTACTGAAACAGCAAGAACATCGCAGAGTATTAGAAACACGTGATCTTTTAATGAATCAATTGGTTGTAGATATTAAATTGGATTTATGGAAAATTGGCGAATTAGATATTGAAGATGTTTATGCAGATTGGAATTTGGATGATCAGTCGGGAATGATTCTTGCTGTCATGACCGATAAATCTCCAGCAAATAAATTTGAGTGGGATTCAGCTGTTCCAGTGGAAAGTGTTCTCGAGGAAGTGGAGGAAGCTAGTCGGAAAGCACAAAAAATTCCTGAGAAAACTGATTTGTACTGGCTCAACAGCCGCACATTATTGATCGAGCGTACCGGAATTTTTGTCGAAATTGAAAAAGAACTTATTCGTGGAGGATTTACTGAAGAACTGAAGTTAGTTAAGCGTCCTTTAGAACGGCGCTTACTGTTACAAACTCGGATTGAAGCTATTTTGAAGCAGCCTATTTTAGAAGTATTTCTTGATTGGAACTTTACCACTGATAAAGGCTATATTTTGTTATTACTAGAACCTACTAAATAACAAATTCCAGCTTATAAAACCATAGATAAACTCAGATAATCTGAGCTTATCTATGGCATTTTTTCTAGCTTATTTATAAATATACCTTTTCTAGCCACTAATGCTTTGAGCTTGCTGACAATATTTACACGTTTCATATAAATCTTTTGTCTCAAGCTGTTGAATATATTCAACTTGGTCAGTAAATTCCCTTTTTTCTACAGGGGTCTCTACAAAACCGCACCGGTCTCCTGCAAACTGTCGCTGGTGAATCTTCTTTTTCTTATGATCTATAAAGTAATAAATAACGACCACGTCCTTCCTTTTTCAGAAAATAGAAAAGCCGAAAAGAACTGCCCTTGTTTCAAGGCATTCTTTTCGGCTTTTACTTCAGCTCTATTGTCTGAAATATTTAACCAAGATATAAAAGTAGCGATCACCTGAAAAAATACCGTTGCTAATTGAAACTTCCTCTCAGATTAAAAACGCTCTTATTTCCCAAGTACATTCATCATACTAAATATCATATCAAAGATAAAGAAATCAGCATTCACTTATTATTTACTTTAGTTCCAATGTTTACCCCGGGAATATTTTCAAATTCTTTTGCTATTCTTTCCAAAGCTTCTTCTATTAATGGGCGCGGAGAAGGCGTACAAATTCGTTGATAGAATTCTCCTTCTTCACCAAACATATTACCATCCTCAAGTAGGACGTTTGCTTTGTTATATATGCGATCATGAATTTCTTCAGCTGTTATGCCGTAACCACCGAAATCTAACCACATAATATAAGTTCCTTCAGGAATAGCTACTTTTACTTCAGGCATGCGCTCAGCTAAGAACTCTTTTATATAAGCCATCGTGCCATCTACATAGTCCTTTAACTGCTCTAGCCAGTCTTCGCCTTCATTGTAAACGGCAATTAACGCCGCAATAGCAAATGGAGATGCTAGTTGCATGCCCATTTCAGTAGAAAATTTAGTTCGCAACTCTTCGTCAGAGATGATGATATTTGTACAATGAAGTCCAGCCACATTAAAAGTTTTATTGATAGCTGTGCACGTAATAATGTGGTCAGTGTGCTCGGCTACTTTTGCCATTGGCACAAATTTTTCGCCCCGACGAAGCAAATCTCCATGAATTTCATCTGCCACAATTAAGACATTATGGTTATGACATATAGCCGCCATTCTTTTTAGTTCATCTTCATTGAAGTTTCGCCCTGTTGGGTTATGAGGATTACACAAGATAAACATTTTCGTATTGTCCTCTTTTGCTTTTGCTTCAAAATCTTCAAAGTCGATTGAATAATAGCCATCGTCATCTTTTTTCAAAGCATTATTTACGACATGCCGATTATTGCCTTCAATTACAGAAGTAAAGGGAGGATAGACAGGGCGTTGAATCATGATGCCGTCTTCCGCATTTGTAAATGCTTTAACTGCAATACTCAATGCATGAACAGTTCCTGGACTGTAAACAATATGCTCTTTCTCTATTTTCCAATCATGTCGCTTTTGCATCCATGATTGAATCGCATCAAAATATTCATCTGGAAAAACAGAATAGCCATAAATCCGGTGATCGACTGTTTTATGCAATGCCTCTACTAAAGGTTGAGGTACTGGTAAATCCATGTCTGCAGTAAATAACGGAATCGTGTCTTCATCGTACCTTTCTGTTAAACCAAACTGCTTGATCAATTCTTCTCCGTCCCATTTCAAAGAGTAAGTGCCTCTTCTATTAATAATTTCATCAAAATTATAGTTCATACGAAACTCCCTTTCTTTCAGATCGGTTACTTTACTCTCTCATTGATTATCGAAGAAAGCCGGGGGTTATTGCAACCAAATGAACTTCAGAACTCCATTTTCAATTTACCGTCTTCTAGTATCAACTTGGCATTGAATTTTTTTCCGTTTTTCGAAACAAATCCTTTAATAACGGGCGTCTTGCCTTTCGTACACAAATACTCAATTTGCTTGGCGGTTAGTCTTTTTTTCAAGAACGTCGCAGGAAAAGATTGCTTGCAGCCATTTTCATATTCCGTGCAATTATAAGAGCCTCTTCTCGAAACAATCATGCCTTTCTTACATCTTGGGCAAAGCGCAATTTCATCTTTAGCATCAGGCGTTGCTAATTTTTCTGGCAATCCATTTTTCTGCATTTGAGCTGGTACCTCGTCGAGCAGTTTTTGAATAAATTTGCCGATAGTAGCTAAAAATACTTCAGCTGAACCTTCCCCGCGTCCAATTTTCTTTAAATACGTTTCCCATTTTGCCGTCATCGATGGACTGGACAATAAATTACCTTCAATAGACTGGCATAGAATACGCCCTTTTCCCGTAATCGAAACAATGTTTTTCGTGACTGAAATGTATTCATGACGCTTGATCGTTTCAATAATGCCACTTCTTGTTGCTTCCGTACCGAGCCCTTCAATTTCTTTCAAGATTTCGGTATCCTCTACGTCTTCAACAAGCTTTCCGCATGTTTTCATCATCGCGATCAGTTGCCCTTCTGTGTAAGGTTTTGGTGGTATTGTCATATTTTCTTTTATATCAATTTTGCTCTTAACAGCCTCTTGCTCACGCAATGGTGGCAATGAAGGCTCTTGCTTTGCTTCTTTAGAAACAGCAAACAGCTCTTTCCAGCCTTTTTCAAGCTCTGTTTTGCCGGTTGTGAAAAATGGTAAGCTTTTAACTTCAGTTGTCACTTTTGTTTCTGCATACCGATAATCTTTATGAAACATCGCCAATGTTGTCCGCAATACTTCTTCATATAAATTACGCTCGTCTTTTGCTAAGCCTTCGATTTTGCGTGCGGTCGGTATTGTTTTGGTCGGAATGATCGCATAATGCTCTTGAACTTTAGCGCTGTCTACAAAACGTTTTTTAGGGGCTTTTGACGCGATTGGAAACGGTGCATTGATGATTTGTTGGTACTTCTCAACTTGTACTGCCAAATAACTAAATTCACCAGGCGTAATGTGTTGCGTATCGGTTCTTGGGTAACTCACTAATTTTTTCTCATATAGGCCTTGCATGACAGATAACACTTTCGCCGGACTGTATTTCCACTTGCGATTGGCCGCTGCCTGCAAAGTAGATAACGAATGCAGTTGTGGAGGTGGCGTGCGTTTTTCTGTCGTTTTGACTTGTGTCACAACACCCTCTTCTTTTGCTCCAATCGCATGCTTAGCGAGCAATTCCTCTGCTTCTTTACGCTCTTTGGCACGCAACTTCACTTTGCCTTTGTAACGTCCTTTTTCTGCAACAAACAGCCCTTCGATTTCATAAAAAGGTTCTGGCACAAACGCTTCGATTTCTTTTTCCCGTTGGTATATCAGAAAAACCGTTGGCGTCTGAACACGACCGATTGCAAATACTTCGCGTATGCCTTTTTCTTGAAGCAATAACGAATACAAACGAGATCCGTTCATACCGACAAGCCAATCACTGATTTGACGCGCCTTGGCTTCTTGGTATAGTAATAAGTCTTGGTGATTGTCCCGCAGTTCTTGAAACCCTTTTCTGACTTCATCTGCTTCTAGTGAGTTAATCCATAGGCGTTTTATTTTTTTGTTCTTAGCACCTGTATGATAATAGATGCTATAAAATATATTAGATCCTTCCCGGTCAACATCACACGCATTGATGACCGTATCGGTTTGAAATATCAACTTTTTAATGATGCCAAATTGCTGAGCTTTGCCTCGTGCTATTTGAAACTGATAGTTGTTCGGCAAAATTGGCAAAGCAGCTAATGACCACTTTCCCCATTTCGGATCATAAGCTTTCGGTTCTTTTAACTCCACAAGATGTCCAATTCCCCATGTGATATATGCGCCTTCTGGGAAAATCGGGTCTGGTGCAATTTCAATAAAACCATCACGTTTTGTGGACTTGAACGCTTCAGCATAGGCCTTTGCTTGGCTTGGTTTTTCAGCAAGTATCACTGGTTTCATGTGCGTCTTCCTTTCTTTTTGACCCTACCCTTATTGTACCTCTACAATGAAAGAATCAAAGCAAAAAGACAATTTCCTGTAAATTGGGGTATAGTAGATTTTAAGCTAAAGAAACATAGACAAAGGAGTCGTTCACAATGAATAGTAAAACGGCTTTACTAGCAGGAGCTAGCGGATTAGTTGGTAAAGAATTACTTCATATCCTATTAAACAGCTCAAATTATTCACAAGTTATCATTTTGGTTCGCCAACCTCTCGAAATCGCTCATGAAAAATTACAGCAAGTTACTACAAATTTCGATAACTTGGAGGAATACGCCAAATATTTTGATGTAGATGATGTTTACTGCTGTCTCGGCACTACCATTAAAAAAGCTGGGTCACAAGAAGCATTTAAAAAAGTCGATTACCACTATCCTCTTAAAATGGCTGAATTAGCAGCCTCACAGCAGGCAAAGAATTTTCTCGTCATTACAGCATTAGGCGCCGATTCGACATCTAGAGTTTTTTATAGTCGTACAAAAGGTCAATTGCAGTTGCGGTTGAAAAAAATAGGATTGACCGCGCTCCATATTTTCCAACCTTCTTTATTGCTAGGTAATCGCAAAGAATTTCGGTTAGGCGAAAAAGCTGCGGCATCGTTAAGCCCTGTTTATAGTCGTTTTCTGAAAGGGAAAATGGAAAAATACAAACCTGTGGAAGCTAAGTCAGTAGCATTAGCTATGTATGAAGTCGCTCAAATCGAGAGAACAGGAAACTACACATATCCATCCGACCGAATCGAAACAATAAGTGGAAAAAGCGCTGAAATATAAAAGAGGACGCCCTTTAAAAGGCGTCCTCTTTTATATGTTAAAGAATATCTGACCAGATTTTAATAGCGGTACCTAAGATTAGTAAGGCCAAAATCCATTGAAGATATTTCGTATTCATTTTTTGCCCTAGCTTAGCTCCAAGCGGTGCTGCAATAAGACTTGCAACAATCATGATAGATGCTGGACCATATAAAATCTGATCCGTAACAATTTTACCAACTGTTGCACCGATTGACGACAAGAATGTAATCGCAAGCGAAGTTGCAATTGTCATCCGCGTTGGGATTTTCAATACAATCAGCATAATCGGCACCAAAATAAAGGCACCTGCCGCGCCTACGATTCCGGCTGCAATTCCGACAGCAAATGCTAATCCTGCTGCTAGCCATTTGTTAAAGGTAACTTGATCAAGCGGAATGTCATCCACACCTTTTTTAGGCATAAACATCATAATTACAGCAATTGTTGCCAAGACAGCATAGACAATATTAATAGCTTGCTCAGACAATAATGTTGAACCATAGCCACCGATAAAGCTACCTACTAAAATCGCACCACCCATATAAGCGATCAATGTTTTGTTTAAATAGCCGCTCCCACGATATGCCCATACTCCGGCGATAGTCGCGAAAAAGACTTGAATGGCACTAATACCTGATACTTCATGGGCACTAAAAGCTGTGTAGCCTAGCATTACTGGTATATAAAGTAGCATCGGATACTTGATAATCGAGCCACCGATTCCCACCATTCCGGAAATAAAAGAACCAATAAAGCCGATGAGAAATATAACAATGATAAAATCTATGCTCATTTTACATCACCTTTCTAAAAGGGAAAAGGGTATCGTACCGATACCCTCTACTCTATCTTTTAGCCTTTCTTAATCCAGAATTTGAAGACATCGCCCTCTGTTTGAGAATCCATAAGTTCGTGACCACCTGATTTTGCCCATGCAGCTAAATCTGCTTGTGCGCCTTTATCAGTTGCCAAGATTTCAAGAACTTCGCCACTTTCCATAGTTTTCATTTCTTTTCTTGTTTTTACGATTGGCATTGGGCATGCTAGCCCTTTTGCGTCTAATACTTTAGTTGCGTTCATCAATATCTCTCCTTTGAGTTGTTTATACTATTTATCGAAATAACTATTTACTATATCTACTTTAAGATATTCCACAAACCAGCCTTGTTTTCCTGCGAATTCACAAGAATCTTCGCTGATTTGCTTCACACCTAAAATAATTGTGTGCTTAAAGTCTAGCTCTTACTTAACGTACTGCACAGCGATTCGGTCCAATTTCCATTTCACGCTGTATTTCTTCATCTGGTGTGATTTGACCCATATTTGTTTTGCGAATGTCTTGATAAGCATTCGGCTGTGGCGGTAAGTTTTTTGTAACCATATCACGGAATTCTTGCTCGTCCGAAATATTCAATCCGTGGTTTTCTTTAAACAAATCACCTAGTTTTTTAGCCACACTGCCGTCTTCATTTAACTCATCAATAATCATGAAATGAGCTGGAAGAACAATAAGTTCGTTTGCTAGATCTTGATAACGCGAGTAAAGAGATTCTCTCAAATCGCCTACCCAGTCTTCTGCAAGACCTGCAAGGTCTGGACGTCCAATTGAATCGATGAAAAGAATATCACCAGTCAACAAGTACTTGCTATCTACGATAAACGAAGTAGAACCAATTGTGTGCCCTGGTGAATAAAGAGCTTCAATTTCAAGTTTCGAGCTTCCAATTTCCACTTCTAACCCATTTTCTAAAGCTGCGTATTCAAATACAACGCCTTCTGCATCTTTTGGTGGCAAGTAATACATTGCACCTGTCGCTTCTGCAATTGCACGACCGCCAGAAATGTGATCGGCGTGTAAGTGTGTATCAAAAACGTGTTTAATAGTTGCGCCTTTTTCCTGCGCGAAGTCCAAGAAGATATTTGCCATGCGAGTTGCATCAACTACAGCGGCTTCTCCTTCAGAGATTACCATATAAGAAAGGCAACCTTTGCCAAGACGTACAAATTGATATAATTCTCCGCCGTTGCTCAATTCACCGACTTTTACTGGTTCCAGATGCTCACTCCAAGCTTTCATACCACCTTGTAGATAAGCTGCTTGAACGCCTTCTTCTGACAACATTTCTGCTACCATAACCGAAGACCCTTCTTTTGCACAGACCACTAAAATGTCTCTGTCTGTTGGCAATTCTGAAACCACTTCTTCGACGCCGTCCAATAAATCGAAATAAGGTGTATTCAAATATTGGATATTGCCGCCTTCAATTTTCCAATCCGAGAAAGCATCGCCATTTCGTACATCTAAGATGAACAATGGCTGATTGTTTACTACTTTTTTTGCTACTTCACTTGCTGTCATTGCTGTTACCGTCATACAAAATTACCTCCAGGGGTATATAATTAGTTAAAATTTTTAAACTGTTTTTCCTGTCCAATCTCTCATACCTGGTACTACGTTATAAAGTTTATCAAAGCCTTTTTTAGCCATTAAATCTCCTGCAATTCCACTTCTACGACCAGAATGGCAAATTATATAAATTGTGTCTTCTTTTTCCAACTCTTCCATGCGCGTTTCTACATCACCTAAAGCGATATGAACTGCACCAGGAATATGAGCTTCTTCAAATTCGTCTTTTTCACGAACATCTAAAATGGTTAGATTTTCATCTGTTTCAACTTTTTGAGCAAAATCAGTTAATGCGATTTCAGGTATAGTAATGGTTTCTTCAGGAGATCCTGCACCATCTTTACGCAGAAAATGGCGTAAAACGTCTCCTTCAGTTTCAGTCCCAATATATTGATGTCCTGAACTTTTTGCCCATGCTTGAAGATCAGCAGTTGATCCTTTATCTGTCGCAAGAATTTCTAGTACTTTCCCTGAATCCATACTTTTCATTGTTTTTTTCGTTTTTACGATTGGCATTGGACATGCCAATCCTTTTGCATCTAATGTGAAGTCGATCTGTACCATTAAATTTCCTCCTTGATATTCCGCTTGTTGTTTCAGCAGGTAATTAGTTTGTTTCGCCGTTCCAATTCAGCATTCCGCCGTCCATGTTCGTAACATTGTAACCTTGACTGTCAAGGAAACTAGTTGCTTGACCACTGCGTCCACCTGAACGACAAACCATAATGTATTCTTGTGATTTATCAAGTTCGCCCATGCGAGACTCCAATGTTCCTAAAGGAATATTGATCGCACCTGGAATTTTACCTGCTGCAACTTCGTCTGTTTCACGAACATCGATCAAATTAATTGATTGGTTACTTTCCAATAATTCTTGAACTTCTTGAGTTGTCATGGTTTTCATGATAAATCTCTCCTTTTATCTGCGGTAACTGCTCATTCCGCCTCTAATGTTTGTAATTGCGGTAAAGCCATTTTTTTTCAATAATTGGCTGGCTTTGCTGCTACGCATCCCGCTTTGGCAAATAACTAATGTTTCTTTATCTTTTGATAGTTCATTCATGCGTTTCGGTAATTCATTCAATGGAATGTTTTTAAAGCCTTTAATGTGATTTCCTTTGAACTCACCTGGCGTTCTTACATCTATATACTGTTTATCTTTTTTACCTAGTTGTGATTTCATTTCTTCTGTAGAAATCGACTGAACTCCTTTAGTAGGCGTAGTGAATCGATAAACCAACCAAAGAACTGCCGCTCCGATTATGACCCATGTAATCCATTCCATTGTGCATCTTTCCCTTCATATTTAAATTTAATTAAATGAATAGGTTAACGTGCCCGTCTTCTGCATCTCCAAGATAAGCTGCAACTCCTGCATACTCGATTTCATCAAGTAATTCTTCTTTTTGAAGTCCTAGAAGATCCATTGTCATTGTGCAAGCAATCATTTTCACATCTTGTTCTTCTGCCATTTCAATTAATTGTGGCAAAGATAATGCATTGTGTTTTTTCATAACTTGTTTGATCATTTTCGGGCCCATTCCGCCAAAATGCATATTTGATAAACCAAGTTTATCTGCACCTCTTGGCATCATTTTCGAGAACATCGTTTCTAAACGACCTTTTTTCAACTCTGGTGGATTTTCTTTTCTTAATGCATTTAATCCCCAGAATGTGTGGAAAATTGTTACTTCGTGATCGTATGCCGCAGCACCGTTGGCAATAATATAAGCCGCCATTGCCTTGTCATAGTCACCGCTAAATAATACGATCGTAGTTTTCTTTTGCTCTTGTGCCATTGTATTGCCTCCATTTAAATTACCCGTAGGGGTATTTATTTTTTCAAAAAAAATAACGTTTTATAGTGACGCCGCACTTTTTTATACCCTACAGGGTATGTTAAAGCATATGTTTTTGATTGTCAAACATTAATTTTCTATCTGCTCTTTACGAGTAAGTCTACAGCTTCTTTTACCATGCTTTCAGTACTTTCGCCTTTGTCAATACTTTCACGTACACATGATTCTAAGTTATCGCTAACGATTACTCCAATAGCACGATCTACTGCACTTCTTACTGCTGAGAGCTGCATAACAACGTCTCTGCATTCGCCTTCGTTCTCAACCATTTTAATCACACCGCGTAGCTGGCCTTCTATTCTTTTCAATCGGTTTTCAACAAGTTTATCGTATTTCATATCGATTATGCCTCCTATTTATAAAATAAAGGATATCTTACTTACCCCTTATTTTATACCCCTTAGGGTATGCAGTCAACACATTAGCTTACGATAGAAAATCTCTTTAACATAAAGACCAGCTCGGGTGTATATGTGCATATCTAATTACGCAGACTGGTCAATACATTTGATCAATCGTTGTTCAATGTCTTCTGCAATCGATTTAATGTTTTGGTCTTCTACCATGCCAATCAAAGCAGTTGGTTTCGGCATCCCAATTTTTACACTGTCGCTTTCTTTGTACACAACGATTTTACAAGGCAGGAAGTAGCCAATCATCAAGTTTTCGGATAGTACACGGTTTGCTTCTTGCGGATTGCAAACTTCTAAAATCGTATAAGGAGTATCGAAATCTTCTCCTTTTTCTTGAAGCTTCGCAGTTAAATCAAAATTCCAAAGTACGCCGAACTTCTCTGCCTTTAAGTTTTCTTCTAAAGCTTCAACGGCCTCGCTCACTGTTTTAGATGTATCTACTGTGTAATTAAACATATTTTAGTTCCTCCTCGTGTTTTTTCGCTCTCTAAGTACCCTACCCCGTATAAAATCGGTTAAACATAAGAAACCTCAGTTCAAGCTTTTATCTATTCACCAAATAAATGCCGCCCATGTAATTGCGATGATGAGAATGATAAAGCTTGAATAACTACCAACAATTATTTGTTCCTTAAATGAAAGAGCTTTTTTTTGAAAAGCTAAAAACGTTGTTGGTGAATGAATTGGTAATACTGTAACACCACCAATAATCATAATCACTAAAAATGCACTCGCTATAATCGACAAGTCAAGAATACGCGCGTAATTCATAATGATAGGAAAAATAATAATCATTGAAGTCGAGGGTACGACAAATAAAAAACGTAACACAAAAATAACACAAGCAATAAAAATAAAATTGCCAAACTCTCCAAGTCCTTGTGGTAAAAAGCTCATTAATTGTTCAGCGAGCACGAGTGCTGTCCCATTCATTTCAATTACGTAACCAAGTGAAAAGGAAGATCCTATTAGTAAGAAACTTTCCCAATCATAGTTTCTTATCGTTTGATTGGTTATTAACCCATTAATCGGCATTCCATAATATCCTACTAACAAGAGCGGTGCCAAAACTAGCGGCACTTGTTCCTGGTCTAAAACAATCCAACTAATAATCATCATGCCAAAAGGTATTATCACCCACCAAAAACGGGGCGGGAATTTTTCATCATTCATTTTAGGAACTTCCCGATAAGTAGCGACAGTAGCGTCACGCTGCCTCTTAAAGTAAAACCACACGCTAAAACTAATAACTAGCATTGCGATCCAAAGTGGTGGAGCGATGCGTAAAAACCATCCGAGCCATGAAATTTCAGTATTTCCAAAATCCTTCAATAATTGTGCGGCCAGAATTGGAAATCCACCTCCGGTAAACACTACCATTGTTGAGTTTTGGTTAAACATCCCTATTAAGTACATGCAATATTTGCGAAATAGACTTTCTGGTCCAAAGCCAAACTGAATGTTAAGTTGTTCAATAATTGGCTCGAGTATACGAAATCGCGCCACAGCTGACGGCAAAAAAACAGGCATCCATAAAATAAGCAGAGGCAATCCGAACAAGATTGCTCGAAACCCACCTCTGCTAAATTTCATAATAATTTGCGCAAACACTCGATCTACTCCTGCCGTTACTAAAGCAGTGGAAATAAGAGATAGTACTAATATAAAGTACAAAGCACTTGAAATAAATCCTGTGAAAGCTTCTTCCGGCTCCTCTACCACATCAAACATCAAGATTAATCCGATTATCACAAAGCTCGATGCTGCAATAGGCAATGAACTGAGTGTCCAAAAATAGATGGCAATACCTAACAATAGCAGTGTTAATTGCTGCTGCAGTGAATAAACAGAAGCAATACCGGGATATATATAGTAGATACTCGCCAAACTCAACAGAAAAAACAGGCTCAAAAATCGAAGTTTCGAAAGAACCACATCGTCCCCCCTTACATGTTAGCTAGCTTCCGACGGCTTCTCCATTTTAGAAGACCAGGAATAACTAGTGAGAGTAGCGCAATCAAAATTAACGATAATGGCAATGGACTGTTAACAAAGATTGCTAAGTTTCCATTTGAAATTGTCATCGATTGTCTGAACGCTTGCTCCATCATTCCCCCTAAGATAAATGCCAAGATAAATGGCGGAGCTGGAAAAGAAAAAACGCGCATAGCAAATCCAAGTGCACCAAAAACAAGCAGCATATAAAGATCAAACACATTAAAACTAATCGAATATACGCCGATCAAACTGAACATGATAACTAATGAAATCAACAAAGGTCTCGGAATACTCAATATTTTCGCTAAGTAAGGAATAAGCGGCAAGTTTAAGATCAATAGAAAAATATTTCCTAAATACATACTGGCAATAATCCCCCAAAAAATCTCTGGACGATCCGTCATTAACAGTGGACCCGGTTGAACGCCTAATACTAGAAATGCACCAAGCATAACCGCTGTTGTCCCAGAACCTGGAATACCTAGACTCAATAACGGCACAAATGCGCCACTTGTTGCGGCATTATTTGAACTTTCTGGAGCGGCTAACCCTTTTATAGAACCTTTTCCAAATTCCTCTGGATTTTTTGAAATTCGTTTTTCAAAGATATAACTAATAAATGAAGCGATTGTTGCACCTGCACCTGGCAGTACGCCGAGGATAAACCCAACAAATGATTGACGGGTCATTGGGCCGCTCATTTCTTTCAAATCTGCTCGAGTCACTTTTAAGCTGCCAAGTTTTTGATCATCACTCAAGCTACGATTTTTCCGATTAAGCACCAACATACAAACTTCTGCAATGGCAAACAAACCAAGTGCAATAATTAAAAAGTCAAATCCATCAAACAAATTCACATTCCCAAACGTAAATCGTTGCGTCCCAGTTTGTGGATCAATTCCGATAGTAACGACCATTACCCCAGCAACTGCGGCGATCATCGCTTTTATCGTAGAACCTTCAGACAAACTGGAAATGGCAGTTAATCCCATAAGCATTAATGCAAAATAGGCAGGTGGGCCAAACGAGATGGCTACACTTGATAAGGCTGGGGCTAACAACATCAGCATAATAACAGAAACCGTTCCCCCGAAAAATGAAGCAATCGCAGCAATGGCTAGTGCTTTCCCAGCCTTTCCTTGTTGCGCCATTGGATAGCCATCAAAAGCTGTTGCAACAGTTCCTGAAATCCCAGGAGCATTTAAGAGAATTGAGGAAGTCGATCCCCCAAATACAGCGCCATAATAAACTCCGGCCATCATGACAAGTGCAGGCGCTGGATCCATTCCATATGTAATCGGAATCATAATGGCTATGGCACTAATGGGTCCAAGCCCTGGCATCATGCCGATTAACGTACCGACAATAACACCGATTAAAACAAACAAAATTCCTTCCCAGCTTAAAGCGACTTGAAAACCTGTTATCATTCCGTCAAAAGCATTCATAAAGTCCACACCTCCTATATTGGTAAAATGCCTTTAGGTAGCGAAATTCCTAAAGCAAAAACAAAAATCACATACATCCCTAAAGGAAATAAGATTGAAACAATAATGTTGGATTTCCATTTGGTATAGCCTAAAAACCATGAACAGAAAAAGATAAAAATTGCAGTCATAATGACAAATCCAATGATTTCAAATAATAAAATATAAAGAAAAATCATGGCAAAAACAGCTAGTAAAACTAATAATTCTTTTTTAGGAATATTGCGTTTCTCTTTTTCCGCCTCGGTTTCAATAGCTTTAGAGAAAAAGAGAGCAATAGATAAAATAATCATTAAGATGCCTAGTCCTTTTGGTATCACATCAGCATCTACCGGTGCATATGGATAATTCGGTAATTGAAAGCTTAAAAACAAATAAATCGCTGCTATTACAAATAAGATTAAAGCTATTCTTCGATTGATGGTTAACGGCAAGTGGAACGCCTCCTTTATACTGAAAAGAAAGAAACCGAATAATTGTTATTCGGTTTCTAAATTCTTTAGTTTCCTAACCCGATTTCCTCTAATAACACTTCAATTTCTTTGTATTCATTGTTTAAAAATTCCTCGTATTCTTCTGAACTTAAGTACATTTCGTTCCAACCATACTTTTTACGCACTTCAGCAAATTCTTCAGATTCACTTAACTCTTTGAATTTTTCTTCGTAGTAATCTACTGCCGCCTGATCCATGTTTGGCGGTCCAAAGAACCCGCGCCAGTTGATAAAGCTTTCATCAATTCCTTGTTCGATAGCTGTTGGGAAGTCTGAAAGAATTTCGCCTTCCATTCGTTCTTCAGCTGTCACACCGAGAACTTTGATGTTTCCAGCACGCACTTGTTCAACTACTTCTCCAACACCTGTAGAAAATACATCAACTGAGCCGTTTAATACCGATGTCAATGCTCCACCGTCTTGGTCAGATACATATTTGATTTTCTTTGGATCTACACCTGCTGCTTTGGCGATGCGAACAAATTGCATATGATCCATACTTCCGGGAGACGATGTTCCTACGACCGTTACACTCTCAGGGTCTTCTTTCATTTGATCAAACAAGTCATTTAAGTCTTCCCATTCGCTATCTGCACTTACTGCAAATGCGCCATAATCTGCAATCATATTTGCTAATGGTGTAAAATCTTCATGACCATACTCAGACTGCCCATTTAACGGAACAAACATTAAGGGTGGCGAAGAAACGAATAAATTATAAGGACTGTCATCTTGACCATGAATATATGCCCAAGCAATGGCTCCACCGCCACCTTCTTTGTTGATGACGGTCATGTTCTTTTCAATAATTCCCGTTTCACCAAAAACTCTTGCCACTTCACGAGCTGTCGTATCCCAGCCGCCACCAGCTCCAGCCGGTGCTACCATTTCGATATTTTTTGAAGGCTCGAATGCTCCACTTTCTCCTGTACTTTCATTCGCGGATTCTTCTGAGTTACATCCAGCAAATACTAAAGCACTTGCCGCTAAAATTGTCGTAAGCATTGTTTTTTTCATTCGATTTCCCCCTCGTTTTTTGATTAACTTGAGTATAACTTTGAATTTTCAGAATGTAACCGTTTGCAAAATAAGCTATTTAAAGAGTTTTGTGTTCTTTTTGTTCATAAAGTTCACACAAAAAAAGACTGATGAATAGCATCAGTCTTTACTGTCGAAAAAATTTACATATGCAGTTTAAGATGGCCTTAACCCGTGCTGTTATCTTTTTATAGACGAGTCAAAGAATCTTGAGGATTTTCTATAGATGAAGAGCGTACAAAAGAAAAATAGGAGTGAGTCTGGGTTGTCCACATACACAAGTTTATAAAGTCTCAAAACCGTGCTGGTCGCTTTGGGGATGACTCCCGCAAGGAGCCAGGAAAACCGCCTGTCTTCTTGCTTCGTCTACCCCGTGGACGCGCCAGCACTAGTGTCTTTTTTATAGACGAAACAAATATAGAAGAGGTATTGGAATAAATTTATTCCAATACCTCTTCTATCTACAAGCTGAGACAAAGTCTATTGAAAATGTATAGTTGTGTATAACCACAACCGTTCCAGCCACTTCGCTTTCCATGGGCTCAGCTTCAGCCTCCTCGTCACTGGAAACCCATGCTCCTGCATCGCTGCGCTAGCTTCGTCGCAAAAGCTTGTCCTCGCAGGCTTCGGCCAATGCTATTCCTGCGGGATCTTCAGCTTTCGCTGTCCCATAGGAGTCTTCGTGGCCAGAACGGTTGTTAGCATATTGCCCTAATTAGAGAGAGTAACCAGCTAATCTATTTTTCAAGAGGATTAATGAGTAATCACACAAGGATCCGAAGCGCAATGCGGCGACTCCTACGGAAAAACGAAGGGATGAGACCCCGCAGGAGCTTGCGACGAGGAGGCTCAGCACTTCGTCCGCGGAAAGCGTCCGCATGGAGCGAAGGATCCAGTATATAAGATAAGATGAATATTCATTCGTTAACTAACATAATAATTCTTTTCTCTACAAGCTGAGACTGATGTATAACATCAGTCTTTTTTCATGTAATAATGTCGCTCAGGTCTTCCTACAATTCCGTATGCTAATTCCGCGTAACATTCTTCAATCGTTACAAGATGTTCTAAGTACCGACGAGCGGTTGTTCGTGAAGCGCCCATTTGTTCGCCCATTTTCTCAGCCGTAATGCCTAATGTATTTCCTGTTAAGACGTCTCTTACCTTTTCTAACGTGAGAGGGTCGATTCCTTTCGCACCGATTGTTGGCTTTTGAACAAGTTTTACACCAAAAAAATCATCTAAAAAATGCTGGTCAATGTCTTGTGTGTTTTGAAGTGATTTTTTACTTTCTATGTAGTTCATGATTGTCGAGACAAATCTTTCTAATGTGGCCGGTTTGATGATGATGCCTTTTACTCCTTTCCGTATAGCTTCCTCTACATACCCTTTATCGTTTTCAGCAGATACTAATATGACATCTGTTTGTGGACTTAAAGAACGTATGTCGTCGATCAAATCAATCCCCAATCCATCCGGCATATAATTATCCAATATAACCAAATCGATTTTATGTTCTTGTATGGCTTTTAAGGTTTCTTGACAATTGCTAGCTTTGCCAAGCAATTGTGCATCGGGGATTTTTTTAAGAAATTGCTCATGGATATTCGCTACGCGAAAATCATCTTCAGCAATATATACTTGTATCATTAACTTTTCCTCCTTTTTCTATTTTGGTAAAAAGACTGTAAAAACAGTGCCTTTTTGCAAGTCTGAACTGACTTCTATCGTTCCTTGTAATTTTTCGACCGCTTGTTGCACGATTGCCAATCCGTATCCTCGATCTTTTTTTCCAACTTTTGTTGAAAACCCTAGCTTAAATAAGTCTTCCATGTGTTCTGCTGGAATCCCGCGACCTGTATCTTCTACCTCAATAACCAAATCACGGCCTAAATCAGTAACAAAAAAAGACACTTCTTTAACGGGTTGTTGCACTACTTCTTCAATTGCATTGTCTATCAAGTTCCCTAAAATATGGATCAGCTTTGCAATATCGAAGTGTTCTGGAAGTTCTTCTAAAGAGCTATTTTCGTCAATGAGTAGCTCGACTTTATTTTCAGAGGCTTTCCCCATTTTTCCTAATAAGATTGCTTGAACTTTTTTATCTTTAATATGGTCTAGCATATATTTTGTCTGATTTTCATGAATCTTAGTTTCTTGCTGGATCAACTCGATGGCTTCGTCCTTTTGTTCTAGCTGCAGTAATCCTGATATTGCATATAGTTTATTGGAGTATTCATGTGTTTGAGCACGCAATCCTTCTGAGTATTGCTGAATTTCCGATAAGGTTTCCAATACTTCCTGAATATCAGTTTTTTCACGAAACGTTGACACTGCGCCTACAATTTCGTTTTTGTGCATAATTTGGGTACGGTTAATAATCAGCACTTTGTTGCCAATGAGCATTTCTTCGTTGCGCATCACTTTATCCGGTTGTAGTGCTTCTTTCATTCGAGAATGAGGCAGGACATCGGCAATATCCCAATTAATAACAGCTTGTGTGAGTCCCAGCATTTTTTCGGCGGATTGGTTGATTTCAGTAATTCTTCCCCGATTGTCAATAGCCACTACCCCTTCAACAATGGAAGAAAGTAACGCTTCACGATCTCGATACATCGCTGCTATTTCCCTGGGCTCTAATCCCATTGTTTCTTTTCGAATATTTTTAGCCAGGAGAATACTACCGATTACACCAAGTGCCAAAGCTAGCAAAACAAATTTTAAAAGCTCTAAGCTTTTTTGAACGATGATTTGCTGCACGTCTTCTAATAAATAACCCACTGAAACTAGTCCGACTACATTTCCGTTGCCATCAAAAATGGGGGCTTTTCCTCGTAAACTTGGTCCGAGTGAACCTTTTGCTTCAGATGTATAAAATTCGGCATTTAATAATGCACGTTCATTGTCACCTCCTACCATAGCTTTGCCAATCTTTGTCGGGTTAGGGTGAGAATAACGAATTCCATCTATATTCCCCACCACAATAAACTCTGCCCCCACTTGTTCTCTCATGTACTCAGCTATTGGTTGGATTGTGTCTTCTGGATTTTCATCGTCCATCGCCTCTACCACGCTAGGCATAACCGAAATACCGATTGCGGTCTCAAGTGCACGCGTTCCCACACTTCCTTTCGTGTCACCCACTTCGTTATAAATAACAATGCCTCCAAAAAAAACAGTGACAAATAATATCAATGACATACTTAATAGTATAATTTTTGTTTGAAGCGATAAATTCTTCATATTCCCTACTCCTACAAGATACTGAATTTTTAATATTTGTAGTCTATCACACTTCATGTAAAGAAAAAGCGGATTTTCAAAGCAATTCAAACAAAAAAACTTCATCCTTTAAAAGAGGATGAAGTACAGACTGTAGACAAATTCTTATTAAACTGAATAATGATGCATACTCTTCAACCGGGCTGGCCACTTCGCTTTCCGTGGGCTCAGCTTCAGCCTCCTCGTCACTGACGTTCCTGCGGGGTCTTCAGCTTTCACTGTCCCACAGGAGTCTTCGTGGACCAGCCCAGTTGAAGGCTTCTTGCTACAAATAAAGTGAAATCCTTTAGTACGCTTCATATTAAAAGTAAATTATGAAAAGATTTTTCCCTACTCACTCCAGGATTCGGAGCACCAAGTGGCGACTCCAGCGGAAAAACGAAGTGATGAGACCCCGCAGGAGCTTGCGACGAGGAGGCTCAGCAATTCGTCCGCGGAAAGCGTCCACTGGGTGCGGAGAATCTTATATGCATACAAAAAAGAATAAATATTCTTTCGTCTACAAGCTGAACTTCATCCTCTAAAAGAGGATGAAGTAAATGATAAGCGTTTAGTTTTCTTTCTGAATATCTGCCTGCAACTCAATTTCCACATTGCCTTTTAATGCACGTGTAATCATGCATGAACTTTCGGCTTTTTCTGCTAGTTTTTGGGCTAGCGCTAAGTCCTTTTCTGTAGCGTCGCCTTTCAATACCAATTTAGGTTTATGAATAATGCGCTTATACGTAATGACGCCTTTTTCAACTTCAACAATTCCTTCTGACTCCATGGTGAGCGATTGCTTTTCTAATTTACTACGCTCCATCATTGCAGCAAGTGTGATGATGTAACACGTCGCCGCGGCACCTAAGAGCATCTCGTCAGGGTTTGTACCGACTCCTGGGCCATCCATTTCTGGTGGAATTGAGATATGTGTTTTTAAATTACCTGCTCTAATTTCTCCTACATCGTTACGAAGACCTGGCCAATTCGCCTTTAAATGAAAGCTATGCAATGCCATTACACTTCTCTCCCGTCTGTCATTTCTTCAATACGAGGCATCGCTGTTAAAGCGCCTGCTTTCGTCGCGCAAAGAGCTCCCATTCGATTACCAAAGTCAGCACACTCTATAACTTCTTGTTGCGTTGTAGGGAATCCGTTTAAATAGACGTGGCGAATAATCCCTGCCATAAATGCATCTCCTGCTCCTGTCGTATCAACAGGTTGCACAGGGGTAACCGGCACATGAATTGTTTGATCTTGAAAAACTGCATAAGTGCCATTTTCACCATCGGTCACAAAAACCAACGGAATCGCATTGCCGGATAATCGTTCAATTCCCTCTTCAAGCGAGTCTGTTTTCATTAAAAATGCAAGCTCTTCTGTTGTTAGTTTAATGATATCGGCTGTAGGTAAAAATTTCATAACAATTTGACGGCAATGTCCTTCGCTCTCCCAGCGCAGTGGCCGAATGTTCACGTCATAAGAACAAATAACATTATGCTCTTTTGACAGTTCAATCGCCTTTCGCGTGGTCGCCCTCGCCTCTGGATGAAAAAGAGTTCCTGAACAAAAATGAAAGCCACTAGCTTGCTCAAAAGATTTCGCGTTCAACTGCTTTTCCGTCACTTGAAGGTCCGGAGTTTCATTCACATATGAAGCAAACACTCGATCAAATTCCGGTGTCAAATGAATATAGACGCCACTGACTCTTTTTTCCGGCATCGTAATTGCGTGTGTTAAATCAACACCTTCTCTTACCAATTCATTGCGTACAAAAGTAGAGGTCTCATCGTCCCCCGTGATCGTGATAAAACTTGAAGGTATGCCTAAACGACTAACACCTGCAGCCACATTTACTGTAGCGCCGCCAAGGTGGCGATTAAATGATGTGTTAGTAGTGTTTGTAGCGATATAATCCACAAACGCATCTCCATATGTGAGTACGTATTTATTGTTTTTCATTCGTAATTCTCCTTTGTGTTAAAACCTTCTTCATTGATATACTAGTAGTTGGATAAATTTCAACTAGCACTAGAGGACTTCATCATACGAGTCTGTTCAATTATACTCTTCATTATTTCAGGAAAAACCGTTTTTTATCAAATAAAAGGAGGTTTCCACCTTGGAAATCAGTATACGACAGGCACTCCCTAGCGATGCAAAAAAAGTCGCACCTCTTATTATCAATGCTATCGGTGAAATTGCAAACCATATGACCGCAGAAAAAGATCCTGCAGCTGTACGTGAAAAAGTTGCATGTATGGTGCGTGGAGAAAATACGCGTCATAGTTACCGCTATACATATGTTGCCATTTTAGATGGTAACATTGCAGGTATTTTAGTTCTTTATCACGGTAACCAAGCAGAAGATTTAGATCGTTATTTGATTGAGCAGTTGAAAAAGCAAGGGCATGAGCGAACAATCGAGCCCGAAGCCCATACCGATGAATGGTATATCGATACTGTTTCAGTCGATCCTACTTATCAAGGACAAGGAATTGGCTCAAAACTACTTGATTACGCAGAAGAACTTGTATCATCTAGTGGGAATAGTAAGCTTTCGCTCAACGTCGACGTGGATAAGGAAGGTGCTATCCGTCTTTATAAACGCCTCGGGTATTCTATTGCTGAACCGTGGACAATTATTGGGACGCCTTTTCATCACATGGTGAAAATCATTTCTTAAAGCCTTTATTAATATAGAAGAAAGCCGCTCCAGAAAATCTGGAGCGGCTCTTTTTAGCTTATTGCTACTATTATTGTTCAGTCATCCATTGAGGTTTACCGAATCCTTCAAAATTCTCATCGATTACTTTTTCGAACTCTTCCGATTCCACAATTTCTATTAAATCATTCGCCAATTCACTATCTTCATTTTCTGCTTTAACCGCCACTAAATTACGGTACTGATCTGGCATGTTTTCAAGTGCCAATGCATCCAAAAGATCCATTTCAGCTGCTAATGCAAAGTTTCCAGGAACAGCGGATAAATCAGATCCTTCAACTGCACGTGGCAATTGACCAGCTTCGATTGGCTGGAATACTAGGTTCTTTTTGTTCGTAATAACATCTCTTTCTGAAATTTTTAAGTCATCTACTTCTGGATCTACTTCAACTAGACCTTGATCTTCAAGAATCTGCAAAGCACGAGCCGCATTAACAGGGTCATTTGGAATTGCAATAGTTGCCCCATCTTCAATATCATCTAATGTATCAAATTGATTTGAGTAAATGCCCATTGGCGCTGTTGGGACAACGATTAATCCTGACAAATCCATGTTATTTTCTTTTTCAAAGTTCTCCAAGTAAATGGTGTGCTGGAATAGGTTGGCATCGATGTCGCCGCCATCAAGCGCAATATTGGGTTGAATATAATCACTGAATTCCACCAAATCTACTGTATACCCTTTTTCTTCAAGACCTGGGACAATGGCTTGTTTAAGCATGTCACTATAAGGTCCTGCCGTAGCTCCTAGTTTAATATCTTTCGATGGTTCTCCTGTTGTTGCTTCGTTTTCTTCACTGCCACATGCTGCTAAAGCTAATGCACTTGCTGCTACGAGTAATCCTAATTTTTTCATGTCATTCTCCCCTTATCGTTTATCTATCGCTTTCGCTGTATAGTCTCCTGCTTGTTGAATCAATTGAACCAACACAATTAAAATGACGACTGTGACAATCATGATGGTGTTATCGTATCGGTAATAGCCAAAACGAATGGCTAAATCTCCTATGCCTCCGCCACCCACAACACCAGCCATAGCTGAATAAGCAACTAAGCTAATAATCGTTAATGTAATTCCTTGGACGATGCTCGCCTTTGCTTCAGGGAGTAAAACGTCTTTTATAATCATCCATGGTGTGGCCCCTACTGCAATAGCTGCTTCAATTACCCCTTTATCAATTTCACGAAGTGAGTTTTCTACAATTCGCGCGAAAAAGGGAATCGCTGCAACCGACAAAGAAACACTAGCCGCAACCGGGCCGATCGTTGTCCCTGTGATAAATTTCGTCAAAGGAATAAGTGCTACTAACAAAATGATAAATGGAATAGAGCGTACAATGTTTACAACAAAGCCGACCACTGAGTTGACCGGTCGATTTTCAAGAAACAAGCCACGATCTGTTATAAATAGCAAAATTCCGAGTGGCAATCCTATAATCAGTGACACCGATAATGAGATGCCGATCATCATTAACGTTTGGAAAAATGCAGTTTGGATTTCTGGCCACAATTCAATAATTCGTCCCCATTCAATGTCCACTCGATATCACCTCCACAATTGCTGACCTATTTTCTAAATACCTTAGTGCCTCCATAATTTCTATTTCAGCGCCTTTTAGTTCCATGATAAAGATGCCAAGTGGACGCTCTTGAATATATTCGATGGCCCCGTGTAAAAAGTTACCTTTTACTGAAAAGCTCTGGAGCATATCAGAAATAACACCTTCACCGGCTACGCCTCCTTTAAACAGGACTTTTACTAAAGTACCTTTAAACTCTTTTAAAATATGTATCGGCACATTAAAGGATACGACACTAGAAATAAATTCTTTCGTTAGTTCTTTTTGAGGATCCGCAAAAATATCGTATACTCGTCCTTCTTCAATCACACGCCCCCCTTGCATGATGGCCATGCGATCGCAAATTTCTTTCACAACATTCATCTCGTGAGTGATTAACACAATCGTAATGTTCAATTTCCGATTGATCTCTTTTAATAACCGCAAAATCGATAAAGTTGTGTTAGGATCGAGTGCTGAAGTCGCTTCATCACATAACAATACTGCAGGATTGTTCGCTAACGCTCGCGCTATGCCGACGCGTTGTTTTTGACCACCACTCAACTGCGCAGGATAGACATCCCGTTTATCAGCCAAGCCGACCATCTCCAGTAGTTCTTCTACACGAGTTCTAATCTCTTTAGAAGGCGTGCCTGCCGCTCGAAGTGCAAAAGCGATATTATCATACACGGTCTTTTGACTAATCAAATAAAAGTGCTGAAAAATCATGCCGATTTTTAATCGCGCTTTTCTCAGTTGATCGCCATTTAGCGTAGTCAAATCTTTTTTATCGACTACAATCCTGCCTGAACTTGGTCGTTCAAGTAAGTTGATGCAACGAATCAGAGAACTTTTTCCGGCTCCTGAATAACCAACAATCCCAAAGATCTCTCCTTTTCCAACTTCAAGTGATACATTGTCCACTCCGGTGACGGTACCATGCTTTGTTGTATAAGTTTTCGTCAAATTCTTAATCTGTATCATAGCTTCCCCCCGGCAATAAAAAAATGCCTCTTTCATCAAGAAAGAGACATCGAAAATTTTAATTTCTCGACTTATCTTCCGAAATGTTTTCACATTCCGCAGGACTTGGCACCTTCCCAATTGGGGGTTGCCGGACGTCATAGGGCCTACCCCTCGGTCTCTCTTGATAAGTTGTTATATTAGATTGAATTTTATATTACAGACATAAATTCAGAGTGTCAATCAAATTTTGAATGTTTCGTATAATTTCTCGCGGCGATCGTCGAATACCGGAATTCGTTTACGAACTTCTTCTACTTCGTTCAAATCGATTTCCACGTAACCTACGCCTTCTTCTTTTTTCATGTCTAAACGAATTTCTCCCCACGGAGCAATTACCATGGTGCTGCCACCAAAGACGTTGTTCGGATCCCTGCCAATGCGGTTAACTCCGACGATAAAGCATTGGTTTTCAATCGCACGAGCTTGTAACAGCGTACGCCAATGATCAATTCGCGGTTCTGGCCATTCTGCAGATACGAAAATAAGCTTCGCATCATTCAATGCTTGTGCACGAATCCACTCAGGAAAACGGATATCGTAGCAAATAACGCCGCCATAAACGACATTATCCAATTTAAACGTGCCAAGAGAATCGCCTTCTTCTAAATGAATATGTTCATCCATCAATCCAAAACGATGTGCTTTATCATATTCGGAAACAAGTTCACCTTTTTTATTGACGACATACATCGTATTGTAAAAACCGTTATTTTTCTCTGTTGAAACAGAACCGCCAACAATATTTACCGATTTTTCTTTTGCAAAGTTTTTCAACATCTCTACTGTACGGTTTGTGCTGTCCGCCAATGTGTTGAGCTCTGTTAGCGCATAACCTGTATTCCACATTTCAGGCAAAACAATCGTATCTGCCCCGTTTTCAGCGGCTTCAGTTAAGTAGTTCAATACCTGCTGGTAGTTTTTTTCAGGTTCCCCAAATACAATATCCATCTGAACACATGCAATTTTCATATTCTCTCCTCCAGTAGACAAGCTCTTCTAAATTCTATAAGATTCGGAGTAGAAGTGCAATTATTTCGAAAATAAGGAGAATTACATGGACTTTTCTAACCGCTTGCAAAATTTACCGACTCAATTTTTTGCTCTACTCGTTGCAAAAACAAGCAAAGCTATCGCTGAAGGACGTGATGTGATTAATCTTGGTCAAGGCAATCCTGATCAGCCGACACCCGATCATATCGTTAAAGCTTTGCAAACTGCAGTAACCGATCCAACAACTCACAAGTATTCACCTTTCCGCGGAATTTCAACTTTACGTCAAGCAGCAGCGGATTTTTATAAACGCGAGTATAACGTAGATATCGATCCTGACTTAGAAGTGGCGATCATGTGCGGAACAAAAATTGGTTTGGTTGAATTGCCATTAGCATTATTAAACTCAGAGGACCTCTTATTACTGCCTAACCCAGGTTATCCTGATTATTTGTCCGGAGCACCGTTAGCGGATATTGATTTTGAACTGATGAAACTAGATCCGCAAAAAGGCTATTTGCCAAACTTTGATGAGTTATCGGATTCTGTTCGCTCGCGCGCAAAATTAATGTATTTAAACTACCCAAATAACCCAACAGGTGCAGTAGCGAACAAAGATTTTTTTGACGAAACAGTCGCTTTTGCAAAAGACAACAACATTGCTATTGTTCATGACTTTGCTTACGGCGCTGTTGGTTTTGAAGGCGAAAAACCGGTTAGCTTTCTGCAGTCTGAGGGAGCAAAAGAAGTCGGTATTGAAATGTATACTTTATCAAAAACTTATAATATGGCGGGCTGGCGTATTGGGTTTGCTGTGGGGCATCCGAAAATGATTGAAGCCTTAAACCTAATTCAAGATCATTTATTTGCCGGATTATTCCCTGCGGTTCAACTAGCTGCAGCTGAAGCATTAAACGCCGATCAGCAATGCGTGGACGATTTAGTAAATCTCTATGAAAAACGCAGAAACGTACTCGTCGCCGAATGTGCACGTATTGGTTGGGAAATAACAGCTCCGCAAGGCTCATTCTTTGCTTGGTTACCGATTCCAAAAGGTTTTACGAGTATCGAATTTGCTGATTTTTTGCTTGAAAAGGTAGATATTGCGGTAGCTGCCGGTAGTGGATTTGGTGATGGCGGAGAAGGCTTTGTCCGGGTTGGACTACTTGTTGACGAAAGTCGTATTGTTGAAGCAATCAGCCGTATTGAAAAACTAAAGTTATTTTAAACAACAAAAGACAGCTCCTCTTTTTTAAGAGAGCTGTCTTTTGTTGTTAATCCGCCACATGCAATATGGTTATTCGACAACCCCCACATGTTCGAGTGGTGAAATTCGCACTTTCACTTCTCCCACAACACTCTTTTCTGAAATAAACCCTAAAACTCTAGAATCGGTACTGTTCAAGCGATTATCCCCCAACACAAAATAAGCTTCTGACGGTACAGTAAACTCTTTAATATCCTCAGTTAAGCGTAACATTCCCATTTGCTTTGCTGCTTTTAAATTTCTTTCTAAATAAGGCTCGGTTACTGCTTTTCCATTCAAATAAAGTTGATCATCTTGCATGGAAATAACATCTCCCGGTACCCCAATTACCCGTTTAATAAAATTTACGCCATTTGGCGCAGTAAAAACAATCATATCAAAATTTTCGATTGAGTAAATTTTGGCTAGCACGACTTTATCATTTTCTTCAAACGTAGGCATCATGGATTCCCCATGGACGGCCACTGGTTCAAACAGAAAATGCCGTGACAATAAGACAATTAGTACAGTCAAAATGATGACTCGCATCCAAGATATAGATTCTTTTACAGGATCTTTATACACATTGTCTCCTCCTATTACTTTATATCTTTTATTATAATACGCCTTATGCCTTGTGCCTACTGCTTGGTTTTATGCTTACAGAAACAACTAATTTCATAGGCATTTAACGGCACTTTCCAACATAGAGTGACGACTCTAATTCTTACTATCTATATAGCTTACTAGCGTCTGAATCGTCAGACTTTTGAGCCCTTCGCAATTTTATGTTACACTCAATAAAAAATGTAGGTGATTAGAATGGTAGGAAGAAATGATCCATGCCCATGCGGCAGTGGCAAGAAATACAAGAAATGTCACGGTAAACAAGAAACTGTATCTATCAACGATTTGGTGAATGAAGAACTATTCAAAGTACGTCAACAGTTCTTCTCGGAAAACCCAAATCAGACACATATTACTGAATTCCGTGAGTTGCAACAAGAATGGCAGCCACATTTGATGAAATCAATGGCTGAAAACGATGCACAAGCATTTGTGATTGAGAATTTCTTGTTCATGCAAAAACCTGAACTATGGGATGAGTTTTTAGAAAAGCAAATTGAACTTGCTCAACGTCCAACAACAAAAGAAGTACTTGGAAATTGGAAAGACGTAAAAGTATTCCTTGGTCAATATATTAAAGGTGATACAGAAAAAGCTCAGTTTACAAATGTTTTCACTGGTGAAACCCTTGAAATGGCAGATCAGCCACCAACAGATATGGAAAACGGCCAAGGCTTATTAGCAATCCTTCTTCCAGATTCACGCGTTGGAGATAAAGGTGTTTTATTCTTGAATGGCTATTTAACAGTTGTTGGAGAATTTACTCCATTCTTTGAACAATTGAAAGCACAAATCGCTACTGAAAATGCTTCACAAGATGAAAGCTACTTGCGCGATAATTACTTAACCATTGTGGAACAAATTGTTAAGTATTCAACTGGCAGTGTAGAAGAAAGCATCCAGCTTTCTCCAGAACATGATTCTGTGATGGCTGAACTTGATAAGCATATCGAGAAAGCTGATTTTGATGAAGAAACGGTTAGCAATATTACAAGTATTTTAAATAGCTATCTCGTTAGCCAGCAACCAACTGTCCAAAAACCTGAAGCACTCGTAGCAGGATATTGGAGATTCTTACAGGATCACGAATTGGTGAAAGGCCCTATGCTCTCTTCAAAAGATTTAAGTGAAAAATTCGGTGTATCTTCAAGTACAATCTTGAAACGCTCTAAAGAATTTAGCGCTTATTTCGAAGAATTGCTAGCTAAAAAATAAACCCAAAACTATAAAAAATTTCCGTTTATTTGGAAATAACAAAAAAAGAGTAGCCTCGGCTACTTTTTTTTGTTTGTTGATAACTTTAAAGGGAATCATAAAAGAAGGAAGAAAAAACGGTGTCTATAAGAGAAATTCTCTATTTTCATCATCTTATACACAGTAAACCGCTAATTTTTGTGTGCTATGTGGATAAGTTTTTAGAATTTTGTTAATTTTATCGCATAAAAGAAACTTATCAACATGTGGATAAATTTATTAAAAACGATGAAAAGGAGGAAGAATATGTTTGAAATTACACTTAATAGTTTTATACGCATCATCACAGTCGGTTTTTTAGCTTATGCGGGACTTGTTATTTTACTTCGGATTTCAGGTAAACGAACTTTAACGAAACTAAATGCGTTTGATTTGGTCGTGACGGTGGCTTTAGGTTCGACACTCTCCACTATATTGCTCAACAATAGCATAAGCTTACTTGAAGGAATGACAGCATTTGGTATGCTCATTTTATTGCAGTACTTAATGACTCTTTTTTCTCTTCATTTCGATTGGTTTAACAACTTGGTCAAGTCAGAACCACGTCTTTTGTATTTAGATGGCAACTTTTTAAAAAGCTCGATGCGCAAAGAACGCATTAAAGAAATGGAAATTCTTCAAGCTATTCGAAATACAGGGTTTGGATCTACTGAAAAAGTAAAAGCAGTCATCCTCGAAACTGACGGTAGTTTATCAGTTATTAGTAGCGAAACAGGTAATGCTTTAAAGCATGTTAACTCAGAGGTAGATATAAATGAGACATAATTTTATTAACGCAAGAAAAAAGTGCATGGATTTTAGTCCATGCACTTTTTATTATGGTCTAGGTGGCTTCACGCGTAATTTTCGGTATTCACGTCTAGCGGGTGCTGTATCAAAAAAGAGTTTTTCGCCTACTGATTCTGGCAAAACAGGAGGAACTGGAGTTGGGTTACCGTCGTCTCCCATTGCAACCATCGTCAAGAATGATTCTGTCGTTAGTTTCTCATCACCTGTTTGAAGGTTTTTTGATTTTACTCGAACGTAAACTTCCATCGAAGTTCGACCCGTCGAAGTAACATTCGCTTCAAGTTCTAACACATCTCCAACTTTAGCTGAAGATAAAAAATCAACTGAATCAATTGATGCTGTTACCACAACTTGACGACGTGCGTGCTTCATTGCCGTAATGCCTGCGATTTCATCGATATATGCTAAAACTTTCCCTCCAAAAATAGAATCCATATGATTGGTATCAGGAGGAAGAACAAGCTTGGTTTGAATGGTTCTTGAGTCTTTCATCGGTTTTGCTTCCATTTTCATCAATCCTTTCGATAATAGCTGTGTTATTGGAAGTTTCCCAAAAACAATAGCCTTTCCTTTATAATATATTGAAATGAGGAGGAATACTTTATGTCAGAGTTATTGAACATTTTAAACACCCCTAAATTTCAGTCCAAAACAACCTTAATGCAACAGTTTCATGAGCTTGGCATTGTGCCTGGCGACCAAGTGATGGTTCATTCCTCACTAAAATCTATGGGATGGATCGCTGGAGGAGCTCAAGCGGTCGTTGAAGCCATGATGGATACTATCACAGAAGCAGGCACGATAATTATGCCCGCTCAGTCTGCGGACAACTCAGATCCTGTTTACTGGATGCAACCACCGGTTCCTGAAAATTGGCATCAACCGATTCGCGAACATCTTCCTGCATTTGATCCCTACTTAAGCGGACTGCGTGGTATGGGGAAAATTGCCGAATGCTTTCATCGCCATCCAGCGACCATTCGAAGCCCTCATCCTTCTCACTCGTTCATGGCGTGGGGAACCCATGCCAAAGACTGGATGAGCGAACAGCCGATTGACGATTCTTTCGGAAAAAAATCACCACTCGCAAAAATGCTGCAAGCCAAAGTCAAAATCCTTTTTATTGGTGTGGGCTTTGATTCGTGTACAGCTCTTCACTATGCCGAGTTTGTTCAAGAAAGTCGCTCTACTTCCCCGCAAGGTGCCGCCATGACACGTGATGGAGAACGAGTTTGGCAAACATACGACTGTATCGATATGGATTCAGAGCGCTTCCCGGAAATCGCTAAAGCTTTTCCTGGTGTTATTTCTAAAGGCGTTTTGGGTCAAGCCGAAACTCGAATCGTCGACATGAAAGAGCTTGTCGAATTTGGCATTGAATGGCTTAAAGAAAACCCTACAACATAAAACATAGAAAATGCCAGCACTCTTTGAGCAGCTGGCGTTTTTCATGGCGTAATAATTTCGGATAACAATCTTTCTAAACGATCATTGTCCTTATTGAATGAGTCAACAAACGCATTGATAATCTCTGCAGGTTCCCGTACTTTTCCCCACTCTAACTGATAACCCGCATTTTGTAGCAACTGACGAGCAAATTCACGAATACTACGTCCATTACCTTCTCGAAACGGATGCAAAGCATTCAGTTCTGACAGAAAATAAGCGAGTCGGACAACAAGCTGGTCTCGAGGCAATTTTTTCAAGTAATTCTCAGCTTTTAATTCATTAAAAATTTTAAGCAACTGTGTTTCAATATGTTTCGGATGAGCAAAAGAAGAAGAACCTTTAGAAATCATTTCTTTTCGCAATTCTCCAGCAAACGGATAGACATCTTGAAGAATAGATTGATGAATGGCCAAGTAAGCTTTAACATCTAAGGGATCTGCTGGCTTTTGTAATCGCAGTTCTGCAAGACGGAACAAAGAATAGACTTTCTCCAATTCTTTCAGCTTTTCTTCCTCTTCCACATTAAACAAATTGATCAATACATCAGTGCCTGGATAACAATACATTGAAGTGTGTTGATACTTAGACATTAAACTTCCTTTTGATGGCCTGATGGAATTGTGCTTCCGTCCGTTCACCAGTTAATACCGACCGAACGAAATTCTCATCCTCACTTGTCACATCAAATCCTTCTGTAACTAAAGAATGTGAAGCATAGGAAATCGCATGATTGGCTTGTTCATGGGAAACTCGGTTTGCTAAATTCGTCAACGGGATGACCACCTTTCATGTAGAAAGTATACCATTTCCACGACTTTTTTTCTATCATCAACCCCTGTTGTATAAAGGTTTCTATCGCTTTTTATCCAATAAGAACTACTAAAAAACCCGGATGCATTTGCATCCGAGTTCGTTTAAGCTTGTTGCTGTAATTCTTTATTTTCTTCGGGGGTGAAAGCTCTAGATCTTGTTAAAAACCGCTTGCCTTCCACTCCTTCTAGCGAAAACATTCCGCCGCGTCCTGGCACGACATCAATGATCAGCTGTGTATGGCTCCAATAGTCAAATTGGTTTTTATGCATATAGAATTCACTGTCACTGATAACGCCCATTAAAATGTCTTGGTCTCCGACAAATAGGTCGCCTTTCGGATAACACATGGGAGAACTGCCATCACAGCAGCCTCCGGATTGATGGAACATGACCGGACCATGCTTTTCCTTCAGCAATTCAATCAGTTCAATAGCAGCATCTGTCGCAATTACGCGTTCGACCATTGCTATCCCTACTTTCTGGTAGTCTTTAGACTACATAGAATCAAAAGAATCCTTGCTTGTTTTCATTGTAGCTAACTAGCATATTTTTTGTTTGTTGGTAGTGGTTAAGCATCATTAGATGATTTTCGCGACCAAATCCAGACATTTTGTATCCGCCAAATGCTGCGTGAGCTGGATATTGGTGGTAACAGTTTGTCCATACACGCCCTGCTTGGATACCACGTCCAAAGCGATAAGCTGTATTCGTATCACGTGTCCAAATCCCAGAACCTAGTCCATATAACGTATCGTTAGCGATTTCAAGCGCTTCTTCTTTCGTTTTAAACGTAGTTACCGAAACAACTGGACCAAAAATTTCTTCTTGGAATACACGCATCTTATTGTGCCCTTTAAAGACTGTTGGTTGGATATAGTAACCTTCTGCTAAATCGCCTTCTAAATGGTTGCGATCCCCACCTGCAAGAACTTCAGCACCTTCTTGTTTACCGATATCCAAGTAAGATTGGATTTTTTCCATTTGTTCTGTAGAAGCTTGCGCTCCCATCATTGTTTCTGGATCAAGCGGATTGCCAAGTTTAATAGCAGCTACACGCTTTAATACACGCTCCATAAACTCGTCGTAAATATCTTCTTGGATCAATGCACGGGATGGACATGTACATACTTCACCTTGGTTTAATGCGAACATAACAAAACCTTCAACTGCTTTATCAAGAAAAGCATCATCCGCGTCCATTATGTCTTTAAAGAAAATATTCGGTGATTTTCCACCTAGTTCTAATGTTACTGGGATTAAATTTTGTGATGCATATTGCATAATCATACGACCAGTAGTCGTTTCCCCTGTAAATGCTACTTTGCTAATACGCGGACTTGAAGCAAGTGGCTTACCTGTTTCAAGACCAAAACCATTCACAATATTTAATACGCCTGGAGGTAAAATATCGCCAATTAGTTCGGCTAATACAAGAATACTTGCCGGAGTTTGCTCAGCTGGCTTTAATACAACACAGTTACCTGCAGCTAGTGCTGGAGCAAGTTTCCAAACAGCCATTAAAATCGGGAAGTTCCAAGGAATAATTTGACCGACAACACCAAGCGGCTCATGGAAATGATACGCTACTGTATCGTCATCAAGTTGACTTAATGATCCTTCTTGTGCTCGGATTGCTCCAGCAAAATAACGGAAATGATCGATTGCTAGTGGTAAATCGGCATTTAGCGTCTCACGAACAGCTTTACCGTTATCCCACGTTTCAGCAACGGCTAACATTTCTAAGTTTTGCTCCATACGATCAGCAATTTTTAATAAAGCATTTGCGCGTTCAGTAACTGAAGTTTTGCCCCATGCATCTTTAGCAGCATGTGCAGCATCAAGCGCTAATTCTACATCTTCAGCAGTTGAGCGTGCAATTTCCGTAAACTTCTTGCCCGTAACTGGTGAAACGTTATCAAAGTATTGACCTTTGACGGGCGCTTTCCATTCTCCATTTATAAAGTTCTCATACTTATCTTTAAAATTCACTTTCGACCCTTCTGTGTTAGGTACTGCATAGACCATTCTTATCTCTCCCCTTTGATCATTTTACCGTTATGTACGCGCTTTCATTATTCTCTTATCCCTTGGCGTATTAATAACAGCTTCTCTTCTATATTGTCAAACTAATCTAAAAATTGCAACTGTAAAACATCAAAAATTTTTATTCGCACTAATAGTTCATGTATAATGAGAGCGAGACTAGGAAATACGGAACTGAAAGGAATTTACTATGCGAATCAATAAATTTTTAAGCGAGACAGGAATTACTTCTCGGCGCGGAGCCGATAAATTTATCGAAGCCGGTCGAGTAACGATTAACGGCAATCTAGCTGAGCTTGGCAGCAAAATCGAGTCTAGTGACGAAGTAAAAGTCGACGGGAAAGTCATCGAGCAGCCAAATCAGCAATACGTTTATCTGGCTTTAAACAAACCTGTAGGCATTACGAGCACAACAGAGCGCCATATCGAAGGAAACATCGTCGATTTTGTTAATCACGCTGAACGTATCTTTCATATAGGACGCTTGGATAAAGATTCAGAAGGACTTATCCTTTTGACTAACGATGGCGACATCGTCAACGAAATTTTGCGTGTTGAAAATGAACACGAAAAAGAATACGTCGTCAAAGTTGATATGCCAATCACCGAATCTTTCCTATCAAAAATGGAAGAAGGTGTCGAAATACTCGATACAAAAACACTTCCGGCAAAGGCTGAAAAATTGTCTAGCTACACTTTCAAACTAACGTTACGTCAAGGTTTAAATCGTCAAATTCGCCGCATGTGTACGGCACTTGGGTATGAAGTTCGAAGCTTGAAGAGAGTCCGCATCATCAACATCTTTTTAGGAGATTTACCTGTTGGCGAATGGCGCGATTTAACGGATGTCGAACGTACAGAGCTGTTTAAGCAACTCAACTACACACCAAAACGCTAAGGAGGTCAATGATATGTTAGCCATGAAGAGCACTCCGAACCATACAGGTATTAAAATTAGCGGCGATTATTTTGATTTAGATGAACTGAACTTAGCCATCTATAAAATGATAGGCCAGGAAGACCAGTATTATGGCTATGAAGGGTCTAGGACGAGAATCCTTAGTATTTCCCATGAAATTAGGTGTGCCGCTCAAGGCGACCGTAACGTAGACTTTGTTTTTAATGGCCTCCATGAACATACGATGAAGCAACATGAATTGATTGCTCCTGATAAAAATATTTACTTTTCTACTGAAGTGTTGTGGCCAGAAGTGATTTATGCAGCAATCGCCCTAAAAGATTTCGTTAGCTTCTACCAAAAGGATAAAGAATTCCCGTTTTGGGATATTCACATACCTACGATCCTTCGCTTTCAATCCTTGGTTTTAGACTGTCTGCAAGGACATGTGCCAGAAGAAGAATTCGAGGCAATCCTACAAGCCTTTAACCGTCCGGGTTCAGTCAACGATTACGCCATCCAGTACGTAGACCTATTAAATCTGAAATACATTGGCATGACAAAAAAACAACGTGAACAAAGCCTATCGACGATCGCCATGAAAATTGCGGTACAAGATCAAGACTACACAGCTTTTCGCAACCAAGTCATCGCTGCGGCCTCTCCACACAAAAAGCCGATACACGAAATTTCCATAAAAGCCGAATACCCAGATAACTTTGAATGGTGACTAGAAAAGCGGAGGCTGCCGTGTAGATTCGACGGGCATAAGACGCTCTGGCGAAGTGGCATTTTTTCAGCCACACAGCTAGAGTGGCTTATGACCCTAGAATCTGGCAGCCGGAGCTAGACACAAAGAAAAGTGAAAGCGCCTGTTCAGCTCCGACAGGCATAAGGCAGACCAGCAGTGTGGCGCTCTTTGCCACGCAGCTGGGTTGACTTATGACCCGAGGAGATAGACACCAAGAAAAGCGAAAGCGCCTGTGGAGCTCCGACGGGCATAAAAATAGAAATAAAAAGTGCTTGCCCCGTTGAATCTTCAGCGGGACAAGCACTTTTTGCAATTTACTTACCTAACATTTCATCTACTTTGTCTTGATTGTTGTCAATCCATTCTTGTGCAACTTCTTCAGGATCTCCACCATCTTCGATTTTTACAATCATATCTTCCACATCGTCAATTGAAATACTCCAGTTGCTTAAAAATTCATAAGCTTCTGGTGCATTTTCTTCTAATTCATTGTTCGTAATTACTTCAACTGAAGAAGTTTCGAAAAATCCTTTATCGTTCGTCAATACTTTTAAATCGAACTTATTGAACATTGTATGGGGTCTCCAGCCATAAAAGACAACTGGCTCTTCATCTGCCATCATTTTTTGAGCTTGGGCCATCATACCGCCTTCAGAAGAATTTACTTGTGTCATATCAAATTCATAAGCTTCAAGAATTTCGTTACTTTCAAGCGTAGCGCCTGCACCAGCTTCAATTCCATAAAACTTATTGCCAAATTCATCTTCACTACCTTTTAAGTCCTCAAGCGTATTGATATCTTCCATATAAGCTGGAACTGTCCAGCCTGTTTCCCCGTCCGGATAGCTTACTGAAATACTTGAAATATTATCTTCGTATTTATCTAGGTATGTTTGGTGTATTGGTACCCACGCATCCATAAATACATCAAGGTCACCGCGAGACAGGCCTGTATAAACACTTCCTGCATCAGCACTTGTTTCAACGATTTCATAACCCATGTCTTTTAAGATTAACCCAGCAACTTTTGTTGGAGGCACTGTACTTGTCCATGGTGTTACACCGAAAGTGATTGTTTTTTGTTCAGCCTCTTCAGACTCTCCATTTGCTTCCTCGTTATCCGAACCACATGCTACTAGAACTGTTGCAAGCAATGCCAGCATTACTAAGAATAAAAACTTTTTCATCATTCATTTCCCCTTTATTTTTTATTTTTTTCGAACCAACCCTTGAGTGATTCGATCCATTACAATCGCTAAAACAACAATACCTAAACCGCCTGTTAGACCAAGGCCAACGTTAACGGTAGAAATACCTTCAAGAACGACTGAGCCCAATCCTGGAGCTCCAATCATTGATGCGATAACTGCCATTGATAAGGCAAGCATCATTGTCTGATTAATACCTGCCATAATAGAAGGCATGGCTAGTGGCAATTGTACTTTATAAAGTAATTGCCATTTTGTTGACCCAAAAGCTTTTGATGCTTCTACTACGTCAGCTGGAACTTGTAGAATTCCAAGTGTGGTCATACGAACCGCTGGTGGCGTAGCAAAAACAAACGTCGCGATAACTGCAGGTACATTCCCGAGTCCAAATAATAAAATAGCTGGTATTAAATACACAAAACTTGGCAATGTCTGCATAAAGTCTAAAATTGGCCGGACTATATTAGCCATTGTCTTATTAGTCGCTGCTAATATCCCAACTGGAATACCGATAATGACTGATATTAGTGTAGAAACAATAACAATTGCTACTGTTTGCATCGCTGCTTCCCACAATTCAACAGATCCTAAATACAAGCTACCTAATAATACAAATAAAGCCAGTCCTTTGCCAGAAAACTTCCAAGCAATTAACACAAGAATCAGGACAAGTACTTCAGGGGGCGTGATAAGCAATAAATTGGTTACTCCATCCACGAATGTTCGAAGACTATCACTGATGCTGTCGAAAAAATCACCTGTGACCGGCAAAAGCCAATCATCTACAAATCGGTTTGTCCATTCTTCAATTGGCAATGTGAAATAATTCATAGTGTAGTCACCTCTTCTTTCCCTAAGACTAAGCCAGAAAGAATAGAAACCCTTGATACAATTCCGAGTAATTTTCCGTTTTCAACTACTGCCAGTGGATATTTCGCTTCGACAGCAACACCAAAGAGGTCATTTAAAGGGGTATCTGGAGAAATCTCATGAATATCTTCTATTAATACAGTCTCAATTGCCATATCTTTTTTATAAGCATCGATGGCATTATCAATTGTCAGTAATCCTTTAAAATTGTTCTCTTTATCTACTACAAAGATACTTGAAGCTCCTGCATCCTCCATTTTGCGAACAGCAGCTAATGCACCACTCTTATCCATCATATGAACTGCAGGTTTTTTCATAACATGAGAAGCCATAAGAACTTTCGAGCGATCTACATCTTTAACAAAGTTCGAGACATATTCATTTGCAGGGTTTTCCAATATTTCATCAGCTGTACCTACTTGAACAATTTCACCATTTTTCATAATGGCGATACGGTCCCCTAATTTTAATGCTTCGTCTAAATCGTGTGTAATAAACAAAATCGTTTTCCCTAATTTGTTCTGTAGGTTCAATAATTCATCTTGCATTTCTTTGCGGATCAATGGATCCAGCGCACTAAATGCCTCATCCATCAAAAGAATATCCGAATCATTAGCTAGTGCTCGTGCTAACCCAACACGCTGCTGCATGCCGCCACTCAATTCTTTTGGATAACTTTGTTCATATCCTTGTAAGCCAACATCTTCTATCGACTTTTGAGCGCGCTTATTACGTTCTTCTTTTTTTACTCCTTGAATTTCAAGGCCATAAGCAACGTTTTGCAAAACCGTGCGGTGTGGAAATAATCCAAACTGTTGAAATACCATACCTAGCTTTTTCCGTCTTGTTTCAATTAAATCGTTTTTACCCATTTCAACAATATTCTGACCATCAATTAGTACTTCACCTGAAGTCGGCTCGATTAGTCGATTTACTAAACGAATCAATGTCGATTTACCGCTTCCTGACAATCCCATAATGACAAAAAATTCACCAGCTTCTACTGAAAAAGAAGCTTGATTTACACCTACCGTCATACCAGTTTCAGCTAAAATGTCTTCTTTTTGATCACCGTTAAGAAGTCTTTTTAATCCTTGTTGCGGATTAGAGCCGAAAATTTTCGTTAAGTTATTCACTTCAATTTTCTTCATCGACATGCTCCTCATTTTTTGTTACAGATAATCAACGAAAGCCGATTTTTCTACCTGCTTGTTTGGGTATCGGCAACTCTTTTTGTTCTATAGTAAGTCTTTTTATTGTTGCAGCTATCACTTGTGGAAATGGCGCTGGTTTTCCTTGGGCAGAATCTATTCCCATCCACATTTGCTCACTTGTGGCGACCAACTCACCAGCTGAATTGGTCATTGAAAGAAAGGTATGTAACCTTTTTGCATCACAATCTAACAACCGTACCTCAATCGCCAAGTTGTCATGTTCGTGTACTTCTTTCAAGTAACATAAGTGTGTTTCCAGAGTAAAGATGGTGTAGTCGAGCTGAGCCCGAACATCTTCAGTCAATCCTAGAAAATCAATAAAACAGTCTGTCGCTTGGCTAAATACTTTTGCATAGGCCGCATCATTCATGTGACCATTGTAATCAACCCACTCACTTTTAACCTTTTCTTCGTATAAAAAAGAAGATTCCAACGCACAACTCAACTCCCTTCTACGCTGTTTTTGTGACCACCAGCTACTTGGCTGCTGTCGTTTCTGGCCAATAAGATTCGACTAAATCCAGTAGTTCGACCAAGAAAGCATTGCGTTTGTTTTCTAATTCAGCAATTGTGGTGTCATTTGCATGATTTTCACAACCTGTGATGACTTTCTCTTTTAGTTCATCTGTTAACTCGGGCGCTTCAAGCTTTGTCCAAGGCAATTTTAATGCTGGTCCAAATTGCTCTAGCATATGACGCATCCCTTTTTCACCGCCAGCAAGATGGAATGTCAGGAATGGCCCCATTTGAGCCCAACGAAGACCTGCCCCGTAAACAATCGCAGCATCAACTTCTTCTGTAGAAGCAACTCCGTCATTTACTAGGTGCAATGCTTCACGCCATAACGCTTCCATTAATCGATCAGCCAAGTGACCTTCAATTTCTTTTTGGATGATTAACGGTTTCATTCCCACACTTGCATAAAATTTTTTAGCACGACCTACCACATTCGCATCCGTCTTGTTGCCGGCAACTAGTTCAACTAGCGGCAAAATATATACTGGATTAAATGGGTGAGCTACGATCAATCGTTCCGGGTAGTTTAATCCGGCTTGCAACACACTCGGCATAATTCCTGATGTACTCGATCCGATAATTGCATCCTTTTTTGCGTATGTATCAATATTAGCTAGTACAGACTTTTTCAAGTCTTCACGTTCAGGAACATTTTCTTGGATTAAATCAGCATCGCAAACAGCTTCTTCAATCGTAGGCACAAAAGTTAGTCGGTTCCGATTTGCGTCTTTTGCCAGTCCCATTTTTTCTAATGATGGCCATGCTTGATCTAGAGCTTTTTGCGTTCGTTCTTGTGCGCCTTCGGCAGGGTCAAATGCAACTACATCCAAACCTTCAGCTAGAAAGCGTACGATCCAGCCATTACCGATCACGCCCGTCCCAACTACAGCTACTTTTTTAAACTGCTGGATATGTTCGTTCATTATTTCTCACCTCCGTAAGGGTTTCGCAATTCAAAATGAATCCGTGCTTCCTGAGGCGTCATGATTTCAACATTTGCTGCATGTAATTTCGTTATAGCTTGATCTACAAGTTGTTCATTACGTGCAAAAACGCCTTTATCTAAATACAAATTGTCTTCAAGTCCTACACGGACGTTGCCCCCATGCTGTGCAGCCATTTCTACAATTGGCATTTGCATACGACCAATACCGAATGCGGACCAATGAGCATTTTCTGGGAGACGGTTTTTCATGTACATCATTGTTTCTTCATCTGCTTCAGCTCCCCATGGGATACCTAGGCAGAATTGGAACATTGGATCGCCATCGAGCAAGCCTTCAGCAATCAATTGTTTCGCAAAACGCAGATGTCCTGTATCAAAACATTCTAGTTCAGGCTTTACGCCACTTTCTTGTATCAATCTTGCTTGTTCACGTAACCATTCTGTTGGACTCATGTAAACCATATCGCCGAAGTTAACACTTCCACAATCTAACGTGCACATTTCAGGAAGCAAACTGCCCACTGGTTCATGTCTTTCTTTAGGCGTTTGCATATCCGTTCCTTCTCCACCAACTGCTGGATTTGAAAGGTTAGGGATAAAATCTCCTCCTCCGCCTGAAGTAATATTAATAATTACATCTGTATCAGATTCACGAATGCGTTGGATGATTTCTTTGTAATGATCTAAATTATGGCTAATGCCACCTGTTTTAGGATCACGCGCATGAACATGAGCAACTGTTGCCCCCGCTTTTGCTGACTCGATTGCTGAATCTGCAATTTCTTTTGGAGTGACAGGAACATATTTATTCTTACCAGTTGTGTCTCCAGCTCCTGTTACGGCTGCTGTTAATAAAACTTTTTGTGTCATATCATCTCTCCTGCTATTTTTAAACATTTTTTTAATTTCACTTTTTATTCCATATAAATAAGTAAATTTTTCTATAATTTAAACTGTACCATCCAGACGGTTCTCCTTCAAGACAATTTCCGCTATAAATGGCCTGAATATTCAGCGTATCCCACTGTCAACCCAGGCACTCACTGGACTCAAGCAACTATGAAAAAAATAAAAAAACCATGTCATTTTGGGGAATGACACGGTTTTTACTTACTCATTTATCCAATTTTTCAATTTCAAATAGATTTCTTTTTTCTTATCTTCTCCTAAATGATGGATATCAAAAAGCTCCGATAACCAAATTCCATCTGTTGCTAAACGAATGATTGTTGCTTTTACAGGATCAATTCCGTCGTCCTCAATTGCAGCTTGCCATTCGTTGTAAAGATCTCGAATCGGATCTAGTAAATCAGAATTTACAGCTTTTGCAGCTAATAAGCCCGCATGCATCTCTTTGTTAGGATATGGATTATTAAATGTCACATCTGTATATGAACTAATCCATTTTCCATTTTCTAGCGTTGAATCTTCAACACTCGTAGCAATTTTATCTCGATAATTTGCCGCTAAATGTTCTACCATCCCTTTGACTAATGCTTCTTTAGATGGAAAATGATAAAGTAATCCACCTTTACTAACTCCAGCCTCGATTGCGACTGCTTCTAACGTCAAATTAAAAATCCCGCGTTCACTGACGACTTTTGATGCTGCATGAAGAATTTCGACTTTCCTAGTTGCTCTGGCCATACGCATCTCCTTTATTGACTGATTTCCACTTTACTATACTCTCTGGACGGTTTCTTTTCAAATAGCTTTCATCTTTTTCCAAGCTAAAGCTTAGCCTTGTCATTGCCGGTTACAGATAAAGAAGTCTTTATGCAAAAAAAAGCTGATTCTTCGAAGAATCAGCTTTTTTGACTACAGTTCTTCTAATCCAGAGCTTCTACTAGTTGCATCTTGTTGCTGAAGCGTTGTCGAGTCTTTAGTTGTAGCTAAATCGCACCAAGAAATAATACCGATTATACGGTCATTTTCGACAATGGGTAATCTACGAATTTTGTGTTCAGTCATTAATTCAGCCGCCTGTTCAGCGCTCAAATCAATCGTTCCTGTAATAACTTCTTCTGATAAAATTTCTGCTATGGCGGTATCACTCGGTAATTGTTCAGCCATTCCCCGAACAATGATATCCCGATCCGTAACAATTCCTACTAAACGGCCTTTTTCACAGATAGGAATAGCTCCTACATTTATTTCGCGCATCATCGAGGCAACTTCTTGGAGCGTTGATTCAGGCATACACGTTTCGACATCAGTCGTCATGATTTCTTCGATTCTCATCCCTTTTGCCTCCCCCTAATTATCTCATACTATATCTTAACCGTTTTAAACGAGAGCAAACGTCAATTCCTAAAAGAAGGAAGGAGTCAGTTCTAATGAACTGACTCCTTCCTTCTTCAATTAGGGATATTAACCCATTTTTCCTCGGTTATTCCACCAATTGTATAAATTGTTTTGTTCGTTCGTTTTGTGGATTTTCAAAGAATGTCTTTGGATCTGCCGATTCAATAATCGTCCCTTTATCAATCATGATAATGCGATCCGCTACTTCTTTCGCGAATTTCATTTCATGGGTAACGACTACCATCGTCATTCCTTCTTCGGCTAGTTGCTTCATAACTTGAAGTACTTCACCAACTAGTTCTGGATCCAACGCTGACGTTGGCTCATCAAATAACATAACCTTTGGCTCCATCGCAAGAGATCTTGCAATAGCGACGCGCTGTTTTTGTCCGCCTGATAGCTTGCTTGGATAGACATTTGCTTTGTCTTCCAACCCTACTTTCTTCAATAATTCCATTCCTAGAGCTTTCGCTTTTTCCTTTTTCATCTTCTTAACGGTAATTGGTGCTTCGATTACGTTTTCCAATACCGTCTTATGAGGAAACAAGTTGAAATGTTGGAACACCATGCCGACTTCGGCACGTATGTTTGTTAAATTATCTTTTTTCGGATTTACCGCATGACCATCAATCGTAATTTTCCCTTCGTTGATCATTTCAAGAAAGTTAAAGCATCTGAGAAGCGTACTTTTACCAGAGCCACTGACTCCAACTAGTACAACCACTTCCTGAGGCTTCACATGAAGGTCTACGCCTTTCAGCACCTCGAGGTCACCAAAGGATTTATGAATGTTTTCTCCAATAATCATGTTAGTTCCTCCTTAGGCTTTATCGACATCGAGTTTATTTTCATACCAACGCAATAGGTACGTGAAAATCATTACAAGTACCAAGTAATACAGTGCAACAACTAAGAAAGATTCAAAAGGCTGGAAAGATTGGGCTGCTTCACGATTCGCGAGTGCAAAAATTTCCGATACCCCAATAATATAAACTAGTGATGAATCTTTTAATGTAATAATGAATTGGTTACCAAGAGGCGGAATCGAGCGACGCAACGCTTGTGGAAAGACAATTCGTTGCATCGTTTGTTTCCGGTTCATACCAAGTGACATACTTGCTTCACGTTGACCAGGATCAACGCCTTGAATCGCACCACGGAAAATTTCTGCAATATATGCACCGTTATGAATCCCTAACGCAATTGCACCTGCCCAGAAATTATCCATTGTATAAATTTCTACAATCCCGAAATACAGGAACATAATTTGAACGATTAGTGGCGTTCCACGTATTACTGTAATATAGACGTTTGCAATTCCTTGCAAAATTTTCGACCCTGAAATTTTCATCAATGCGAAAACTAAACCAATTGCTGTACCTAAAATGACACCTATTGCAGTCAATTGAAGTGTAACAACTGTAGCTCGTAGGAATCCTGGATAGGTCCGCATGAATACTTCATAGACTGTTGAAAATAATTCTAACATACACACCATTCCTCCCTATCCTAATTGATTACTTGAGGATTTCGACTCCTTCAAGATCTACATCAAGGAGGTTACGGCCAAACCATTTATTCGAAATTTCATCATAAGTGCCGTTTTCAACAATTGCAGCTAATGCTTCATTTACTGCTGCTAAAAGTTCTTCATCTTCTTTGTTAATCGCAACAGCCGCTTGTTCAATCCATAATGGGTCGCCTACCATTTCGATTTCTAGCCCTGCATTTTGTGCTTCAAATCCTACTACATCGGCAGTGATAACTGCGTCTAAACGGCCTTCAATTGCTAAGTCTTGTAACGCAACAACATCACTATTGTAATACTGAATATCGTCAGTATATTTTTGTGCTGCCGTATCGTATGTGCTTTGACCAACAACGCCAATTTTTGCGCCTTCAAGGTCTGCTTCAGATGTGATTTCTGTATTGCCAGCTTTCGTGAAAATAACGCCACCTGAGTAATAGTATGGATCAGAGAACGAAACTTGTTCTTCACGCTCTTCTGTTATCGCCATTGATCCGATGATTGCATCGAAACGATTCGTCGTCAATCCCTGAAGAATGGTCTCCCAAGGGGTTGTGACCGGGTTTGGCTCAAGACCCATTTCTTCTGAAAGCGCGTTACTAATATCAATATCAAAGCCTGTTAAGTCGCCGCCTTCCGTAAAGTTGAATGGCTTATAAAGACCACTTGAAGCAGTAGTGAATTTGCCTTCTTCAACCAAGTTCAAATCGCTGCTTCCGCCATCTGAGTTTGATCCTTCTTCCGAGCTAGATGAGTCGTCTCCTCCACAAGCTGCTAACAACATTCCTGCAGAAAAAATTACGCTTAAAAATGATAATTTCTTTTTCATTTTGCTCTCCCCTTTTCGTTTATAATTGACCAAACCGCTAAAGCGTTTCGGAAATTCCCAGTAAATCGAGTGTTGTTAAATAAAGAGATTTCGATCTTTATAGATCGCTTCTACTTTTGCCAAACTGCCAGTTACTTTTGCATGTTCTTTGACGTATACAAATCGCATAATCGAAGTTAACAAAGCATGTACAGAAGTATACGAATCAATATTCAAATTTGAGTTCACAGCTACTGTTAAATTGTAATCTGCATAAGCAAGAGCTGGAGATTCTTCCGAATCTGTCAAAACAATCACTTCAGCACCCTGCGCTTTAGCACTTTTCAACGTATCAATAGCTAATCTGGTGTATCTAGGGAACACAAAGGCGATGATCAAATCCCCTTTTTCTACTTTAGAAAGCTGTGTATAGTATTCGCCAGTTGAAGGATACATTGTTTCCGTATGACCCAATACAAGATTTAGCCAGTTAGCGAACCAGTGAGCAATGCCATAATCAAAGAAATTTCCAGTTACATAAATCTGATTTGCTTGACTGATTTTGTCGACGACTTCGAGAAGTTTTTCTTCATTAATCGTTTTTTTCAGTTGTACAATGCTCAGAATATCCGCATCCAATAAATTTTCTAAAAAAGATTGATCAGCAACAGGTTCTGGTGTTTTTTGTTCGGCTTTATCTAATCGCTCTTCAGCCAATTTTCGCTGTATAACTTGTTGAAACTCTGCATAGCCCTTGTACCCAAGTTTTTGTGTCCACCGAATTACTGTCGATTCACTGACATTAACCCGCTTGCCGACTTCTAGAGCAGATGAGAATGCTAAAAAAATGGGTTCTTTAAAAAATAAATCGCCGATCTTTTTCTGTCCTGCACTAAATTCTGGGTAGGAACTAGACACACTTCGCAGTAAATCCTGCATATTTAACGCCTCCACTTGAAGAACACACTCATTTACTCTCTAAAGTATACCTTTATGCAGGAAACCCTGCAATAGTTTACTGAAAATTCGATAACGATTGTTTTATCAGATAACTGAAAATTCAGCTCATAAACCGCGTCCTAATAACATTAATGACATGATCTATGAATTTAAAAAAATTTAGTTTTTGACGCTCGTTTAACTAAATAAGCATCTAGAAATCAAAATTACTTGAGGAATTACTAGAGAATGAGGAGTTTCAGTGAAAAATTTAACTGTGTAACTTATTTAATAAGAATAATAGAAAAATACCCACAAAATACCATCCCCTTTTTTATACAATTCAAACGCGAAATTCATACTTTGTTTACTCGACCACTTGTTTTCATATTTTAAGTGGACTCCTGTATAATATTTGTATAAGTCATTTTATTAAGGAGCTGTTGTTGTGTGGGAAAATCGGATATTTAAACTCTTTATTTTTTGGTATATTTGTGGAGTTGTATTGCTTGGATTCGACCTCTTACCTTCTTGGTTGGAATGGGCAAATGCATTCTTTTTGATACTCGCTGGTTCTCTAGGGTTTTTATATTTTCTTAACCGTTTCGGAGTAATTAGTGGATCTATATTAGGTAGTTTCATCTTCTTCTCTACTTTTATCGTAGAGTGGGCAGGTTCAGACAGCGGATTCTTATTTGGCTCTTATGATTACACAGAACGTTTTGCACCAAACATATTTGGTGTACCTATCGCTATTGGTTTTGCTTGGTTAATGGTTATGGCTACTACGCATGTCGTGGCACGTTGGGCAGTTCCTACTGGCGGTTTTCTGTACGCCGTGGTGGGAGCAATTGGCGCTGTGATTATAGATTTGATCATTGACCCTGTAGCCTATCAAGTTAAACAATATTGGATTTGGGAAGATACTGGTCTTTATTATGATATTCCGTGGACGAACTTTTTTGGATGGTTCGTAGTAGCCTTTGTGCTTCATATTGCAATTGACTTGCTAATGAAAAAGAAATCTTTGATTATCACTGCCGAACAACCTGAAAAACGAATGGTTCTTTTATATGTATTGATGATCGCTATGTTTGTTATGCTCGGGTCTATCGGTGGTTTATTGTTAGCCGCTTTCTTGACTACTGGATTAACCACTTTGATCGTTTTAATCGCTTGGAAGAGGCGACCCGTATGATTAAAGCCAATAAATCCACCTTATTTGAAACCGGTTTTAATCTGTATTTAACACCACTTATTCGATTCTCTTTTTCTCGCTTGCTTGGACAAGGAGTAAAAGTAATTCCTGAAAAGCCGGTATTGTTTATCGCCAATCATAGCTCTTGGTGGGATGGCCTTGTGTTCTTTTATTTAAATCGCACGATTTGGCATCACGATATTCATATGATGATGCATGAAGAAGGCCTTAAAAAGTATCCTTATTTCCGCTTTCTTGGAGCATTCTCTGTTAATCGGCAGAAACCAAAAGAAATTCTGACTTCCCTTCAATATGCGGAGTCTTTATTAAAAGAAGGAAAATCCGTTGTTCTTTTTCCTCAAGGAGATGAATTTCATCTCGAAAAGAGACCGCTTGTGTTCCAATCAGGTGTCGCGTATTTGATGGAGAATTGTCCAGAAGTTCCTATAATCCCGATTAGCTTTTATTATTCTTTTGGACATCAGCAAAAGCCCGATCTTTGGATTCGCCAACACGCACCGGTTCGAAATGAAGAAATCGCTCATTTGACGCGAAAAGAAAAAACCTTGCACCTTCAACAACTTTGCACTGAACAGCTCAACCGTTTAAAAAGCACCGTTATAAGCGAAAACAGCGAAGCGTTTCAGTCTCTCAGGAAAAGGAGAAGTTGATCATGATTCTTTATATCGGAATCCACGTATTTTTTTTAGCCTGGATTATTATCAATCGACTGTTTCTGCCTTCCTTGCCAAAACAGCCTAAACTTATAACCGAACCTTTAGTTTCTGTCTTGGTTCCTATGAGAAACGAAGAACGCAATGTCGCAACGTTAATAAAATCCTTAAAAGGTGCTACTTATCGTCATGTAGAATTCATCATTTTAAACGATCAATCAACGGATGGCACACAACAATTACTTACTCAAGAAATTGCAGGAGACCCCCGTTTTAAAATTATTATGGGCAAAGAACTTCCTAAAGATTGGGTCGGCAAAGTTCATGCCTGTCATCAATTACAACAGGAAGCTTCCGGAGAATATTTATTGTTTGTAGATGCTGATGTTCGGTTCCGGCCAAAAGCAATTGAGCAATCACTTGCTTTGCTTCAACGAAAAAAAGCGCAATTGTTAACGGGCTTCCCGGCTTTTGATGTATCGCCTTTTCTAAGTAAACTTCTCGTTCCGATGTTGCATTTTTTAGTACTGTTTCATCTACCTATTTTTCTAGCCAATCACACTAAGTTTAAAGCAGCTACTGCTGCTAATGGGATGTGGATGATGTTTGAAGCAACTAGCTACCGGAAGATGGGTGGTCATGCAACAGTATATGATTCCTTAGTTGAAGATGTTCATATCGCCCGGGAAATAAAAGAGCATGGCTATAAAGTCGTACTCGCAAACATCACAATGTCTGTAAAATGTCGAATGTATGATACTAACGCCGAAGTTTGGGAAGGTTTTTTGAAAAATAGTTACGCTGGAATTGGCCGCTCTCCTGTCATGGCTTTTTTTCTCATTCTCTTTTACTTTATTTTCTATATCCTTCCCCCGTTTCTCGCAATCTATGGCCTAGGGAATGGATTTTATGTATGGGCAGTTCCATTTGCGTTAACAGTGGCTCAGCGGTGGTACATTGATATGGTAACCAACCAACGCTGGTACTTAGCATTCCTCATTCCTTTCCAAGCTTTAGCAATGCTTGCCGTACTCACACAATCTATGCGCAAATCCTTTAAAAACCAATCTTATTCATGGAAGGGAAGGCATTACTCATGAAAAAAATTGTTATTGTTGGCGGGGGACTAGGTGGATTGGCTTCTGCCGTGACTCTTGCCCATGCAGGTTTTGACGTAGAGTTATTTGAAAAAAACGATCATTTTGGTGGGAAAATGATGCCTGTTCAACTTGGAAATTACCATTTTGATTTCGGTCCAAATACCATTACAATGCCAGATATTTTCACTAAAATTATTTCTCAAACGGGAGAAAATCCACAAGACTATTTAGACTTTATCCCTTTAAAAGCGCATACCCGCAATCACTTTCCCGATGGTAGTTTTTTTGACTTTACAAACAATCAGCAGCATATGATTTCTCAGCTTCAAACAATTGATTCTCATGCAGCAGTGACTTACCCAACTTTTATAAAGGAAATTAGCCGTTTGTATAAATTATCCGAACGCTATTTTTTCCCAGTAACATTTCAATCTTGGCGCGATTATTTGTCACCCTCCCTCGGTTTTGCACTTTTCCAAGTACGTCCTGCGGAATCTATGCATCACTTTTTTAAACGTTATTTTTCAAACCCTTTCTTAGTACAGGCTTTTGACCGGTATGCCACATATATCGGCTCATCCCCTTACCAAGCACCTGCTACATTCTCCATGATTGCTTATTTAGAGTTAGTTGAAGGGGTGTACTATACAAAAGGAGGAAATACAAAAATCGCTGAAGCATTTGCTGCCGTTGCAAAAAAATCTGGGGCTCAACTACATTTGAATACAGCCGTTACTAAGATTGTTACAGAAAAAGGGCAAGCAAGGGGTGTCGAACTTCAAGATGAGACATTTATTGCAGCTGACAAAGTAATTTTAAACGGAGATTTGTTATCGGCTTTTCCTGACTTAGTCGCAGAAAAAGCACGCCCATCTTTATCCGATAAGAAAATAGCAGCTTTTGAACCATCTATATCGGCGTTCGTGATCACCGCTGGCTTAACAAGAAAACTCGACACCCTAAAACATCACAATGTTTTTTTCTCATCGGATTATAAAAAGGAATTTGATGAGTTATTCGAGACTTCGACATATAGTGATGAACCCACAGTTTATATCAGCAATTCATCTTATACAGATCCAACCGTCTCACCTGATGGTGACAATTTGTTTATTTTGATCAATGCACCTGCGTTAACTAAAGAAGGACATCTTCAAATTGACCCTGAGTTATATAAAGAACGGATATACGATTTTTTGTTAAGTTATGGCATTGATATTCGAAGTTATTTGATAGAAGAAAAAATTTTCACTCCTGCTTTTATTCGCGAGAAATTCGGTTCGTTCCGAGGCGCATTGTATGGCCCGTCATCTAACCGTAGAAAAGATGCTTTTTTGCGCCCTCCCAATGCAAGCCGCGATATTCAAAATCTTTATTTCGTTGGTGGCAGTACACACCCAGGCGGTGGATCGCCGATGGTGGTTTTAAGCGGGTGGAATGTGTCGCAAGAGATTATCAAAAAAAGGTAAAAATATCTCTCGACTTATACTAGTAAAAATAAAAAACCACTTAAACATGGGTTCTATCCGTGTTTAAGTGGTTTTATTATTTATCTTCTGGTAAAGAGTCAAATTCTACTCTTTTCTGTTCAAACCATGCCTTCATTTCTTCCGGTGTTAATTTACTCATCTTGTTCATCGCATCTAGATGAGCTTGATCTCTTTGCTGAAACATTTCTTTCCCGTGTTGTTGACTTTTATTCGCCATTTCTTCAAAAGAATTTGCACTAAATGGTTGATCGCAAGCACCTGCTAATTGTTTACAGGTCATGGTCTTCATTATGGTGCACTCCTCTCAGTTAACAATCTCTTTTTCATAAACAAGCTAATATGGCTTGTTTTGATTCGTCTGGCACAAAATGCTTTTCACGGAACACGTTATATTCTTTTGAGCGAATTGTTGCTAAAATCTCGCGGTAAACGAGGGCTGCTCCTTTAACAGGTACACGCGAAGATAATGGATACTCATGAATGGTTTCAAAAGCTTTTTTGTAATGACATTCAGCTTTGTCAGCTAAGTCTTCCCAAACTGCGATAAATTGAGGACTAACAATCCCTGCTCGTAATTCATCTTCACGCAAATCATATTTCTCCATAATTTCTTCTGGCAAATAGATTCTTCCCATCTCCAAATCTTCACCAATATCACGAAGTATATTGGTAATTTGCATAGCATAACCAAGCGAAATAGCACCTTCTTTTAAAATCGCTATTTTCCCCGGAGCTAAAATTGGCAACAACATTAAACCCACTGTACTAGCTACATAAAAGCTATAGTTCAACAATTCTTCCATGGTCCGGTAGCGATTGATGGTCAAGTCCATTTCTTGCCCCGTAATTAAGCCAGAAAATGCCTCAACGTCCATTTCATAATTATCGAATACATCTGCCAGTGCTACCCACATTGGGTTTTCTTTGTCATAGATGCCTGTCAAAAACCTTTGAAAATCTTGTTAAAATTGTGCAAGCTCTTCAGTGGAATTTGTTCCTTCATCGACAATATCGTCTACTGTGCGACAAAAAGCATATACGGCCCAAACTGCTTTTCTTTTTTCTTTCGGCAATAATGAAAAAGCTTTATAGAAACTTTTCGAATGCATAGCAATGACTTTTTCACAGGAGATATAAGCATCTTTTAAATTCATTATGCATTGCTCCTTTCCTTTGCAAAATCGCCTTGGATTTGTTCAGCTAGCAACTTTGCGCCTTGCATCACAATTGGAATGCCTCCTCCTGGATGTACTGAAGCACCTACTGCATACAAGCGATCTGTTTTAAACGGTTTAACTTGCGGACGGAAAACACCTGATTGGAATAAAGTGGGGCCAATTCCGAAACTACCTCCTTTGAATAAACCAAAAGCCTCTGCTTCAGAAGGTGTACGAACTTCCATCCATTCAACAGCTTTACGAAAATCCGGGAAGGCTAAACTTTCCATACGATCGATAATTCGGTCAATCCATGCTTGATCATTTGCCCAATCAATATCCGTTCCGGAAGGTACAGGAACTAATACATATAGTACGCCCTTGCCTTCTGGCGCTAGTGAATCATCTATTTTTGATGGATGGAACGTGTAAATTGCAGGATTTTCAGTCTTCTGCTTTTTCACAAATACATCATCCATATGATCAACGTAACTATCCCCCATGAAAAATTGATGAACATTTCCTTCTTCGTATACTTTATTTAATCCAAAATACAATAATACGCATCCAGAAGATGCTGTATAGCTTTTCTTTTTCTGTTCAGGCAATACTTTTTCAATGCCAGGAAAATCACCATTATAGACAACCGCATCGAACGCTTCAAAGCCGGCTGCTGTTTCAATACCAATCGCTTTTTGGTTTTCTGTTACGATTTGTTTAACTGGACTAATCGTTTTAATCGTTACGTTAGTACGTGATCGAAGTGCTTTTTCTAACACCGGAATTAAGCTGCCGTATCCACCTTTTAGGTAGTACACACCGTGTTCGTGTTCACTAAAAGGAACTAATGCATACATGGCAGGTGCACGAAATGGATCTCCACCGATATACAAGGACTGTAAGGAATAGGCTAATTGCAGTCGTTCATCTCGGAAATAATTCGACATGAGTTTGTTAACAGATTGCTGAGGTTTTAATTTCATTAACTTTTTTATATTTTCTGCTGTAAAAAAATCAGCTTTTCTAACAAATGAATGCTCTAAAAATGAAGATTTACCGACTTTAAAACGCTCACGCCCTTCTGAAATAAATCGAAGAAATCCTTCTTTTTCAGAAGGGAAAACGTCTTCGATCTCCTGTAACTGCCGATCAATGTCTGGATATTTTGTGTAGACTACTCCATCTGGAAAGCGAATTGAGTAAAGTGGATCACATAATAACAATTCGGTATCCTCTTCTGGAACTCCTGCTTGTTGTAAAAGGTCTTGGAACATTTCAGGTAGCAATACAATAGTAGGGCCTTGATCAATCTTAAAGCCATCCCGCTCAACAAATGTTAAACGGCCACCCAACTTTTCTTCTTTTTCAAATATGGTGACGTCAAAGCCCATATTAGACAAATACAAAGCACCCATCATGCCCCCAACGCCGCCACCAATCATTGCGATTTTCATGCAAATCCCTCCATTGCTGGAAGCGGTAAGATTGGAATTCCTTTTTTACCATGTTGCTCAAGAATACCGTTAGTTGTAATACGTGCCGATTCTAAGATTGTCGGTAATCCACTTCCTGGATGCGTACCTCCACCGACTAACCAACAATTGCCCAGTTCTTCAAATTTATTGTGAGGACGGAACACCATCATTTGTGTTAATTGATGTCCTAAGTTAAATGTTGCTCCTTGATAAACTGAATAATCTTCTTGCCAGCCCATCGGTGTTAACATTTTTTCAACTTCTATATGATCACGGAGGTTTTTAAATTCCGATTTTTCTTCAATCGTGTCTAATACCAATTCACGAAATGCCTGTTGCTCGTTTTCCCAACCGATGTCGCTGAAGTTATTTGGAACTGGCGCTAAAATATACAAGGCCGATTTTCCTTCAGGGGCTAAAGTAGGGTCTGTCACACTTGCATTTTGCACATAAATTGAAGGGTCTGCAGAGAGGATACGCGATTTCGTCATTTCTTCCACATTTTTTTTATAATCTTTAGCGAATATAATCGTATGGTGAGAAAGATCGTATTTTTTATCCAGTCCTAAGTAGAGCATAAATGTAGAGCACGAATATTTTTTCTTCGCCAATTTCTCCGGTGTGTATTTTTTTAAAATTCCCGGTTCGACCAAATTATTCATAACGTGTGCAAAGTCACCGTTAATAATGACCTGATCGGCTTTTTCGCGCTTGCCATTTTCTAAGTCTACTCCTTTGACTTTACGATTTTCGATCCATAGTTTTTTTACACCTGTACTAGTATGAATTTTACCACCTAGTTCTTCTACTACTTTCGCCATGGCTTGCGATAATTGATTTACTCCACCAATTGGATGGTAAATGCCGTAAGCGTGCTCCATATAAGAAAGAATAGAAAATGCACCAGGACACTCCCATGGAGACATCCCTAAATACTTGGATTGAAAGGCAAAGGCCATTTTTAATCGCTCATCTTTAAAATATCTAGACAAAACATCGTACAGGGTTTTGTTTATTTCAAGTTCTGGCAACGCTTTTAAAACTTTAGGATGGACCATATCAAAATAGTTATCCATCTTTGATTGCAACATCGGCGACAATGCTTCTAATTTCTTTCCCGTTTCTTTCATAAAACGTTCATAACCTTCTCCATCGCCTTCGAATTTCTCGTTGATTTGCTTTTTCATTTCTTGGTTGTTTCGTGTCATTACTAAATTTTCATCTTCAAAAATCAGTTCATACATCGGATTTAGTTCAACTGCATTCATATAATCTTTTAAGTTACGACCTGTTGTTTCAAACAACTCTTCTACTAAATGCAACATACTTAAAAAAGTGGGGCCAGTATCAAAAGTAAACTCACCGAGGCGCAGCTTTGCATTTCGGCCACCTACCCATGGTTGTTTCTCATAGACATCTACTTTATATCCTCTACTTGCTAATAACATAGCAGCGGCTAGTCCACCTGGGCCTGCGCCTATGACAATCATTCTCTCTGACATAACAGATGCCTCCATTTCAAATCTTCCGTAAAACTCTACAATAGTTATACAAATATTATACCGTTCGATTTTAAAAAAGACTATTTATTTGAATTTACCCTCTTTCAAGCTTTTTTATGTCTTTATTCATGTTTAAGTAGGAATGTTTAAAATGTACGCTATTAACACTAACGAATTTATGTAAGAAATCTATTTCTTATTTAAATTTTTTAATACAAAAAACTCCAGCTCTCAAGATGAGCTGGAGTTTTATTTGTATTAGTTTAATATTTTTATTTTTACGTTTTTACGTCCCCAACGAAGCGCATTGCTTTGAGTTGGGATGAAAACATCAATTTTATTTCCTTTAATTGCGCTTCCTGTATCGCCAGCAACCGCGTAACCATAACCTTCTACATGAACTTTTGAGCCTAATGGAATAACCTTTGGATCCACTGCAATCACTTTAAGTCCTGGGTTTTTCTTTAAGTTAATCCCTGTTTTTGTAATACCCGAGCAACCTTTGCAATATGCGGTGTAGGCAGTCGCACTAACCGTGAATTCTTTTGCTACCGACCCGCTTGTTGAACGAGAAGGAGTTGTTTTCTTTGAAACTGTTGTTGCTGTTTTGTTTAACTTAAGTTTTTGGTTTGGATAAATCGTACTCGACTTTAAGCCATTCCATGCCTTTAAGTTACTAACTGACACTTTTTGCGATTTCGAAATTTTATATAATGTATCTCCACGTTTTACTGTGTATACTGTCGAACTTCCGCTCTTAGAAGCAGTAGCTTTTTTGGAAACTGTTTGTACTGTAGCTTTTTTTAATTTAATTTTTTGATTTGGATAAATTGTATTAGATTTTAAACCGTTCCAAGCTTTCAAGTTACTAACTGAAACATTGTTCATTTTAGAAATTTTATATAGGGAATCTCCACTTTTTACTATGTATACGTTTGATGCTGCTGAACTTTCAATCGAAGTGCCTAGGAATAAAATCAGTGCAAAACTCAAGACCATCAATAGTTTTTTCAATCCGCTATCCCCTTTGCTTTTTCTTAGTACAACCAAAATAGCACGTCAATATTACAAACGTGTAACAATTAGAGTCAAGTTTCATTACAATACAGCTTCATTTTGTGACATAAGTATTGCCAAGTCTTATTTTTACTCCTAAATAATGGTTTTAAAAAAGACTATTAGACCATTTCATATGGTACACACACAATTTATTTCCGAGGAAATAAAAAAACACGCACTCACAAGGAGCACGTGTTTTCGGCTTATTTATTTGCCTTATGAACTTTTAACGTCTTACCTTTTACGGTTTTATCCTTCATCGCTTTTAGCACCATCGGACCTTTACCATTCAAAATATCTATATACGTTACCGTATCTTGAATTTTAATGATCCCGATATCTTCAGCTGTCACTCCAGGAATGCTTGTTAACGTACCAACAAAGTCAAAAGCACGCAATTTCTTTTTCTTACCGCCATTAAAGTATAGTTTTAAAATATCTTTATTGACTTGCTCGTTTTTATTTTTCTTTAATTTTGGACGACTTTCTAGCTTTTCTGTAAATGCAAGCATCGCTGTGTCTACTTCATGAACAGAAGGTGCGGTTCTATGCGGAATTTCAAATCCGATATAGCTTTCAATTTCAGCTAAAAATTTATCTTCGTTAGGAGTTACAAACGAAATGGCTTTCCCTGTTTTCCCAGCACGTCCTGTACGACCTGAACGGTGCACATAACTTTCTTTTTCCATTGGCAAGTCAAAATTAATGACATGCGTAATGCTATCAATATCAATTCCGCGAGCTGCTACGTCAGTTGCTACTAAATAACGGAATTCTCCACGCTTAAATTCGTTCATAACCGCCGTTCGGTCTTCTTGCAACATACCCCCATGCAATTTATCACATGTGTAATAATGTTTTTCTAATTGTTCCATCACAAAATCAACATTGTCTTTTGTCCGACAAAAAATAATGCAGCTGTCTGGATTTTCAATAATCGTTACATCGCGCAACAACGAAAACTTCTTCTGCTCTGCTACAACAAATAACGAATGATCAATTTGATCTGTTAAAGTTTCTGTAGAAGCAATTTCAATATGCTGAGGATCGATCATGTATTTTTTTTGTAACTTCTCTACATTTTCAGGCAATGTTGCTGAAAACAGCATTGTAGTACGCTGTTTTGGCAATTTGTTTATAATCGATTCTACTTGTTCCACAAACCCCATATTTAACATTTCATCTGCTTCATCAAGAACAAGATACTCAATTTGCTCTAATTTTAATGTCCCGCGTTCAATATGATCTAATACGCGACCAGGAGTTCCAACCACTACGTGGCATTTCTGCTTGAGTTCCGCTTGCTGATAAGCAAATGGCTGCTTGCCGTAAACTGCCGCTGCTTTAATGCGTTTAAAACGTCCAATATTTGTTATGTCTTCTTTTACTTGGTCTGCAAGTTCCCGTGTGGGTGTCAAAATCAATGCTTGCGGCTTGTTTTCTTCCCAATCAACTAGTTCACAAATTGGAATACCGAATGCCGCTGTTTTCCCACTCCCGGTTTGAGACTTTACTGTTAGGTCAGTCTTAGAAAGTGCCACAGGAATAACTTTTTCCTGTACTTCCGTTGGTTCTGTGTAGCCAAGGCCGTCAAGTGCCTTTACAATTTGTTCACTTATTTGGTATTCGTCAAATTTTTTGGTATTCATAATTATTCTCCATCTCCGTTCAAAAATTTCAGGTTCTTTTATTATCGCACGGATTAGAAAATTCTGCAGTTAAACGATTATTAAGTTATATTCATCGTTATTGGTCCATTAAACTTACTGAAACTTTTACGTCTAGTGACTGACTGCCACCTCGGTATACACCTTGAACCGGGCTCACGTCATTGTAATCACGCCCAACTCCAACACGGATATGACTTTCTAATGCCTCTACGTTGTTTGTTGGATCTAGACCAACCCAACCAATTCCTGGCACCATCACTTCTACCCATGCATGACTTGCGGCATCGCCAACAAGAGCAGAGTTTTCACCTACATATAAATAACCGCTAACGTAACGCGCTGGTATATGCTTGCTTCGCAAAATTCCAAGCATTACATGGGTTATATCTTGGCATACCCCTTTTTTAAGGGCAAACGATTCTTCTGCTTTTGTATGAACAGTGGTAGAATCTCCGTCATAAGTAAAATGTTCGTGAATATATTCCATTACATCAATCGCATATTGCACCGGATTTTTCATCGTTCCTAGTTCGCGATCGATTTGGCTCATTTGTTCAGGGGTTAAATATGTGTAAGCCGTGTTGCTTAAAAAGGCTAAATAATGCTCTCCAAATAATTGCGAATGAAAAATAGCGTTCATTTCAGGCGAATAGTCAATTCTATGGATAAAAGGACTTTTTTGAATACTAACAATAGAGCTTGTCTTAACTTCTAAGTGTTGGTGGTGCTCCGCAATAAAAAAGGTTTCAACGTGATTGCCCCAAATATCGATATGTTCTTTCGTTAAAGAAGCGGGTGTTATGTCTGCTCGATAAGAGAGGAGACGCTGACATTCATCCGTTCTTGGCTTTAAGCGAATTGAGTTCATACTTTGATCTACAATGGTATCGTATTCGAATATATTCGTGTGCTCAATCTTATATTTCATAGTTGTTATTCCTTTCGCGCCCATGCTCTGTGATTGGCTAGACCCCACCAATTTCGTCTCGGAATCGCTTAAATAATAGGTTTTCGAAAAAATATGCCCTACTTCATTGCAATTGTTTTGAAAATCATTTAGAAACCCCATAATTTCATCCGAGTTCAACTCATCCATACTGACTTCTTTAAACTCTTTTTGCAATTGATCTAATTTTGCATAAAGCTCCCATGAATAATGCGAAATCTTCCCGCCTTCTAACTCGTCAACCGCTTGACGCACATGTGTTAGACAATAGCGAATTGACCGTGGAAAGTTTGTATTGGCAATAAGAAACGACAATACTTTTTTAGGTTTCATTTGGGGTGGGTTCATTTTTAAATAAGCGTTATAGCCATTAGTCATCCGCAAAGCAGCTAGCCAATAATAATAGTCTTCGGACTGAGTTTGAAACGAGCGCTCTAAGGTTCGCTCGCAAACTATATTTAAGATACGCGCTGTTTTTTCAGCACGTTCTAACCATTTACCAATTTTAATAATTTGATAAGGGACGCCTCGAGGCATTGAAGATTCGACAATCCCTTGGGTAACCAATGAAGTTAATTTGACTTGCTCTAGGAAGTCGCGCATTTCCTTCACTGTACAGCTTTGTTGATCCATCTCTTGTAATGTTAAATAACAGCGATTCCACGCTTCCCAATAGTCATCTGGAATGTGATCTCTACTAATACGCGCATTTTCTCGAACGACTTTTACGCAGCTTGCCACAGAGTTGAAATTACTTTCTTCCATCGCTAAATAATAAACAAGTTGGTCTTCTTGATAACTTGGCATGGATTGGATTTTTTCCATAGTTTCTGTTGAAGCGCAAATCTCATAAACCAATTTCCAGTCACTGCCTCGTGCCAACTCTTCATCAGAAGCTTCGATCATTTGCAATAATTGCACGTCTAAAATGCGGGCGTTATTTTCTGCCCTTTCTACATTTCTCGACATCCAATACAACGAATTCGCTACACGACTAAGCATCAAGAGTCCCCCTCCTCTTCTTTATTTTTGAACACCCACGTATCTTTTCCGCCGCCACCTTGCGAGGAATTGACAACTAACGACCCTTCTTTTAACGCAACTCGAGAAAGTCCGCCTGGCATAACATGGGTATCTTTGCCTCTTACCACAAAAACTCGTAAATCGACATGGCATGGGTAAAAGTCTTGTCCTTGATATGCAGGGGCACGAGATAACTTAATCGTTGGCTGAGCGATGTATTGGTGGGGCGTTTCAATGATTTTTTCTCGGAATATTTCAATCAGTTCTTCCGATGCATGAGGTCCAACAAGCATATCGTAGCCACCTGACGCTCCTACATTTTTGACTACTAGTTCGTGCAAGTGATCCAACACCCATTCCCGTTCTTCTGGGTTGTCTAATAGGTAGGTTTTTACATTATCGATGATAGGTTCTTCCCCCAAATAGTAGCGAATCATATCAGGAACATAAGCATAAATAGCTTTATCATCTGCCACTCCGTTGCCAATGCCATTTAAAATGGCTACATTGCCTTTTCTATAAGCCATCAAAAGTCCTGGAACACCTAACGCAGATTCGGCTAAAAATGCTTCTGGATCTAAGTAATCATCATCAATTCGACGATAAATGATATCTACCCGTTTTAAACCTCTCATAGACTTCATATAAACAATATTTTTTTTGACGATTAAGTCGCGACCTTCTACTAAATCGATTCCCATTTGTTGAGCTAAAAATACATGATCATAATAAGCAGAGTTATACATACCTGGTGTTAACAAAACCGCAAAAGCTTTCTCTTTTCTCGATTCTGGTGCATGATCTAATATCGCTTGATGCAAATGAGACAGTTGGTGCTCGAGGGTGTGAACAGACTGGCTAGCGAAAAATTCGGGGTACACTTGGCGCATAACATATCGATTTTGATATACGTATGACAATCCTGAAGGATTACGCAAGTTATCTTCAAGCACATGGTATTTCCCATCTTCATCACGGATCAAATCAATTCCAGCTAAAAAAATATGGTTTTTAAGCGGGATGTCTATCCCTTTTACTTGTTCATCGTAATAATAAGGGTTTTCTTCTACTAATCGTCTTGGGACGATTCCATCCTGAAGAATGCGTTTTTCATTGTATACATCTTCTAAAAATTGATTTAATGCTTCTGCACGTTGAATCATTCCTTTTTCAATTACTTCCCAATCTTCTGAAGGAATAATAATCGGAACAAAATCAAAAGGCATTGTTCTTTCAGTACCAACATTATTGTTATACACAGTGAATGTAATGCCTTGTCTTAAAAACGACAATTGAGCGGTCTCGTGCTTTTCTCTAAGCTCATCGTTTGAAAACCTTTGGAGAACCTCAAAGAATTTTCGATAATGCGATTTCGGCTTTCCATGCGGCGTAAACATTTCATCAAAAAATGCTCCAGTTGAATAAGTTTTGAACAAACCGGTGACCCCCTTCAATACATAGAATATTCAGACAAAAAATGAGTAAGAAAAAGCTATGCCGTTTCTGCAAACGCGCATAGCTTATCATACTTCTATTATAACAAATTCATTTTCCAAATGTTGAATCTTCTGAAGATGATGGATTTTTTTTCAAAGATTCGCTATATTCAGTGCTTCCGCCATAAACCCCACCTGTCGGCTTATTAGAATCCGAAGAACTTTTACTTTCGTCATCTGCAGAGCTATCGGCTGTTTTAGATGTCGACTCTTGAAATTCTTTATTGGCTTTATCCAATACTTCTTTTTCTTTATTCATCATTTCTTGCTGAGCGTCTATTGCTGTTTTCACTTTTTCTACAGCTTTATTGACCGTTGGTTTTACTTTATCAACCATGCCACCAGATTGTTCATTCAACCGGTCGAGCCCTTTTTTAATATTTGCCTTTATGTCTTCTTTACTGTTTTGACTAGTGCCGTTGGTCATTGTTTTTTGTTGAGTCATTGCCGCACCTATTACCGCACCGAGGCCGATTAACACGAGCTTACCGAATACCCCACCTGATGATTTTCTCGACATGTGAACCTCTCCTTTTCGTAAGTATTAAACGATTGTGTATAAAGTATTGACTATTTTTTTTATTTTCAAACATTTCATTGAAAACAAAAGACACCTAAATATATCATTGGTGTCTTGTCTCCTTAGTTATAAAGTTAACTTTCCTTCTTCTTTTAAAACCTGTTCAAAGGCTTTAACAACTTCCTCGTCATATTGAATCCCAATCAAGCTGTTAATTTCGGCCATTGCATATTCCGCAGACAAAGCAGCACGGTATGCACGATCTTCTGTCATCGCATCAAATGTATCGCAAACACCAATAATTTTAGCTTCTATTAAGATTTCATCACCCTTTAGTCCGAACGGATAGCCTCTTCCGTTTACACGCTCGTGATGCTGTTCAATGATGTCGGCAATATCTGCATAAGGTGTTTCACGAATCATAGCAGCCCCTTCGCCTGGATGAGTTTTCATCAAATCAAACTCTTCGTTTGTAAGTTTTCCAGGTTTCCTCAAAATTTCTTCTGGAATATTGATCTTCCCTATATCGTGCAGTATAGAGGCTAATAACAAGCCTTCTGTTTGCTCTTTTCTTAGTTTCATTTTAGATGCTGTCTTAACAGCATAATGAGCTACTCGAGAACTGTGTTTATGTGTATAGCGATCTTTTTTTTCGACTGCTTTCCCTATCTTGCGCAACTCTTTAATGACATCGCTCATATAATGAAAAGTAGGCGCTGTTGAAATCGATAAAAAAGAGACATCTGTTTTGGCTGTAAAATAAACTTCTTGTTCTAATTTTTTGGCCGAAAAACAATCGTGTGCTTTAAGTACACGTTTTTCGTTATCTATCTCTACTTCCATTTGCCCTTCTAGAACATAGTAAAATTCTTGGACAGTATCGTTCTCTCCTGGAAAAAGAATAATTAGCGTATCTTTTAAAAAGGCTTGTTTCATCAGTTCAATTCCTTCACCACGACCAAGTAAACTTAGCGTCGTACTTCCGTTATTAACTTGTTCAAGAAACCCATTCTCTAATATTTCCAAGCCTTTCATAAATCCACTTCCTCATATATCAAAAATAAAAGCATAGAATGCTCTATGCTTTTATTTTACACTTTTATTAATTTTTTAGGAAATAATTTTCACCAACCAACGCCGACCATTGGATCAATTTGTGCTTCGCGATCAGCAAATTGTACTGTGATCCATACTACTTCAACTGTCACTCCTGCAATTTCAGCCTTTTCGACTTCTTTTTTCGTAATACTTTGTGTTTTCATATCTAAACTCTTAATTTTCTCATTAATTTTGCTATCGTATTTTTCCCATAAAGCTGCTTTTTGCGCTTCGCTTTGAGTAACTTTGAGCTCTTCAAGATAGTTTTTGTACATTTCGTTAGTCTCAACTTGGACTTTTTCGATTTCTGTATAAATTTTCACGTTTGCTTTTTCGATACTTTCAATGATTGCAGCAATTTCTGGTGTCATTTCCTTTGAAGTATCATATTCAACAGGTGGTACATTGATTTCTGCAAGTACGTTCATACCCATTCCCATTGTCATAAGTACAGAAAGTATCGCAACGATTAAACCTTTTTTAAACATATTTATTCCTCCTAATTTCTATTTTGTAAGAGAGGATAAAGTCTCTAATAGTTTATAAGTAAAATAATGTATATTATCATTATTTTTTTACTATAAATTCCAACTCTTCACTCATATAGTATATACATTATAATGAAATTTCACAACGTCTGATTAGATTTCTTCATTCGAAATATATTTTAAAAAAAGCTGTGAACACCTCCTTATTGAAGGTATTCACAGCTTAAAACTATATGAAATTAGTCGTTAAGGTAAGACAGTTGTACCCATCAGGAAACGGTCGCATTCACGTGCGGCTTCACGACCTTCGTTTATCGCCCAAACGATTAAGCTTTGACCACGACGCACATCTCCTGCTGCAAAAATACCTTCTATACTCGTATTGTATTTGCCGTACTCTGCTTTTGCTCTTGAATTCGGTTCTGTCTCAATCTCCAATTGTTGAAGCAGCTCTTGTTCAGGACCACTAAACCCAATAGCAATCAACACTAAATCTGCTTTCCAAACTTTTTCAGTACCTGGAATTTCTTCGCGGATTCGATTGCCTTGCTCGTCTATTTTCAATTTCACATTGACTGTATGCACTTCTTTCAATTCACCTTGTTCGTTGCCGACAAATTTCTTAGTCATAACAGCATAAGCTCGTGGATCTTCCCCAAACGTTGCTGCCGCTTCTTTGTGACCATATTCGATTCGGTGAATTTTTGGATATTGCGGCCAAGGATTTCCTTTTTCATCCCGAATGGCACCTTTTTTATCATATACATCAAACTGAACAAGGCTCTTACATTCGTGACGGACGGAAGTTGCTAAACAATCTGTCCCGGTGTCTCCGCCTCCGATAACGATAACATTTTTGTCTTTTGCAGAAATATAATTACCATCTTCAAAATTCGAATCCAACAAACTTTTTGTACTAGCATGTAAAAAGTCCATTGCAAAGTGAACGCCCTTTAATTCGCGGCCTTCTACATCAATATTCCGATGCACAGTTGCTCCTGTACACATGATTACCGCATCGAAGTCTTCTTTTAGTTTTGAAGAAGGGTAGTTCTTCCCGACTTCTACGCTTGTAATAAACGTAATGCCTTCTTGCTCAAGGATATTCACACGTCTAGTTACCATGTCATATGGTAACTTCATTTCTGGAATACCGTATGTTAGCAAACCTCCAACACGGTCACTTTTCTCAAAGACTGTTACTAAGTGGCCTGCCTTATTTAACTGAGCTGCGGCAGCAAGACCTGCGGGACCAGAACCGATAACTGCAACTTTTTTGCCAGTCCGTGTTTTAGGCGGCTCTGGCACTACCCAACCTTCTGCAAATCCACGCTCGATAATTGAACGCTCTACTGTACGGATCGCTACAGGAGGTTCGTTAATGCCTAATACACAGGCACCTTCGCAAGGTGCTGGACATGCTACTCCGGTAAACTCTGGGAAATTGTTTTTCAAATGCTCTCGGTGCAATGCTTCTTTCCACTGGTCACGATAGACAAGATCATTCCATTCCGGAATGAGATGGTTTACAGGACATCCTGTCGTTACATTATCCAGTTCCATTCCCGTATGACATGTTGGCACGCCACAATCCATGCATCGTGCACCTTGCTTTGCGACTTCTTCATTTGATAAAGGGATGGTGTAATCGTTCCAGTCTTTTGTCCGTTCAGCCGGTTGGCGCTCTTTAACCGTTTGCCTATCGTATTCCATAAATCCTGTTGGTTTCCCCATAGTTTCCCTCCTATACACAATTGCTCATTTTAAAAATCATTGGGTTAAATCATTTTTGAGCGGAAACAGACTTACTTCCCTGCTCCGGCCATTTTACTTTCTTCAAATGCCGCCATTTCAGCTTCGTCTCTTGTCATTCCGCCGCTTTGCAACTTATCGATTCTTTCATTGATTTGAAGATAAGCTTTTGGAATAACACGTACAAATTTAGCCGAATAAATATCCCAATTTGCTAACAAGCGTGTTCCGTTGCGGCTGCTTGTATAATGCACATGTTTCGTAATCATTTCACGTAACTCTTCAATTTCAGCTGGTTCAGCAAGCGGTTGTAAATGAACCATTTCCGCATTGCACCGCTCGCTAAATGTTCCTTCTTCATCAAGGACGTATGCTACGCCTCCTGACATACCTGCTGCGAAGTTTTTGCCGGTTTGTCCTAAAATCGCAACTCGACCGCCAGTCATATATTCACAGCCATGGTCACCAACACCTTCTACCACAATGTTTGCTCCACTGTTTCTAACTGCAAAACGCTCGCCTGCTACCCCATAAATATATGCTTCACCGGCAGATGCTCCATAAAACGAAACATTCCCGATAATAATATTTTTTTCTGGGAGGAAGGTTGAGTCTAATGCTGGGTAAACCAGTATTTTACCACCTGATAATCCTTTTCCAACAAAATCATTGGCATCTCCGATTAAGTTCATCGTCATTCCTTTTGGAATAAATGCTCCGAAGCTTTGTCCGGCTGATCCTTGGAAATTCAAGTTAATGGTATCTTCTGGCAGCCCTTCGGCACCGTAACGCTTAGAAATCGCACTACCCACAATAGTTCCAGTTGCTCGATGAATGTTTCGAATTGCCGTTGCCACTTCGACACGTTCCCCTGTTTCGATGGCTTTTTTACAACGCGGCAATAATTCTTGATAATCTAAAGTTTTTTCCAACTCGTGGTTTTGTTTGATTGTTGCATAGCGCCCTACTTTTTCTGGTAAGTCTGGCTGGTACAACAGAGCCGTCAAATCGATGCCGCCCGCTTTCCAATGATCAATTGCTTGGTTCGCTTCGATAACATCTGTGCGGCCAATCATTTCATCAATTGTACGGAAACCAAGCTCTGCCATTAACTCACGTGCTTCTCTTGCGATAAAGCGCATAAAGTTAACCACATGCTCTGGATCTCCGCCGTATTTTTCACGCAACTCAGGATTTTGAGTGGCAATCCCAACAGGGCATGTATCTAAGTGACATACGCGCATCATGACGCAACCCAGCACTACTAAAGGCGCCGTCGAGAACCCAAATTCTTCAGCTCCAAGTAGAGCTGCTGTTACAACATCGCGACCCGTCATCATTTTGCCGTCTGTTTCAACAACAATGCGATCACGCAGACCATTTAACAACAGCGTTTGATGCGTTTCTGCTAAACCAATTTCCCATGGCAAGCCGGTATGCTTCAAACTTGTTTTAGGTGCCGCTCCAGTTCCTCCGTCATAACCACTAATTAATACGACATCCGCACGACCTTTTGCAACACCCGCTGCAATCGTTCCGACACCGACAGCCGATACCAATTTAACGCTAATACGTGCCGTAGGATTGGCATTTTTCAAGTTAAAAATCAATTCCGCTAAATCTTCAATTGAATAAATATCATGATGCGGTGGAGGTGAAATCAGTTCTACACCTGGAGTAGAGCCACGAACTTCTGCAATCCATGGGTAAACTTTTTTCCCTGGTAAATGTCCGCCTTCTCCAGGTTTAGCTCCTTGTGCTACTTTAATTTGAATTTCATCTGCGTTTACTAAATAATGGCTTGTTACGCCAAAACGACCAGAAGCGACTTGTTTAATCGCACTACGACGGTTATCTCCATTTTCATCCTGGATAAAACGTGAAGTTTCTTCTCCGCCTTCTCCTGAATTACTTCTTCCACCAATGCGATTCATCGCAACGGCAAGAGCTTCGTGCGCTTCTTTACTAATAGAACCATAAGACATGGCACCTGTTTTAAAGCGCGCACAAATTTCTTCAACTGTTTCTACTTCGTCAATCGGTACTGGCGTTTGTTTTTTAAAGGACATTAAGCCACGTAATGATTGAAGATTGGCTTTTTCATCGGTCAATAAGTTCGTATATTTTTTAAAGACATCGTAATTATTCGTACGACATGCATGTTGTAATGTATGAATAGTTTTCGGGTTGTATTGATGATTTTCTCCATTTTCACGGTATTGGAATTCATCTCCCGATTCTAGCGCTTGATCGTCTCCTTGAGCAACAGGATAAGCTGCTGCATGTCTCATGAGAACTTCTTTTGCAATAATATCAAGACCAATTCCGCCTAAACGTGAAGACGTACGAGTAAAGTATTTGTTGATCACGTCCATATGGATGCCGACAGCTTCAAAGATTTGTGCACCACGATAACTTTGAATCGTAGAAATCCCCATTTTAGACAGTACTTTAATAATCCCATCTGTTACAGCTTTAACATACGTTGTTTCTGCTTCTGCAAAGCTAACATTTGGAATATCACCTATCTCGATTAGGTTTTCGATTGTCTCAAAAGCTAAATAAGGGTTAATGCCTTCTGCACCGTATCCAAGAAGAGCCGCAAAATGATGGACTTCACGAGGTTCTGCAGACTCAAGTAAGATGCTCATTTGAACACGCGTTTCTTGGCGAATCAAATAATGATGCAAACCTGAAACTGCTAAAAGTGCAGGAATTGCTGCATACGCTTCATTTACGCCACGGTCGGACAAAATAATTAGTTTGGCGCCTTCTTTAATGGCTTGATCCGCTTCTGCAAAAACAGCTTCCAATCTTTCTTCCATCGCTGCTATGCCTTCATCTTTTTTGAATAAAATTGAAATTGTAGCAGGTTTAAAGGCAGGAAGGTCTTGCTGACGCAATTTTTCCAATTCTGCATTTGTCAAAATAGGTGTTTCTAATCGAATATGACGAGCGCTTTCCGCTGTTGGTTGAACCAAGTTCGCTTCTGCACCAATTGTCGTCCGTGCTGCTGTAATAATATGTTCACGAATCGCATCAATTGGCGGATTCGTTACTTGTGCAAACAATTGTTTAAAATAATTGTAAAGAAGTTGAGGTTTCTTCGATAAAACAGCTAACGGGGAATCATACCCCATCGAACCAACAGGATCTTTTCCTTCGGTCGCTAGCGGTTTAACGATTTTTTGAACTTCTTCCATTGTATAACCAAAAGCCAATTGCTTTTTGATCAACGGTTCCGCATCAATAGATTTTGATGGCATTACCGGTTCTGGAAGATCTTCCATATCAAACATGTTTTTATCGATGAAATCTTTGTATGGCATTTCTCCTGCTATTTGCAGTTTGATTTCTTCATCCGGAATAATTTTGCCTTCTTCTAAGTCAACTAACAACATTTTTCCTGGACGCAAGCGATCTTTATAAATAATGTCATCTGCAAAAATATCCAATGCACCAACTTCAGAACCCATCACAATCATGCCACTTTTTGTTACGTAATAACGGGCAGGACGTAGACCATTACGGTCAAGACAAGCCGCTATTTGATTGCCATCTGTAAATACAAGTGCAGCTGGGCCGTCCCATGGTTCCATCAAAGTACTATGGTATTCATAGAAATCTCTTTTTTCTTTTTTAATCGTTGGGTCATTAACCCATGGTTCTGGCACCATCATCATTGCTGTATGTGCAAGAGATCTTCCAGATAAATGCAAAAATTCAAAACAGTTATCGAACATTGAAGAGTCACTGCCTGTTTCATCAATAACAGGTAAAACTTTTTGAAGATCTTGTTCATTGAACGCAGGTGATTCGCAAAGCACTTGACGAGCGCGCATCCAATTGACGTTACCTCTTAAAGTATTGAATTCTCCATTGTGGATTGAGTAGCGGTTCGGATGTGAACGCTGCCAGCTTGGGAAGGTATTCGTACTAAAGCGAGAGTGGACTAGAGCCAACGCTGATTTGAATTCAGGGTGGTTGAGGTCTATATAAAATGAATCTAATTGTTCTGGGATAAGCATACCTTTGTAAACAATCGTGCCTGCTGAAAGACTACTAAAATAAACGTCTTTAAAATCTTCTTTTCCGAGCATAGCTTGCTCTACTCGCTTACGAATAACATAAAGTCGTCGCTCAAGGTCGATTCGATTTTCTAAACCTTGTGCAGCACCGATAAATACTTGTCGGATAACCGGCTTTGTTTTTGATGCCACTTTCCCAACAAATGAATCATTGACTGGTACTGGTCGCCATCCTAAACAAATTTGTCCTTCTTCTTGGATAATTTGATGAATCATTTCTTTTGTCTTCATGCGTAAATCGTAGTCTTGGGGCATAAAGAGCATACCGATGCCGTATTTTCCTTCTTCAGGTAAAGTAATTCCTTCTTTTTCACATTGCTTAAGGAAAAAACGATGTGGAATTTGAGTCAAAATTCCAGCGCCATCTCCCGTGCTCGTATCTGAAGATTGTCCGCCACGGTGTTCTAGGTTACACAATATATTAATTGCATTTTGTACAATTGCATGTGATTTTTCCCCATTGATATTGGCGATCATCCCTATTCCGCACGCCTCATGCTCTTGATCTGGATGATAAAGTCCTTGTGGGATTGGATACTCTTTTTTACTCATCAAACCGCCTCCTTCACAACACTCATGTGTCATAATATTTTGATAGTATATCATAAGTCTGAATATATATACAATTCCCCTAAGTAAAAAAATATTAATAGCAGTACTGAATTGCCTTCAAATCAATGAAACCGCTTCCAATTATCGGGTATCAAAGAAAAGGACCCTTTAATAAAAACATGTATATTTATACAAGTCAGACAATTTAAAATTTAAAAAACCCCATTTTACATGGGGTTTTTTCGCTTATATTTATTCATTTTTTATTGTCTCAAAAGAACGAATTGCCTGTAAAAATGCTTCTCCATATTTTTCAAGCTTATTCGCACCTACACCGTTCACTTCTAAAAATCCAGCTTCATTTTGCGGTTTTCTTGCAACCATGTCTTGTAAAGTTTTATCAGAAAAAATAACAAAAGGAGGAACACCAGCTTCATCTGCTAACCCTTTGCGAATAACGCGTAATTCCTCGAATAAAGGATCGTTCGTAGCAATTTGCTTTGTTACTACTGCACCTTTTCTTAATACTTGCCGTTTACCTAACAAGACATCTCTTCCGCCATCAGGAACGTAAATTGTTGGAAACGAACCTTGTTCGACAGCTAATAATTCTTGAGAAATCATGAATTCGATTAAATTTGACACTTCTTTTGAATTTTGGTGTTTTAAAATTCCGTAAGTTGAGAGTTTATCAAAACCAAAATCCAATACTTTTTTATTGCGCGACCCTGTTAACACTTGAGCCGTCATGACTTTCCCAAACTTTTGCCCCATGCGAATCACACATGATAGCACCATTTGAACATCTTTTGTGACATCTAAACTTTCGCGGTCATCCAAACAGTTCCCGCAATGTCCACAAGGTTCAGCCGCCGTATCTCCGAAATAGTGAATAATAAATTGCTGCAAACAATTTTCAGTATGACAATAGTCAACCATCCCTTGCAATTTCACCAATTCTCCAGGAATTCGACTCGGATCTTGTGCTTGATCGATTAAAAACCGTTGCGTTTGAACATCTTGGGACGCATACAGCACAATACATTCACTTGGCAAACCATCTCGCCCTGCACGCCCCGCTTCTTGATAGTAGCTTTCCATATTTTTAGGCACTTGATAATGAATTACGAACCGAATATTCGATTTGTCGATACCCATTCCAAATGCATTTGTTGCTACCATAACGGTAACTTCATCATTTAGAAAACGTTCCTGCCCTGTTTTTCTTTCATGATCCGACATCCCCGCATGGTATTTAGCTGCTTTAATGCCTTTTTTTATTAGCATTTCGTAAACCGAGTCTACTGTTTTGCGCGTAGCAGCGTAAATAATACCGGCTTCTTTATCGTTTTTTGCTACATATTCTTTTACAAATCGTTCACGATCTTGTCCTCGCACAACCGAAAACGTTAAGTTTGCTCGTTCAAAACCAGTCATTACCGTATGTTGTTCTTCGATATTTAAAATTCGACAAATGTCTTCACGAACTTGAGGAGTAGCAGTGGCAGTAAGTGCTAACACCGTCGGATTATTTGGAAACAATTCTGTCATACGGCTAATCAAGCGATAACTCGGACGGAAATCATGACCCCATTGCGAAATACAGTGGGCTTCATCCACTGCAATAAGCGGGACATGAACGCCTTGTAATTCATTAAGGAACATTTCTGAATCCAATCGTTCTGGGGCAATGTAAAGCAATTTAATCGCTCCGCGTTGAACGTCCATTAACGTTTCTCGGACTTCATCAAAATCGAGAGAACTATTTATATAAGCAGCCGGAATACCCGCTGCCAAAAGTGCATCCACTTGGTCTTTCATTAACGAAATCAAAGGCGACACCACAATTGTGGTCCCTTCCATCACAAGCGCCGGAATTTGATAGCACATTGACTTGCCTCCGCCTGTCGGCATGACACAAATTGAATTATGCCCTTCAAAAACTTGCGTAATGGCTTGCTCCTGACCGACCCGGAATGACTCATAGCCAAAGTGAGACTGTAGTAATTTCTTTGCGCTTTCCAACAAAATAGAACACTCCTAATACTCGTATCGTATGAGTTAGCTTACCACATTTCTATATCTTTTTCTGTGGCAGAATCTCGAGAAGAGCTTCTATAATAAGGGTCAAAAAAATCGCCCTTCAAGTTTGCAGTTGAAGGACGATTCTTTTATTCCTATTTAGTTCAAGAAATATCCTGCGTTTTAGGAGTTATTTCACACTTAATCTGACTATCTCCTTAATTTCTTCTATTAAATTTCCATATTCCACCGTTGTTCCTCTTCTTCTTTCATTTGTTTCGCTGTTTCATCTGGGAAAACAGTACGGAATTTATGTGTATCAAGAGGAATAATTTCTACCATCTTCTCAATCATTTCAGCAGGATCATATTGGCTTTCCAGAGCTTGATCCGCTTCGGCCATGTCCTCTTTACGCGTAAAGTGAATAGCTTCGTCGTACCACTTCCATTTCGCTTCTGCACTACGATCATTAAACCCTGTAGCAAAAGCACCTGGATTAATCGTAGCTACCTGGACACCATGTTCTTTTAATTCTTTTTGCATAGTAGCTGCAATTCCTTCGATTGCATGTTTGGTTGCGGTATAAGGCCCTACATAAGGAGTTGCCGTAATGCCTGCCATTGAAGACATGAAAATAATTTTCCCTTTTCCTTTGTCTACAAATTTTCGCGCAGCAATTTGTGCAGTTTCCAAAGTGCTGAAGACATTCACTTCAAACAACTCTCTGAAATTTGCCATCGGCACTTCCGCAAGAGGTCCACCTTCGTTTACTGCAGCGTTAGCTACGAAAACATCAAAATCATATTCAAGCATTTGGGATAAATCTTGAGGATTTTTTATGTCCATTTTAAATACTTCTAATTCTAGTCCTTTTGAAGCTGCTTCCTCACGTAAAGCTGTAACTTGTGGAGCTGTTTCAACCGGCGCAATTACTTTATGTCCTTTTTCTGCAAGTCCGAAAGCAGTCCCTTTCGCCAAACCACTTCCCGCGCCAGTAATAAATACTGTCTTAGTCATCTAATTCATCCTTCCTGCGTTTGTTCTACTATGTTTACTGTTTTCCCAGAAGAAGAGGAACTAAACAAAAATTATAGTTAATCAAAAAACCCCCGCTCTCTTTAAAAGAGCGGGGGTTTTATATCGGCCTTTTGACAATTATGAAGTTGCTGTACCATAACTGCCCATACGGCGTTTAACTTGAATGAATGAGGCAGCCTCAGCAATCTCAGTTTGGTTTAGTGGCTGGTCATCTAGCATTAAATTGTAGTCATTTAAGAAACTAGTATTTTGAAGATCTACATTAATAGTCCGTTCGTCGCGATCCAACAAACTGTCGACCGAAATCTCAAAATAATCAGCAAGTCTTTCAAGATGTACTACAGAGACCTGTTTTTTCCCACTTTCATAAGCCCACACCGTGCTTTTCGCAAAGCCGATTGCGTCTGCCAATTCTTCAGTAGATAGTCCTTTAGCTTCTCTTAAGTCCTTGATTCGTTTGCTTAACTGTTTCATTTACATTCCTGCTCCCTGAATAATATTCTAACTATTTTAAATATACTGCACTTTGAGTTTTTTTGCAATGTATATATGGTTATTATTTAAAAAAATTGTGAATTATTAGTGAACAACAACTAAAGATTACTAAAAATGGAAATTAAATAGGATATATTATTTACTTATTTTAACATAAAAATAGTTTTTTCAAATAACAGGTAAATAGACACTATAAATAAAAAATGAAATTTTCATTGTTCGAAATCATTTGCGGAGCTTTAATTTCCTTCTAAGTGCACCAGATGAATATCCACAAACATATTAGTTTCTTCTATAAAAAGAATAAAAGGGAGAAAATAAAATGAGGAGTCAATTAGTCATTACAAAATTAGTATTCAGAATTTAATAACTATTTTAAAAAAACAATACCTTCTTTTAAATGAGACTAATTACACGCCTAAAACAGCCTTTAGTATTGATTTTAAAATTTATTTTGATTTTTTTAACTAAAAAAAGTATTATGTTAGAATAAACAAAATGGAGGTTTGAATGATGTCTGAAAAGTATTCTCGACAAGAGATTGTTAAAAGTGTTCCTCAAAAAGGCTTTTTTGGTCATCCAAAAGGGTTGTTCACACTATTCTTCACTGAGTTCTGGGAACGGTTCTCTTATTATGGGATGAGAGCTATCCTAGTTTTCTATATGTACTACGAAATGTCCGAAGGCGGGCTTGGTCTTGATCAGACTACAGCTTTATCGATTATGTCTATTTACGGATCCCTTGTTTACATGTCTGGGATTATCGGTGGTTGGTTAGCCGACAGGATATTTGGTACTTCTAAAGCTGTATTTTACGGTGGGATACTGATTATGCTTGGGCATATTGCTCTAGCAATACCTGGTAATCTTGCATTATTCTTTGTTTCAATGGTCTTAATTGTACTGGGTACTGGTTTATTAAAACCGAATGTTTCAAGTGTAGTTGGTGAGATTTATGAAGAAAATGATGACCGTCGCGATGCGGGCTTTAGTATTTTCTATATGGGTATTAATATGGGTGGTTTTTTAGCACCGCTAATTGTTGGTACTGTCGGAATGAAAATTAGCTTCCACCTAGGCTTCAGTATTGCTGCTGTCGGGATGTTCCTTGGTCTTGTAATCTTTGTTCTTACAAAGAAAAAAAATCTTGGCTTGGCAGGAACTGTTGTACCAAACCCATTATTGCCTTCAGAACGCAAGGCAACAATGAAAGCGTTCACTATCGGAGCGTTAATTGTTGCAGCAGTAATTGCTATTGGAATTCCAACTGGATTGTTAACATTTAATAGTTTTGTTGGGATTGTCGGGATTTTTGGTATCTTAATTCCGGTCTTGTATTTCACGGTTATGTATCGCAGCAAAAAGACAACAGATGTAGAGCGCTCACATTTATTGGCTTATATTCCTTTGTTTATCGCTTCCGTGATGTTCTGGGCGATACAGGAACAAGGATCTACAATTCTTGCTGCATATGCAGATACGCGTACAGATCTTGAGTTTGCAGGAATGACGATTTCTCCTGCTTGGTTCCAGTCGTTAAATCCATTATTCATCATTATGTTAGCGCCAGTTTTTGCTTGGATGTGGGTTAAACTTGGAAGCAAACAGCCTTCAATTCCGCAAAAGTTCTCTCTTGGATTACTATTTGCCGGATTGTCTTTCTTAGTTATTTTATTGCCAGCTTATTTCGGCGGACCATCAGCATTGGTAAACCCACTTTGGCTTGTTCTTAGTTATTTCATCGTTGTATTAGGTGAACTTTGCCTATCTCCAGTTGGATTATCTGCGACAACAAAACTGGCTCCTACTGCTTTCTCAGCTCAAACAATGAGCTTATGGTTCCTTTCCAATGCTGCTGCTCAAGCAATCAATGCGCAGTTGGTTAAGTTCTACACAGTTGAAAACGAAATGATGTATTTCGGAATCATCGGTGGTGTATCAATCGTTCTAAGTATTGCGTTGTTCGCCTTTGCACCACGCATTCAAAGCTTCATGAAAGGCGTTCGTTAATATTTAGAAGAGTAACTACAAAACCCCGACAGTTTTTTAAACTGTCGGGGTTTTTATCTTTATTAAAAGTTTCTTCTATAACTACTAGTCATTTGCTATAATCATTCCCATTTGACGAGCGAAAGCGATTGCTTGGTCCGTGGAGACGATGCATCCTTGCAGTTTATCTATCGATACTTGAATGCTTTCAAACGTATTAGTGCTAAGGTCGATTCCTTTCAGACTTGTTTGCGTAAAGTTAATATCATTCATATCGCACAAGCGAAATTCACTGCTCTTTAGTTCCATCTCATAAAAGTCTGCAAATCGCATAGAAGAAGAAACAAAGCTCACCGTATTACATAAAGTAAAACCAAATGTGGCATAATTTAAAATACACTCTTCAAAAAGCGTATGGCGAATTCCCGCTTCAGCAAAATTTGCCCCCATCAATTTGGAATTCCGAAATTCCGTCCGGTGGAAAACTGCACGACTCATGTCCATATTGGATAAATCACAATTCAAAAAAACCACATCGACAAACTCCGAGCGTGGCCAACTCGTTTCAAGAAACTTAACGTTTTCAAATACAACTCTATCGATATGCAATGCTTCTTCTGTATTAAAATCAATAGTTTCCTGTGAAATGCGGCAATTGCTTATGTACTGATCATCTATCGCTTCCGTAAAAGAACGTGTTTCTAATTCTTTAGGGAGAAGTGGTGTTAATCTTTTCGTTTTCTTCATAACTTAACGTCTCCTCTTTAAAACACAAAAGACTGCCTCAATGAGGAAGCAGTCTTTTATTGTGGTGTATTTATTTTTTTATTAACTCTTTCCCTAGACACTCATCAATGATTTCAGGCAATTCGATTCGATCTTCTGTTACTTCCACTTGATATATTTTATTGTCATGCATGAATTTAAAGATTCCGTTATCAAAATCGGTACCAATTTCTTTAAAGAAAATCCCTTCAAGCTGACAATTTTTCGATTGGGTAAAGTTGACCTTATAGGTATCAGCGTCTTTCATCAAGTAACAGCGTACGCCTTTTTCAAACTCGTCACCTTCAACGCCTTTCACTGTGCGCGCTACAGAAACAACATGCAAGTCTACAAATGGAATTTCACGAAGCAACAAGTTCAAAAACGAACCTTTCGTAATTTCTTCCCATCTACTTCTCGCCGTCTGTCCCATGACAATTTGCGTGATGTTGCAATCATGTGCAACATCCCCGATGACTTTTGCGGTCGGGCGTTTTTCATTATCACGAACAATAAATTCCTCAGCATCATACTCTTCAGCAAGTTCTCTCCATCTTTCAATATAAGAGGCTTTTTCAGCATCAAATTCATCAACAGGTCTCGAATCTACCGTTAAAATATACAACGGACAGTCTAGCATAGTCGCAAGTTTGTTACCCCGATTGATCAAACGCTCACCATTCGGTCCGTAAAAAACACATACCAAAATACTTTCATCCATTCGCCCTCTGATTTTTTTCATTTATGTTCACCTCACTGAAAATATAATCTATATACTGACATTCAAAACTATGAAATTATACTTCTTCTAATAGAGAAAATCAAGTGCTGCAAGCTTTTTTTGGAATTATCATCCAGTCTGCTCTTTATAGATTTCCCATCGCCATGGGCTGACAAATGAAAACCACACTGATTTCCTGTATAATTTAGATTGATTGCTTAACGAATCCTTACTATAGTACAAGACAGGACAGTCGTAAACCTTTTGTCCTCATTATATACCCGCTTTGTGACTTTTACATTCAAACGTACTTAACTAGTCTATTAACAGGAGGTTTTGCTGTGTATCTATTGATTTTAGCCATTCTCGTCCCTTTTTTCTTTACTGCCTTCATTCCGCTTATACATAACCGAGTGGGGTCAATTCACCTTGGCTGGCTCGTACTAGTTGTGCCACTTGTGTTGTTTAGTATTTTCGTAGTACAAGTCCCCACCATTTCTAATAGTGATACATTGATGCAGACTGTTCATTGGATTCCTTCACTAGGCATTAACTTTACCGTTTATCTTGATGGCCTCAGTTTAATCATGGCCCTACTAATTACAGGTATGGGAGCTCTTGTCGTTCTATACTCCATCTACTATTTGTCACCATCCGATTCTTTTCCGCATTTTTACGCCTACCTACTGCTCTTTATGGGCGCAATGCTTGGGGTTGTCTTATCTGATAACTTGCTTGTGTTGTATGTCTTCTGGGAACTAACGAGTATTTCTTCTTTCCTGTTAATTGCTTTTTGGTACCATCGTAAAAATTCACGCTACGGGGCACAGAAATCACTATTAATTACAGTGTTCGGTGGACTGGGTATGCTCGCTGGTTTCTTAATGTTGCACTCTATGACTGGAACTTTCAGCATACGTGAAATTGTAGCGACAATCGGCCAATATCCAGAGCATGCTTTGTTTTATCCCGCGATGTTCCTAATACTGCTTGGCGCATTTACTAAATCAGCGCAATTTCCTTTTCATATATGGCTACCTGATGCGATGGAAGCACCGACACCGGTTAGTGCTTACTTGCACTCAGCCACAATGGTGAAAGCTGGCATTTATCTAGTCGCTCGTTTTACTCCAGTTTTTGGTGGCAATGCTGCATGGTTTTGGACAGTTACACTTGTCGGGCTTGTCACCTTATTCTGGGGAGCTTACTGCGCTGTTCGACAAACAGATTTAAAAGCGTTGCTTGCTTATTCGACAATTAGCCAATTGGGCTTAATTATGAGCTTGTTCGGCCTTGGTTCAGCGGCGTTACACTTTGGGGATGGTGAGCAAGGGGCACTGTACGGTTTAGCTATTTTTGCCGCTCTTTTCCATATGGTCAATCATTCTACATTTAAAGGTGCTCTTTTCATGGTAGTTGGTATTGTCGATCACCAAGTGGGTACCCGCGACATTCGGCGCTTGGGTGGGCTAATGGCAGCTCTGCCAATCACCTTTACGTTCGCTGTAATTGGCAGCTTCTCAATGGCTGGACTGCCATTTTTAAATGGCTTTTTAAGTAAAGAAATGTTTTTTACAGCTTCAGTTAATGCGGCTAGTCTGCCTATATTTGGTGCTTCAACTTGGGGAATAGTCATTCCAATTATCGCGTGGATCGCTTCAGTATTAACTTTTGTTTACTGTATGATTTTCGTCTTCCGCACTTTTTTCGGAACCCCTCAATCGAAAAAGGCCGATAGAAAACAGGTAGAACCTACGCTTGGTATGCTTGTTTCTCCAGCTATACTTTGTGTATTTATTATTGGTTTGTTTTTTGCTCCGAATTTATTGGGCGATCATTTGTTAAGACCAGCATTAAACGGTATCATTCCAGAAATTTCTGGGGCTACCCCACACATTTATGCATGGCATGGCTTTAATACAGAATTATTTATGACATTAGGAATTGTAATTGTTGGATCCGCTCTTTACCTTACTTTCCGTAGTTGGATTAAAATCTTCCGCCTTCAACCAGCTGGATGGACGTTTACCGCTTTGTACAACTCGTTTTTGAAAAACTTGAAGAGAGCATCTAACTGGATTACCACACATTATATGACAGGTCATTTACCCTCTTATTTTGCTTATATCTTTATGTTCTTTATATTGGCAGCTGGTGGAGCGCTTATATTTACTGGTGCGTTATCCATTGATTTAACTTCAGACTCTCCTATCAGTGTTTACGAAGGCTTATTAACGGCAGTAATGGCTATTGCAGCAATTAGCATCTTATTTGCCAAGTCGCACCTTGCCGCTGTTTTATTAAATGGGGTTTTAGGCTTTTCAATCGCAATATTTTTCGTTCTCTTTCGCGCACCGGATTTAGCACTGACACAGCTTGTTATCGAAACCGTAACAACAGTATTATTTCTTTTATGCTTTCTTTTTTTACCGGAATGGACGGCAGAAGATTCGTCAAAACGAACAAAATTCCGAAATGCCTTCATTGCAATTGGTGCTGGCGTTACCATCACGTTGATCGGTCTTACTGTCAATAGTGGAAAGTTATTCGAAAGCATTTCAGGTTATTTCGAAAATTCCTATGAACTTGCGGGCGGAGACAATATTGTCAATGCGATTTTAGGAGACTTCCGAGCTTTTGATACGATGCTTGAATCTCTTGTATTGTTTATTGCTGGTCTCGGAGTTTATACATTGATTCGCTTAAAGCTCGGAAAGGGGTCCGGAAAAGATGAACATCAATGATGTGATATTAAAAACGGTATCAAAAGCTGTTGTATTGATCATTTTAACGTTCGGCATTTATTTGTTTTTTTCCGGACATAATCATCCAGGCGGTGGGTTTATCGGTGGGTTGGTGATTGCGTCTGCTTTTGTATTGATGTTCTTATCCTACGATTCAGAAACCGTCAGTGAGGCATTGCCTATTGATTTTAAAAAACTTTCTGGGCTTGGCGTACTTCTTGCCATGTCGAGCGGAATAGCACCGATGTTTTTAGGTGGCGCCTTTCTAAGTCAAAGCTTCGGTTATTTTGATTTGCCGATTTTCGGAAAAACCGAATTGGCCACTGTTACCATATTCGAAGCCGGTATCGCATTAACTGTAATTGGCGTTGTCGTGAATATTATTCTAAGCATAAGTGAGGATGAGTAGCCTGTGGAATCATTGATCATTGTTTTGGTCGGCGTCCTTACCACGGTCGCCATCTACCTTGTTTTATCAAAAAACGTAGTTCGCGTCATATTAGGAACAGCTATTTTATCGCATGCAGTCCATCTTCTTATCTTATCAATGGGTGGTTTAAAACTTGGGACTGTCCCTCTCCTGGGTGAAGAAGCCGTCAAGTATGTAGATGCTTTGCCTCAAGCTTTAATTTTAACGGCCATAGTCATTAGCTTCGCTGTTACAGCATTTATACTCGTGCTTGCTTACCGAGCCTATCAGGAGTTGGGAACCGATAATTTAGGGGCAATGCGAGGTTCTGATGATGAATAATCTATTAGTTCTTCCAATGCTACTACCTATTATTGTAGGTGTTTTGCTTATTTTCCTTCGGACTTATGGTCGGATTCAAGCTTGGATCAGTTTAATTGCCATGGCATTAACTGCTAGTATTTCAGGCTTTCTTCTTCAACAAGTTCAAATGGATGGCATTATCCGCTTAGACTTCGGAGGATGGGAACCACCTTTTGGTATTTTGTTTGTCGCTGATTCTTTTGCTGTTTTGCTCGTACTGACTTCTAGTATTGTTACGGCTATTTGTTTGAGTTACGCACTTATTTCTACTAGCAAAGAGCTGCAAACCATGTATTTTTATCCCACGGTGCTATTTCTTATAGCCGGTGTTAATGGCTCTTTTTTAACCGGTGATTTGTTTAATTTATTCGTTTGTTTTGAAGTGATGTTGCTGTCCTCTTATGTATTACTAACTTTAGGTAATTCCAAACGTCAGTTGCGTGAAGCGATTAAGTATGTATCCATCAACATTGTTTCTTCATGGTTTTTCTTAGTCGCCTTAGCCTTTCTTTATGGAGCTGTCGGCACTTTAAACATGGCACATTTGGCTGACCGTGTAGCAGAAGTAGGACAAACTCCATTACTCACTACCATCAGCATTGTCTTTTTAGTTGTTTTCAGTTTAAAAGCTGGATTGCTTCTTTATTTCTGGTTGCCAGGCTCTTATAGTTCACCACCTATTGTCACCTCTGCCCTTTTCGGTGCATTGTTAACTAAAGTCGGCATATACGCTTTGTTTCGTGTATTCTCACTGATTTTTCACCATCAACCAGAAATCACACATACCATCATCGGAATTATGGCTGCATTAACGTTAATCGGCGGAAGTCTCGGCGCGATTTCTTTTAACGATTTGCGTAGTATAGCCGCTTATAATGTTGTCGTTGCAGTTGGGTTTATATTGGTCGGTTTAGCTATTGCGACACCCGCTGCAATTGAAGGATCTATTTACTACATCATCCACGATATGGTTGCAAAAGCGCTGCTATTCCTACTTATTGGGACGATGATTACGTTAAGCGGTACATCAAAAATGGCAGGAATGAGTGGGCTTATGAAAAACTATCCCCTACTAGGCTGGTCTTTCTTTATCGCCATGCTATCCCTTGCCGGAATTCCTCCACTCAGTGGTTTTATCGGTAAAGTCCTAATTTCAAGTGCCGCTATTGACAATGGGTCGTATGTTTTGTTGGCATTGTCCTTACTTTCCAGTATTTTTGTTCTTTACTCTTTGCTTCGCGTCTTTAAGAATTGCTTTTGGGGCGAAACCATTGTTAGTAAAGAAGAACAATTGCCATTACGCCGAGGCGTATTAATCCCATGCTTAGTTTTAGTCGGTTTAACGATTCTTATCGGCTTAGGCACAGAGAGCATGTCTCCTTATGTGAGCGGTGCTGCAGAAACATTAGTAAATCCTAGCATTTATATCGACGCGATATTAGGTAAAATCCAGTAATCCACTTTCTATTGAAAGGAGTGAATTAAAGTGCCGGCACAGTTTCTATTAAATATGACGATTGCGTTCTTATGGACTTTGTTGATGGATGAAGATGCTTTTTACGTCACCACTTTTTTGACGGGTTATTTGATCGGAATCGGAATTCTTTTCTTGATGCATCGTTTCTTTGGAACGAAGTTTTACTTATTGCGTGTGTATTCCACCATTAAATTATTATTGATCTTCATATCGGAACTTTTCCAATCTAGTCTGCTAATTATGAAACAAATTTTAAGTCCAAGATTAAAAATAAAACCCGGCATCTTCACTTACGAACATAGCATGGAAGGTGATTACGAATTAACAACACTTGCACTTTTGCTAACCTTGACCCCTGGTTCTGTAGTTATGGAAGTATCACCTGACGGAAAAACCTTTTATATTCACGCAATGGATGTAGAAAGTTCTCGAGATGCTGTATTAAAGTCTATTAAGGTATTTGAAAAAGCAATCATGGAGGTGACGAGAAATTGATTGAAACGACATTGACAATTGCCCTCTCTCTTTTTATCTTAGCTATTATTTTGGCATTGTATCGCATTATCCGCGGTCCATCCATGCCAGACCGTGTAGTAGCCCTAGACATGATAGGCGTGAATCTAATTTCAGGTGTAGCTGTATTTTCTGTTGTTCTCAGTACACACGCATTTCTCGAAGTTATTTTGATTGTTGGGATTTTGGCATTTATCAGTACCCTTGCGTTAGCTCGCTATGTTGAAAGGGGCGATATCGTTGAGCATAAACACAATCGGTGAGTATTTCGGAGTTTTTCTCATTTTAATCGGCAGCATCATGGCGGTCATTAGTGCGATTGGTATTCTTCGCTTGCCAGATGTTTACACGCGTTCACATGCAGCTACTAAAAGCTCTACATTGGCTGTTTTGTTATCACTATCTGGCACATTTATTTATTTTTGGGCAACGGAAAACTTTATCAGCGTTCGACTTCTACTTGGGATCACATTTGTTTTTTTAACGGCTCCTGTCTCAGGCCATTTGATCACTCGAGCCGCTTATCGATCAAACGTTAAACTAGCCAATGCTTCCACAGAAGATGCATTGGAAAAGTTATTTAAGAAATAAATAACTTTTCTATCTATCAACTATAAACACATTCGATTTAGTCGAGATGTTTGTAGTTTTTTTATTTAGAAAAATCGTTCCTAACACTTTTTTATCAACAAAGCAAAAGTTTACCAAAAACGACGAGAGGGAATAATGAGAGAAAAAGCAGTTAAGAAGGGATAATCGATGGACAATGTGAGAGACACTTTTAAAGAAGTTGCCGCCGCAATCCTTCCGGTTACCACTGTTGTTATTTTATTACAGCTTATTTTTATCCGAATCCCCTTTGAAGCGCTAATCCAATTTCTTGTTGGTGTTGCGTTTGTTAGCGTTGGATTTTTCTTATTTCTTATAGGTGTAAATGCCGGACTCTTGCCCATTGGTGAAATGATCGGTAGAAAACTTCCCAGTACGAAGAATGTCGGGTTAATTATCGCGACAGGTTTTTTGCTTGGGCTTGTAGTAACAATCGCAGAACCTGACGTCCGTATTCTTGCAAAACAAATCGACGAGACGTCTGAAGGAACTGTCAGTGCCACAATCCTTATTTGGTCGGTCTCACTTGGACTCGCTATTTTCGTAGCATTAGCCATGATTCGCACCATTTTCAGAATTCCCCTCCATTACTTGCTTATCGGTGGTTATACCGTGGTTTTTCTATTATCTTTTTTTGTTCCAAAAGATTTTATCGCTATTTCGTTCGATGCAGGAGGTGTGACTACAGGCCCAATGGCAGTTCCTTTCATTTTAGCGCTGGGGATTGGTGTTGCATCTGTTTTGCGCTTAGAGACTGAGAACTCTGGTGAGAAATTCGGGTTAATCGGCCTAGCATCTATCGGTCCTATCTTGGCAGTTATGTTGCTGGGGGTGTTATTCAGGTGAACATCCAAATTTTCGAAGGATTTCAAACGGTCATGCTCGAAGTTAGTATTGCACTACTTCCTTTGATAGCATTTTTTGCAGCTTTTCAAATTTTCTTATTAAAGTTACCTATGCAACGTGTTCTTCAAGTGGGACTCGGGTTTATTTTGACCTTTTTTGGTCTTTCTTTTTTTATCCAAGGCGTTCATGTCGGTTTTATGCCTATCGGAACAATGATTGGTGAAAGGCTTGGCAGTCGAGATTATAAATGGGTGTTGATCCCGATTGGCTTTGTCCTTGGATTTTCCGCTACTTTTGCGGAACCGGCAGTGAGCATTATGACAGATGAAGTCGACCAAGAAACAGGCGGCTATATTTCTCGCAAAATGATGCTCTACACCTTATCCATGGGAGTGGGCATTTCTATCGCCTTATCCATGTTACGAATTTTGACGGGTTGGTCGCTTTGGTATTTCATCATTCCTGGTTATTTATTAGCCTTTATACTCGTATTTTTTTCAACCCAAACTTTTATCGGCATTGCTTTTGATTCAGGAGGAGTGGCAACGGGTCCAATGACTGTTACATTTCTCGTTGCTGTTTCTGTAGGGATTTCATCTGTTATTAAAGGGAGTAATCCACTGACCGACGGTTTTGGCATGATTGCCCTTGTCGCTCTTACTCCAATCATTGCGGTACTTATATTGGGCATTATTTTCACTAAAAAAGGTGGGAAAAACAAATGATTCTTAATCATAGATTAATGATCGCCATCGTTAAAAGAGGCCAATCCCGCGATGTAATTGCTGCGGCTAAAAAAGCTGGAGTGGACGGGGCGACTATTATATATGGGGAAGGAATAGGACGAAATGAAAAACCAACTTTTCTCGGCTTGCCTGTAACTCACGAAAAAGACATTATCCTCTTTGCATTAGACGGTGACAGTGAGACGGCCATCGCAGAAGCTGTCGCTTCAGCTGGTAGCCTAGGAAAGTCTGGTCACGGTCTTGGCTTTACAATTCATTTGAGCAAATTGCTCGGCGTACCCCATCTCTCCCGTCGTCAAGACGATCGGAAAAGAAAGAGAGGTTTAACCAATTTGGACTCAGAAATGACAGCTTTTCAACTAATTGTCACCATTGTAAACTCAGGGGATTCCGCAGCTGTTGTGAAAGCTGCTGCAGAAGCGGGCGCAGAAGGCGGAACCATCTTAAATGGCCGTGGTACAGGCGTCAACGAACAGCAAAAATTTTTGAATTTTACTATTGATCCTGAAAAAGACATCGTACTTACATTAATTCCAAATAGCTATGCTGAAAAAGTGGTTAAAAGTATCGAACAAGCGATTGACTTAAACGCACCTGGTAAAGGGATTTCTTTTTTAATTGATGTTGAAAACGTATTTGGCGTTAACCATTCTTCTTTGCGAAATCAGAAATCTGATGTCTAAATCACTCAATTTAGACATCCGTTAATATGTCTTAAAAGCTGACTAGTCCTGAGGGCTCGCCAGCTTTTTCCTACGTACGTTCGGTGAACTCGTTGGCCAATACGCCTCAATAAATTACACGAATTCAAAATAGACAAAGAGCGCAATATATGAAAAACTAAAGAGATGATAACTAGCAGAAAGCAGGGTTTTAAATGAGTGTAGAATTAAAGGAAAAAGGCCGCTTAGATGCCTTAACTGTATTTTTCAAAGTATCAGCTGCCTATACCCTGTCTTTGTTTACCAAAAAGAAAGACAGCAAGAAAATTGTATTGGTTGGAGGAAATCTAGGAGAGAAATACGAGGATAATGCCGCAGTTTACCACAACTACTTACTAAACCACCATAAAGAACATGTGACCGCCTATTGGATGTATGACCCGAAAACCACATATGCCAAAGATCAAAAAATCGAAAATGCGGTACCACTTGGAAGTTTTAAAAACTACTTGTTGTTTTTCCAAGCTGACTACACATTTCATGGCCATTCTCTTCTTTACGATATTGCTCCAGCAGCGGATAAATTTCTTTTTCTTAACCGCAAAACAATCATTACTCACATTAGTCATGGTATTGAAGGATTTAAGAAAATACTTATCCAAAAAGAAGATGTTCCTTTATTAAAAAGAACCGATTATTTTAATTGCGCTTCTCAATACGAATATAGTTTAAAGCTACATGAATGGAAAATGCCCGAACATAAATTGATTGTTACAGGTTTTCCTCGGTTTGATCGTTATCCTCCTCAACAACCTGTTAAAGAAGTTAAAAATATCTTGATGATGATGACTTGGCGTGAATGGCTTTTTGACTTAACAAAAGAGGAATTTATCGACAGTCCTTATTTTAAAAGCATGACTGGTATATTGCAGCATGAAGGTATTCAAAAACTATTAGCAGAACACGATATTCATTTAAATATCGCGTTGCATCCTTTTATGAAAAAGTTTGAAAACTATTTTACCAATCTGTCGAACGATGAACAGCGTGTTGAATTCCTCGATTTCAACAAACAAACAATTGCACAATCTATTGATAAAAACGATATGTTATTAACCGATATCACAAGCGTCTCATGGGATTTTCTTTACTTAAACAAACCGATCATTTTCTACATGTTTGATCAACAAGAATATTTAGAGAAACGTGGAACCTACTTAAACATGGATACTGACCTTTCTGGATATAAAGCAAATTCTATCGAACACGTTTATGAATATTTGAACAAAATAGTCGAAGAAAAAATCACTTGGAATGAATGGTATCCAAAAGCAACCGATTATATCGACTACTTCGATCAAGACAATTGTAAACGTTTGACTCATCGTGTCATGAATTTACAATAGTTCCACGTGAAACGATTAAAACTAAAATAAAAGGACGCAGAAAAGCGACAGGCTTTTCTGCGTCCTTTTAACATTCTATTTGTAACTCAACAGGGCAATGATCAGAACCCCATATATCTTTGTGTATTTTCGCATTTTGAAGTTCTGGCACTAGTCGTTGAGATGCTAAGAAATAATCGATTCGCCATCCAACATTTTTCTCGCGACAGTTAGAACGGTACGACCACCAAGAATAATGCCCTTCTTCTTCTGGGTAAAAATAACGGAACGTGTCTACAAATCCACTTTCTAAAAACTGTGTCATCTTGCTTCGTTCTTCAGGTGTAAACCCAGAATTCTTTTTATTAGCTTTTGGATTTTTTAAATCTATTTCTTCGTGTGCCACGTTCAAATCCCCACATAACAATACCGGCTTATGATTGTCTAATGTTTTTACGAATGACAAAATAGCCTCTTCCCACAATAACCGATAGTCCAGACGCAACAAGCCATGCTGTGAATTCGGGGTATAAACGGTGATTACATAATAGCTATCAAATTCTAATGTAATAATTCGACCTTCTGTGTCGAGTTCTTCTAAACCCAAACCGTATTGAACTGCTACAGGCTTTTGTTTTGTGAAAATCGCTGTACCTGAATAGCCTTTTTTATGAGCGTAATTCCAATACGTATAATAACCAGGAAGATCCATCTCAATTTGTCCTTCTTGTAATTTTATTTCTTGTAAACAAAATACATCCGCATTTACTTCAGTAAAAAAATCCATAAAGCCTTTTTTCATAACTGCCCGAAGGCCGTTAACATTCCACGAAATTAACTTCAACAATTACCCCTTCTTTCTCTTTCTCAATTTTAAACGAAGCTTTACTCAGACTCAACAAATCGCCAGTAGCTACTCAATATATGTAAAATTTCTGTATTTTCTTAAATATTCTGCATCATTCATATGGAACTTCTTGTACAATAAAGCTATCTTACAAAGCACAGTGTCACTCGTCGCAAATTTGAGTCTCTTGAATGCCAACTATTCAATTGAGCTCCTCAGAGACAAAGGGGATTAAACCATGAAAAAGTATTCAAAAGAAGAGAAAAGCTGGGCATTATACGATTGGGGAAGTTCTGCTTATTCTATTATAATTACGACAGCCGTGTTCCCGATTTACTATAAAGCTTCAGCTACTGGAGCGGGTGTTAGTTTATCCGACTCTACAGCTTACTTAGGGTATACGATTGCGATCTTCACGTTCATATTAGCGATGATTGGACCTATATTAGGCACTATCGCTGATTACGAAGGCATGAAAAAGCGCTTTTTTGTTGGCTTCTTCCTACTAGGAACCATTTCAACAGCATTACTTGCTTTTATACCAAACGAAAATTGGTTGTTGATGTTAATTTGTTATGTATTCGCTGCTCTTGGCGCAACCGGTGCTAATTTATTTTATGATGCATTTATTGTCGACGTCACGACAGAAAAACGGATGAACAGCGTCTCTTCTTTTGGTTATGGATTGGGGTATATCGGCTCAACGATTCCATTTATCCTTTCGATCGCTATTATTTTACTGTCCCAAAATGGTGTATTGCCCATTTCTGTAACCATCGCTAGCCGAATCGCATTTTTAATCACAGCCATTTGGTGGGTTGTTTTCTCGATTCCAATGTTCCGTCATGTGAAACAAGTTCACTATATTAAACGAGAACCACGTCTTGTTCGGCAGAGCTTTAAGCGTCTGGGTAAAACAATTCGCGAAATCCGCCAATACCGTGCGTTAGTATTGTTTTTAATCGCTTATTTCTTTTATATTGATGGAGTCGGAACAATTATTGCTTTATCAACTGCTTATGGAACGGACCTAGGTTTGGATTCATCGAGCTTACTCATTGTTTTGTTTGTGACGCAAGTAGTTGCTGCTCCATTCGCCATCCTTTATGGACGGTTAGCAAACCGGTTTACAGGTAAAAAGATGCTGTATGTCGGCATTTGCGTTTATATTGTCATTTGCATTTACGCCTTTTTCCTTGAGACTATTACAGATTTTTGGATTCTTGCTATGCTTGTGGCAACGAGCCAAGGAGGCATTCAAGCACTCAGCCGTTCTTATTTCGGCAAGCTTGTCCCGAAAGAAAATTCCAATGAATTTTTCGGTTTTTATAATATTTTCGGAAAGTTTGCCGCTATTCTAGGACCGTTGCTTGTAGCAGTCACTTCTCAAGTAACGGGGAAATCCAATATGGGCGTGTTTAGCCTTGTTGTGTTATTTGTTATCGGACTTGTCGTCTTGTCCCGCGTACCAGAACCAAAACCTCATGAATCAATAGATGAAGTATCAAGCGTTTAAAATAATCTGCTTAAACTCAAAAAAAAGTGCCTTCCAATTAAATTGGAAGGCACTTTTTAATGATTATTTTTTATTGTGATCTTCAGTTTTTACGGTTACGTTGCCTGCATTGTCTTTTGTGACAGTGGCATCTTTTAAATCAACAACTTCCGTTCCACTTTCTTCTTTGCCTGCTTCTTTATTAGCCTTTTTGATTTCTTTTTCTACTGTTTTTTCAGCTTTTTCATGTTCTTTTTCAGCTTTTTCTTCTTGTTTTTCTTCTTTTTTCATAGCTTTTTCTTGCTCTTTTACTTCTTTTTCAATTGCTTTTTCTTGTTTTTTCACTTCTTTTTCTTCTTGTTTTTCCATACGTTTCGCTTTAAGTTCATCAGCTTTACCTTTAGCTGTTTCTTTTATGTCATTCGTTTTTTCTTTTAGTTGGTTGGCTCTTTCTTTTACTTGGTCTATTGCGCCACCCGAACCTTCAGCATTCTCTTCTTTTAACGATCCCGCTTTTTCTTTAACGATTTCTTGAAGTTCTTTGCCGCTCTTTGGCGCCAATAACAGTCCTGCTGCGGCTCCAATAAGTGCGCCGGTTGCAGCACCTGCTAGAAATCCTCCGCCTCCGCCACTTTCTTTACGCTCGGCTTCTGTAGGTTGTGGGTTATGAATTTTCCCACCGCGTACAAGACGTTCTTCTACTTCTTCTACGATTTCGTATAATGTACGACCTTTAGCTTCAACAAGCGATACGCTCATATGATAATCAGCTAAATCCTCCTGATCTCTTACAACGATTACGTCATAATCAGTCGAATCTGTCTTATCCTCTAACATATCTGCCTGATAACCCTTTTTCTCTAATGCTTCACGTACTGATGTAAATGGATGCTCAACTGCAACTTTTGCCATATTCTGTCCACTCCCTTTAATAAAGTCTATATCTATTCAGTTTCCCTAATTGGAAAATAATAAACATTCACTTAAATCCTGATCCCCATTGCCATACTTCGAGTGTATTGACTTTGCGCAATCGCACGATCAATACCATACCTAATAGGGCCCCCGTCAAGCTAGAGATGAAAAAAGGAGGGATAAAAAACAAAGCTCCAAATTCTGTGCCTAATAAAAGTCGGGCGTATGGTACTGCGATTAACGACGCAATTAGACCTGTCCCTACCACTTCACCAAGTGCAGCGAACCAAACTTTGCCGAACTTGACATATAGAACGCCTGCCAAAAATGCACCAATCATGCCTCCTGGAAAAGCTAACAATGAACCTGTGCCAGTTAACACGCGAACAACACCGGTCAAAAAAGCGATTAATACTGCTGGACCTGGTCCAAAGAGAATTGCCGCAATCACATTAATTGCGTGTTGAATTGGATACGCACGGGCAATACCTGCAGGAAAATAAACAAAAGCAGAACCTGCCACTCCTATCGCAACAAACATAGCCATTAAGATTAGTTTTTTTGTGTTCATCTTTCGATTCCTTCCCTACAAGATAATTGAAAAGCTTTTACTTGCTCGGCAATATCTTTTGCGTTCGTTATAGCCGAAATAACCGCAATCCCTGATGCACCTGCTCGCCACACTTGATCAGCGTTTTCTGGTGTAATTCCTCCAATGCCTACAATTGGCAAATGAGGATATTCCTGTTTAACTTCTATAATTCCTGCGACTCCTGCAGGCTTTTTTGCATCCGCTTTAGACGTCGTACCAAAAACCGGGCCCATTCCAACATAATCAGCACCCGCTTGAATAGCCAGCCTTGCTTCCTCTACAGAATGTACAGAAACACCTAACAACTTTTCTTCTCCAATCAGTTGACGTACTTGAAAAGCTGTTTCGTCATCTTGACCTACATGAACGCCAGCAGCATCAATACTACATGCTAATTCCACATCATCATTAATGATAAATGGCACTGAATAGCTTTGGCATAATTGCTGACACCTCAATGCAAAATTTCGTAAAGCATGACCCGTTAAAGCTCCCGTGCCTTTTTCACGCAACTGAAAATGCGTGATACCTCCTTCTAGCGCTTCTTCTAATGCAGTTAAAGGAGCTTTTGCCTTCAAATTTTGAGAACCCATTACAAAGTAAATGGCGGGTTTATTGGAAAACCTCAATTTTAGTTACCTCCATCTTTTCACTTCTTCTCAGTTGGTAAGCTCCGTGATTTGTAGGACCGTGCCCATTGCCGATATTCAGTGGCTCGTTAAGCGCCGCTTGGATAAATTCCTTCGCTGTCAAAATTGCTTTTTTAAGGTCTTGACCTTTAGCAAGCTGTGCCGTTACTGCCGCGGCGAATGTGCAACCTGTACCATGTGTTTGGTTTGTCGAAATGCGAGCGGCGCGATACACTGCCGATTCGCCGTTCATATGCAGAAAATAATCTTCTGCATATTTTGAATCAGTTGCATGCCCGCCTTTTATGACCACCGCTTGTGCTCCTAATGATAAAATCTGCTCGGCTGCTCGGCGTCGACTAAAAACATCCGTAATCGAAATACCGGTTAACGCTTCTGCTTCCGGAATGTTGGGTGTGACAAGAAACGCCAAAGGCAATAAATAATTTTTTAATGCTTCTACTGCGGCAGGCTGTAATAAATTTGCACCACCTTTAGCAATCATAACTGGATCGACGACTAAATTTTCCCACCCATAGTGTCGGATTGCATTTGCGGTTTCTTGAATTATTTCAGGATTAAATAGCATGCCCGTTTTCAAAGCGCTGATGTCAAAATCATCACCTACTGCTGCTAATTGAGTTTGAATCGCTCCTGTCGACATCGGATAAATTGCGCTAACACCCATTGTGTTTTGAGCTGTGACCGCCGTGATGGCAGAAGTCCCATAAACACCTAGTTCTTGAAAGGTTTTTAAATCGGCTTGAATGCCAGCTCCTCCTCCTGAATCTGAACCCGCTATTGTCAAAGTTTGTGGTGTTTTTTTCATACCGTCTCCTCCTGTAAAGAAATTCGCTGACTTACTTCCCTGTCGGTCAAGCTAGCTAATCGATTCATAAAAGCTTGCTGAAAATCTCCAGGCAGCTGTGCATCTCGACGAGCTTGTTCCCCCGCAATTGCGTAAAAACGTAAAACATCACGAACAGTTTCTACCGGTTTTTTAGTAGAAACAGCAAGACCCGCAGCAACTACACTACTCAATAAACAACCTGTACCTGTAATAGACGCCATAAGTGGATCTCCATAAGGAATTTCAATAACAGATTCTCCGTCCGTCACAATATCTATTGGCCCTGTGACCGCTATGATCACTTCTAATTTTTTTGAAGTGACAACAGCAAGCTCCTTAACGTCTATGAGCCCTTCTCCTGCGTCCACACCTTTTGACTCCCATTGTTCCCCTGCTATTGCCGCAAGCTCTCCTGCGTTGCATCGAAGCACATTAACGTATACTGTACCTAAAATTTCACGAACAGCGTTTAGACGAAAGCCACTTGCCCCTGCTCCAACGGGATCTAACACAACTGGAATGCCCAATTGATTCGCCCGTTTCCCCGCAAGCAACATGCTTTTTAATGACTCTGTATGCAAGGTTCCGATATTTAATGACAACGCTTGAGATAATGCTGCCAGTTCTGCCGCTTCTTCTGGTGCTTCCCCCATAATTGGTGACGCACCAATTGCTAAAAGACCATTCGCTTGAAAATTAGATACCACATGATTGGTAATACAATGCACCACTGGATTTTGCTCTTTTATAAGCTGAATCATATTAGACACCTACTTTTTCAATCGCTTCTATAGACCACGTTTCTTTTCTCCACGCTTGATCCCAGAAGTTCAATTCGTAATAACTGCTCTTTTGGAAATGGTCTTTTAGTTCTTTGCGACGTGTTTCTGGCAATCCTTCCGCTAACCGATTCATCCGTTCGATTTGTTCACGAACAAGTTCACCGAATTCCTCAGAACCGTAAGTTTCAATCCAGCGATCGTAAATCGGATGGTCTGGTTCTGCATTTTTCAAACGTTCTCCGATTTCGTAGTACAGCCAATAACACGGTAAAATGGCGGCTAATACATCTGCTAATTCTCCTGCAGATGCGCGATACATATGAGATACATATGCATATGCAGTCGGGGAAGGTTGGAATTCTAACCAATCTTTTTCCGTAACATCTAAAATTTTCATAAAGGATTGGTGTAAAGATAATTCAGCCGTACTTGTATGTGATGCATGAATCGCAAAACGTTGCGCTGTTTCTAAGTCTTTTGCTTTTGATGCACCAAGTGCTTGAATTTTTGCGAAATGTGATAAGTAATAAGCATCTTGCATGACGTAAAAACGGAATATATCGACCGGCAATGTCCCATCTTCAATTCCTTTAACAAACGGATGATCAAAACTTGCCTGCCATAGGTGGTCACATTCTTTTCTTACTTCTTTACAAAAAGTCATTTCTCCATCTCCCTTTTTTATGTTCATTTACACAAAATAAAAACGCCGCTCCCCAATAAAGGGAAGCGGCGTATGCAGTCGATAAGAAAATAGCAGACAGTCCGCCACTTCCCTCCGCTGGTATGATCCAGATCAGGTTCAAAGGGTCCGAGCTTATGCTCGTCTCAGCCGATATCCGGCTCCCCTAGTGGTGTTTTTATTTATGTTTTCGAAATCACTATATCATAGATTCAGAAAATTCTACAGCTTTTATAAAACTCTTCTTAACGTTAAAAGGTACAAAACTAAATTTTTATCGCTACTATTCTACATTCGATTTTACTAGATATTAATCAATCAATACTTCTATTTCTTTTTCATTTTCTTCTACCAGCTTTTCTATTAAATCATTGTATTCTTCTCCAAATTTCTCAATCCATTTTGGATCATTAATGTTTCCACCACCTAATTTCTCTTCAAGATACGTATTGATATAAGCACTTTGTTGATTGAGCTTTTTAGCGTATTGTTGTTGAAATTCTTCGGGTGTCATATCTAATTTTTTCGCTTGAGCGATGGCATATTTACGAACTTGTTTACTGCCTTCATCTTTTGTGTTTTCAGGAGGAAGTTTTTCAAAATCATCCTGACTTTCTTCAGCCATTAAGTGAGGAGAAATATCAAGATTCATTTCTTGTACTTCTTGTTTGATCAGTTCTGTCACTATTACCGAATCCAAATAATCTAATGCTTTATCATCTGGATATAAAAAGCGCAAATCACCTATCGTAATTTCATGATTATTTACAATAGCCGCTACTTCATTATCCTCATACGTTGAAATACCGTTACAACTAGCTAATATGGTTGCTCCGAGCAAAACCCCTATGCACAGAATCTTCTTCAATACCCCACTCCCTTTTAGTAGCTTAAGGTTAACGTATTCACCCTATAAAGATGGATACGCTCTTAACGTTCAATAAGTTTCATAAATTAAACAAAAAAGACCACAAACAACTCGAGTTGTTTGTGGTCTGAGGTTCCTGAACATCAGGAACACTGTTGTTTATTAAACTGTTACTTCTTTTTTATCTTTTTTGATTTGTTTGCTTCGTAATTGACCACAAGCAGCATCGATGTCGGCGCCTTGTTCGTGACGTACGCCACAGTTGATGCCTTTTTTCTTCAATGCATCATAGAAGGCACTGATTGCTTCTGGTGTACTTTGTTGATATTGATCGTGCTCATCAACAGAGTTGTACGGAATCAAGTTAACGTATGACAAGTGACGCTTATCTTCTAGCAATTTCGCCAGTTGATTTGCTTCTTCGACATGGTCATTCACATCACGCAATAAAATATATTCAAACGTGATACGACGGTTCGATTTCTCCAAATAGTAATCGATAGAAGCCATTAGCTTCTCGATTGGATACGCTTTGTTAATTTTCATGATGCGCGTACGCAATTCATTTGTTGGAGCATGAATTGAGATTGCAAGGTTTACTTGCAAGCCTTCGTCTGCGTAGTCATAAATTTTCGGTACAATACCACTTGTAGATACGGTAATGTGGCGAGCTCCAATAGCCAAGCCTTTTTGAGAATTGACAACTTTTAAGAAGTCCATCAAATTCGTATAGTTATCGAATGGTTCACCAATACCCATAACTACGATATGACTTACACGTTCTTCTTTTTGTTGTGTATCAAAATGCGCTTGTACTTGCATAATCTGCTCAACAATTTCGCCCGCATTTAAATCGCGGCTCTTTTTCAATAGTCCGCTGGCACAGAAACTACAGCCAATGTTACAACCAACTTGTGTTGTTACGCAGACAGAATTTCCGTATTTAAAGCGCATCAATACCGTTTCGATCAAGTTGCCATCTTGCATTTGGAAAAGGAACTTGATTGTGCCGTCTGCAGATTCTTGTTTAACTGTTTCTTTTAACGTACGAATCGCAAAGTTGTCTTCAAGTAGTTGAATACACTCTTTCGAAAGATTGTTCATTTCCGCAAATTCAGTGACACGTTTAATATACAACCAATCCCATACCTGCTCCGCACGGTACTTTTTCTGGCCGTTTTCTAAAAACCATTCTTTTAACTGGTCTATCGTTAATCCATAGATGGAATTTTTCATTTTAGAACCCTCATTTCAAATTTCACAATTGCTTATTATAATACTAAAAATAACGCTTGACAACAACTATTTTTGTTTAGACAGAAAAATCTGATTAAATAATCCAGTCATATCAAGGGCTCAAGAAATAATTTGGGTAAAAAGAATGGTATTCTCTAAGCTCAATTCCCTATTTTATAGATTAGCATGAGAAAAACCAGGCGCTTTTAGCAAACCTGGTTGGGGTGAATTATTAATAAATTGAGCTATGCGGCTGAAAAAACGCCGCTTCGCCAGAGTCTCTTATGCCCGTCAGAGCTACACGGGAGCCTCCGCTTTTCTTTTTGTCTAGCTCCAGCGCCCAGATTCTAGGGTCATAAGCCACTCTAGCTGTGCGGCTGAAAACACGCCGCTTCGCCAGAGCGTCTTATGCCCGTCGAATCTACACGGGAGCCTCCGCTTTTCTTTAGACTAATTGCTCTTTTTTTTGTAGCATGGTGCCATTTTTTGCTAGGTCTGTATGCCACGAGAAAGCTTTTTCTAATACGTGCGGTGTTTGTCCGCCGCGTGTTAATGCTTCATCGTAATACTCACGAAGTTGAGTTCGATACATCGGATGTACACAGTTAGCCAAAATCACTTCTACACGCTCACGCGGCGCAAGTCCACGAAGATCGGCATAGCCTTGTTCAGTTACTACTACGTCCACATCGTGTTCTGTGTGATCTACATGAGAAACAAACGGCACGACACTTGAGATGTTGCCGCCTTTCGCAATTGATTTCGTAACAAAAATCGCCAAGCGCGAGTTTCGAGCAAAATCACCGGAACCGCCGATGCCATTCATCATTTTTGTACCCGATACATGTGTTGAGTTAACGTTTCCATACATATCAAATTCTAATGCCGTATTGATCGCTATTAATCCGAGTCGACGGATAATTTCAGGATGATTGGAAATCTCTTGTGGCCGCATTACGATTTTGTTGCGGTAATTTTCAAATTCTCCGTAAACTTGTTTCATTTTTGGTTCGGATAACGTAATCGAACAACATGATGCAAAGCTTACTTTTCCGGCATCCATCAAATCAAAAACAGCGTCTTGCAATACTTCTGAATACACTTCTAAATCTTCGAATTCAGAATCAATCATGCCATGTAGAACTGCATTAGCGACTGATCCAATACCTGACTGCAATGGAGCCAATTTCTCCGTTAAACGTCCTGACCGGACTTCCGAACGTAAAAATTCGAGCAAATGATCCGCCATCATTTTTGTTTCTTCATCAGGTGACACGATAGTGGATGGTGAATCCAATTGTTCCGTGAAAACAATGCCACGGATTTTTTCCATGTCGACTGGAATACCTTTCGTTCCGATGCGTTGATCAACTGCTGTCAACGGAATTGGTAATCGTTCACCTTGTTTTCCTGTATCGTAAATATCATGAATGCCTTCAAACAATTCCGGTTGTGAGGTATTGATTTCAACGATGATATTTTTTGCGTGCTTGGCAAACACAGCAGAGTTTCCAACGGAAGTTGTCGGAATGATCATGCCGTCTTCTGTAATTGACAAAGCTTCCACAATGGCAAAGTCAATCGTTTCTGTCACACCTGTACGAATCCATTCTGCCGTATGTGATAAATGATGATCGACAAACAACATGTCACCTTCATTGATTTTTTTGCGCATGGTCGGTTCTGCTTGGAAAGGTAAGCGTTTGTTCACAATACCCGCTTCTGCAAAAAGTCGATCGATATCCGAGCCTAAAGAAGCACCAGTAAAAACGTTTACTTTAAAGCGTTCAGTTTCTGCCCGATCGACTAGCGCTAAAGGAACCGCTTTCACATCACCTGCTCGTGTAAAGCCGCTTAGGCCAAGCGTCATGCCGTCTTGTATCCATGAAGCTGCTTCTTGCGGAGTCACTACTCGTTTTTGTAACTGTTCTGCTTTGATTCGGTCTAATTTCTTTTCCATTATCTATCACTCTCTTTCACTAGTTGTTTTGGTTGTTCTTTGGATTAAATAAAGCGTTTTCATAAGCGTGTATCCGATTCAAAATCGCATCGCTTTTAAAAGGGTGTAATTTTTCATTATCTCGTAACACTTAATTATTAGATAATTTTAACTTATTCTTATGCATCATCGATTTTTACAGCGCGGAAAAGCGTTTAATGCTACAAAGCAGTAAATCGGGTGCTTTAAGCAGCATTTTTTCATCACAAATAAAAAAGCATCCATCCAAAAAATTTGGAAAGATACTTTTTCTTTGTGGCGATGCGATGTCGGAGCTAACCGGCTGCTTTCGCTTTTCTCTTTGTCTAGCTACAGCAGCCAGCTCCTCGGGTCATAAGTCGTTCTGGCTGTGTGGCTGGAAATACGCCACTTCGCCAGACCGTCTTATGCCTGTCGGAACTAACCGGCTGCTTTCGCTTTTCGTTAGAACCCTAGAAGTTTTCTGAAGTAACTTGAATAGGATTGGCTGACGGGGATTTTTACGTCGTTGTCCATTGCCAACATGAATGTCGAGTGTGTATCTGGGTAAATTTCTTTTATGTGATGCACATTAACGATAAACGATCGATGACAACGGATAAACGATTCACGTGGCAACAAAAATTCAAATTCCTGAAGTGAGTTTTTATTTGTTCCGGAATATCCTTCTGCGTACACATGCGTTTTACGATCCTTCACTTCCAAATACTTTACTTCTGTAAACGGAATCGGCTTCCAGCCATCTGGACTTTTTACCGTAACCACCGATTTCCCTTCTGTGAATGCCGGATAGATGGCCATGACACAACCTTGAAGCTCGCCTTCATGTTCAAATGGCACCGCCATCCCGTGATATGGTACACCAAAAAGTTCTCGATTGATAAACTCAGACGTTTTTTGATTGGCCTGTAATGCTTTGTGGGCAATCGTTCCCGGCTTGACGGGATCTCCCGGTTGAATTTTCAAATCTACTCGTTTGCTTGGGCGATAATATATGTACTCTTTTGTATTTGTGACAGCTATTGAGATTTCATCAGAAAACAATTCTCCCATGACATCCAATAGTGAACCCAGTGTAAAGCTTTCCATCATAACCCTCCCGTTTCGAATCTATGCTTCGATTATACATGAAAATATTTTTCTACATAAAAAACCAGCCCGTAACAGGCTGGTTTCAACCGTTATTCTGATAGCAACATACTGCCGTTAGTTGCTAAATTCGCATGCCATGAAAATGCTTTTTCTAAAACATGCGGGGTTTGACCACCACGTAACAGTGCTTCCGCATAATAAGCACGCATTTGGTCTCGGTACATTGGGTGAACACAATTTTCTATAATAACAGGTACTCGTTCGCGTGGAGCCAGTCCTCGCAAATCTGCATATCCTTGTTCGGTCACTACAATGTCTACATCGTGTTCCGTATGATCAACATGCGATACAAATGGCACCACACTTGAAATAATACCTTCTTTAGCAATTGACTTCGTTACAAAAATGGATAATCGTGCATTACGCGCAAAATCTCCTGATCCACCAATACCATTCATCATTCTTGTACCCGATACATGGGTCGAATTCACATTGCCATAAATATCGAACTCTAGCGCAGTATTAATCGATATCAACCCGAGTCGGCGAATAAGTCCGGGATGATTTGTAATTTCTTGTGGACGCAAAAGAATTTTATCGCGATAGTTTTCAAAGTCTCCAAATACTTGCGCCATTTTTTCTTTTGATAAAGTGATAGAAGAAGCCGAAGCAAAATTCACTTTCCCTGCATCAATCAAATCAAAAACGGCATCTTGAAGCACTTCTGAATAAACTTCCATATCGTGAAACTCTGAATCGACCAAACCGTGGAGAACTGCGTTCGCTACTGAACCGATTCCTGACTGTAAAGGGGCAAGCTGGTTAGTTAATCGCCCTGAGGCTACTTCTGCTCGCAAGAAATCCAGTAAATGACCGGCCATCATTTCTGTTTCTTCATCTGACTGTAAAATTGTTGATGGCGAATCCGCTTGATCAGTAAACACAATACCTCTTACCTTATCTAAGTCCACCGGTATGCCGATTGTTCCAATGCGATCGTTCACACCCGTCAATGGAATCGGCGAGCGTTGACCTTGTTTGCCAGGTTCATAAATATCATGAACCCCTCTAAATAGCTCTGGCTGCGAAAGATTGATTTCAATAATGACGTTTTTCGCATGCTTCACGAAAACCGATGAGTTCCCAACAGAAGTTGTGGGAATAATCATGCCGTCTTCAGTAATTTCTAAAGCTTCAATAACAGCAAAGTCGATTGGTTCGATGACGCCTGCTCGAATCCATTCAGCTGTTTGAGACAAATGATGGTCGACAAACATGATGTCGCCATTGTTTATTTTTCTACGCATGGCGGGATCGGCCTGAAATGGCAATCGCTTATGAACGATTCCTGCTTCTGCCATTAATTTATCAACGTCTGAGCCTAAAGAAGCTCCCGTAAAGACATTTACTTTAAACTGTTCTTTTTCGGCGCGACGCACCAATGCATAAGGGATTGCTTTCGCATCTCCTGCACGCGTGAATCCACTTAATCCGAGTGTCATTCCGTCTTCTATCCAAGAAGCTGCTTCATCAGCAGATACAACTCGTTCCTGTAATTCCGTGACTTTAATACGATGAAGTTTATTGTCCATCCTTATCACCTTTCGGAGGCTTGAGTTTTTGTTAGCCTATACATTAATTATATCTTATTGCGCTCATTCTCAAGACTAGCTAGACTCCAACAGAACGGTTTCTGTCCGTATTTCTTCACATTCCTGCAACAATATGATGCGTAAAACCCTTACCCCAACACTTATTTCTTGCAATAAAAACGGGGCTTCCTTCATTCTCATTTTAGATGGAAAAAATATCAAGTCTCTTCTATTGACAATCGTTTTACAGCTGAAATAATATAGAAAAGTTGTAGAAAATAAATTCGTATAATTTTATATAGAAGAAAAGAGGCTACTTGCCATGTCGCCAGACCAAAAGAAGAAGATTTTTATTTTGATGATTAATATGTTTATCGCGGTTGCAAGTTTCGGAATTGTTATACCCATTATGCCTTCTTATCTTGTGTCCATTAACCAAGGCGGGATGGCAGCTGGCTTGATGATTGCGATCTTCGCGGCTTCCCAATTTCTTTTTTCACCGATTGCCGGTAAATGGGCAGATCAATACGGCCGCCGAAAAATGATTATTTATGGGTTACTCGGCTTAACGCTTTCTATGTTTGTGTTTTATGCTTCCGACTCTATTTGGACTTTGTATTTCTCTCGTGTTATTGGTGGAATCGGAGCGGCCATGCTTATTCCAGCTATTTTTGCTTATATTGCAGACATTACAACATTTGATCAGCGCGCAAAAGGCACAAGTCTCGTTTCTGCTTCGATGTCTCTCGGCATTGTTGTGGGGCCTGGTATTGGGGGGTTTTTAGCGGATTACTCGCTAAAACTACCTTTTCTTGTTTCTGCACTCGTTTCTTTGGCCGCCGTTATTTTCTCTATTTTATGGTTAAAGGAATATGATGCGACTGATGCCAATCCAGCACTTGCCGCTAAATTAACCGATGAAGAGTCCATGTTCACTAAAATTGGACGCTCTACGAAAATGCCGTATTTTATTCCATTAATTATTACGCTCGTTATGAGTTTTGGTTTACTAGCATACGAATCCGTCGTTGGGCTGTATTTAGACAATCAATTCAATTCTACCGCGAAAGATATCGCCGTTATGATTACCGCAACCGGAATTGTCAGCGTGATTGTGCAATTGTTTGTGGTGGACCGCATCGTTCGTCGTTATGGTGAAGTGGCGATTCTCGTTGTATTTCTCGGGGTTTCGGCATTTGGTTTCTTATTATCTCTTTTTGCCGGAAGTTATGCGATGTTCTTCGCTGTTTCGCTTGTGATTTTCTTAGCTACTTCAATTTTACGTCCTGTTTTGAATACATTAATCTCAAAAATGGCTGAAGGCGAAGTTGGGTTTGCGATGGGGATGAACAATGCCTACATGAGCATCGGCAATGTCATTGGCCCTTTACTTGCGGGTATTTTATACGATGTCAACATCGTCTTCCCGTTCATGTTAGGCCTGCTCATGCTGTTACTGACACTGTCCATTACAGTCGTTTGGCAACGTTCACGTGCCGTAAAAGCATCTACTATTGGCTAGTCACGAGTTCTCTCAGGAGAGCTCTTTTTTTGTATCGTAAACATATTTTGGAAAATTTTTTATTTTCCAAAGCTTAGCGCTTGCCTCCAGCTTTACGGGTCTATTGTTAAGTTGTATAATATTTGTACAACATCAACTATAAATCTATAGAATGAAGGTAATGCTATGTATAACATTAAAGCAGCTGCCAAAATCTTAGATATGCCGAAAGTGACAATTCGTTCGTGGGAAACGCGCTACAACGCAATTACTCCCGCCCGAACAGAATCTGGACACCGCTTGTATTCGGACCAAAATCTGGAAGATTTGAAATGGCTTAAAATACAAGTACAAGACAACGGCATGAAAATCAGTGAAGCTGTAAAAAAATTACACACTTCGCGTAAGCAATTTATCACAACGCCAGCAGACCTTTCTCTAAACGATAACTCGAAATACAGTGAACAAATCAACCAGCTTTTTCAAGCTGCCGCTGAAATGGATACGGAACGCTTTAATTATTTATTAGATTTGCACTTTTCTTTATTCCATCACCAAACTGTCTTTTTTTCAATCATTGCACCGTTGATGATTCGCATTGGCGAAGCTTGGGAAGATGGCATCATTAGCGTCGCACATGAGCACATGATCACGCATATTGTTCAGCAACGATTTAATCAGTTTTTCCGTGTGTTCCCGACCTCATCAAACTTACCAAAAGTCATGGCGCTTAGCCCAAGTGGCGAGCAACACCAATTAGGGTTGCTTTTATTTACTTTGTTCTTACGGGAAAATGGTTTTTCAGTTGTTTACATTGGGCCTGACACCCCACTCGATGGGTTAGAAGAAATGGTCGTTAAACACAACTTTAAGATAATGTGTCTATCTATCGCTTCTCCTGCATTGATGGAAGTCGCGAATCAGTATATGGATACACTTTCACAAGCTAAGCCAGAAATGCAGTTTATTCTTGGCGGTCAAGGCGTCAAAGCAAAATCGGGTGAAAATAATCGCTGGCACCTCGGTACCGATTTAAAAGTTTGGCAAAAATGGCTGACAGACCAAAAGTTTTAACTCATACAAAACGCCTCACTTAATAA
>NZ_AEPB01000045.1 GCF_000189395.1 Planococcus donghaensis MPA1U2 | reverse complement strand
TTTTTTATATGGCATTTTCAAGACCTGTGTCTACTTCTTCTGAATGATAATTCAAATAAGCGATGATAAGTAAATCTAAATGCTCTAGTTGTTCTTCGTAATCTAAAATGGCTGATAATACATGCATTAAATGATAAACCGAAAATTCACTTTCATTTTCTTCATGTGCTAGATTAATTTCTTTTACAAAAATTGTCATAACTTCGTTTCGTCTCATAACGGCATCGGTGCCAGAACCTTCGCTATGTTCGGGACGTAATTTACCCACATATTTCATGTAAAGTTGCTCATGATAACTCGCTAAACTTTCCAGCCGCTCTTGCACCATCATATGAAAATGTTCTGGTAGTTCCATTAACTCATTTTCAAAGCGGTTAAGTCGTCTTAAAACTTCTAAACTCTTTTTTGATGTGGCAATCATTTGACGGTACAGCACCAATTTGCGGGCTTTCGTATATTGTTGCTTTTTGGTGTAACTGCGTTCTTCTTTATAAAATGAGTACCATTGATCAACTTTTATTAGTTTCTCTGTTAATTTATCAATATCTTCTTTAACAGAGGCGTGATCTGACGCATGACGGATTGAAACGCGAATCCAACGAATCACTTCTTCGCTAACCGAATGAATGGAAGTAAACAACCGCGTTTCGTATTTAGGTGGCAAAAATATCATATTTACGATAAAAGCGGATATAATTCCAAGCATAACAGTAGAAATTCTTAAAGACGCAAAAGTTAAGAAATTGGTAGAATGCGAGTCCATAATAATAATAATTGTTACTAATGTTAAAGGGACGGTATTTTCTAACTTCAACTTCAGCATGACGACAATAGCTAATATTGCTGCTATACCAATGGTTAAATAATTACTACCAAGCGTAAGTACAAAAACAATCGCTATTGTAGCACCAATCAAATTTCCGTAAATTTGATCGAGTAATGTTAAGTAAGAACGGTAAATAGATGGCTGGATAGCGAAAATCGCTGCTACCCCTGCGAAAACAGGAGAAGGCAAATCCAATAAGTTGGCCAAATACAAGGCCATAGAAATGGCCACGCCAGTTTTAAAGATACGTGCACCTAATTTCATATGCTTAGGGACTCCTTCCTCAAAAACGATTTACGTTTATTATAACTGTTTAAACGCCTTGCGTACCGCTTGAATAGAAAAATCTATGTCTTCTTCTGTATGTTCAGTTGTTAAAAACCAAGCTTCGTATTTTGATGGAGCAAGGTTGATTCCTTGAGCGAGCATCAATTTAAAGAAACGACCAAAAATTTCACCATCAGATTTTTCTGCTTGTTCGTAATTTTCTACGGTTACATCTGTAAAGTAAATGGTTAATGCACCTTTTAGTCGATTAACAGTAATTGTAACGTCAAATTCTTTAGCAGCCGCTACGATTCCTTTTTCCAGCTTTTCTCCGAGTTTATCCATTTTTTCATAAACACCTTCTTGACGAAGAACTTCTAAACAAGCAATTCCAGCTTGTATCGAGGCAGGATTTCCAGCCATTGTCCCAGCTTGATAAGCGGGACCTAGGGGAGCTACTGTTTCCATGATTTCTTTTTTACCACCATAAGCACCAATTGGTAAACCACCACCAATAATTTTGCCAAGTGCGGTAAGATCTGGTGTCAATCCAAGCATATCTTGAGCACCGCCGTAATGGAAACGGAATGCGGTAATTACTTCATCATAAACAATTAAAGCGCCTTTTTCATGCGCGATGCGGTGAACCTCTTCTAAGTAACCTTGTTTTGGTTCAACAATTCCGAAATTGCCAACAATCGGTTCGACGAGTAGACAAGCAATTTCGTCACCCCAACGATCCATTGCTTCTGAAAATGCTTCGATGTCATTAAAAGGAACTGTGATTACTTCCTCGGCGATGGATTTGGGAACACCTGCTGAATCGGGGGTACCAAGTGTTGCAGGGCCAGATCCCGCGGCAACAAGCACTAAATCAGAATGTCCATGATAACAACCTGCAAACTTCATAATTTTTGTGCGGCCAGTGTACGCACGCGATACACGTATGGTAGTCATAACGGCTTCGGTCCCGCTGTTTACAAAGCGAACTCGATCCATTTTTGGCATGGCTTCTTTTAACATTTTGGCAAAAGTAATTTCGTGACGTGTCGGTGTTCCATAAAGCAAGCCGGTTTCTGCTGCGTGCGTAATTGCTTTTGTAATATGTGGATGAGCATGACCAGTAATAATTGGTCCGTAAGCCGCTAAATAATCTATGTATTTATTGCCATCAACGTCCCAAAAATAAGCACCTTTGCCACATTCCATAGCAACAGGTGATCCGCCACCGACTGCTTTAAACGATCTCGATGGACTATTAACGCCACCTACGATGTGTACTAACGCTTCTTTATGTAGTTCTTCTGATGTCGAATGATTCATTGAATGATTGCCTCCTATTGATTAAACTCTTCTTTATTGTAGACAACCTTGTTGCGAAACGCCAAAGAAATTGAAACTAAGCGCTGTGTTCGGTACGATAGAAGGAAGAAAAGGAGTGGGTAAAATGGCAGTAGTAGAAGGCATGCAGGCACCAGAATTTTCATTGAAAAATGAGGCAGGAGAAACTGTTTCACTAAAAGATTTTGCTGGCGATAAATACGTCGTTCTTTATTTTTATCCAAAAGACATGACACCAGGTTGTACGACACAAGCGTGCGATTTCCGTGATGCGCAAGCTGATTTTTCTGCGCTCAATGCCGTGATTTTAGGAGTAAGTGCAGATTCACAAGACCGCCACAATAAATTCATCGAAAAACACGGACTCCCATTTTCGCTTTTAGTAGACGAAGACCACCAAATGTCTGAAGATTACGGCGTCTGGGTAGAGAAGAATATGTACGGTAAAAAATTTATGGGTATCGAGCGTTCAACTTTTTTAATCGATCCGACAGGCTCAATCGTGAAAGTGTGGCGGAAAGTGAAAGTACCAAATCATATACAAGACGTTTTAGAAAACTTGAAAACAATGAGTAACCAATAAGAGAGGAGACGTTTATGGAAATTTTATTTACTTTTGTTCCACGAGAAGATCAGCAGCAACGAATGATAAACGAATTTCCTGAAGTCGATTTCTATTTCCTGTACCGGGATAAAACAAGGTTGTCATCCGCAGATATCATTGTTACTTATGGAGAAGACTTGACTGCTGAAGATATTGAATCGGCAAAAAAAGTAAAATGGATTATGGTGGCAAGTGCGGGGATTGAAAAACTACCACATCAAGCGATTAAAGCGAGAGGCATTACCGTCTCGAATGTTAAAGGGATTCATAAGACCCCGATGGCTGAATCAGCTTTGGCTCATTTACTGGCTTTAAAGCGCGCGTTACCAGTTATTTATGAAAATCAACGCAATCAACAATGGGAGCGAAAAATACGTTCTTCAGAATTAAATGGCACGACTGCTTTGATTCTTGGGCCGGGAGCTATTGGAGCGGAAATCGGTCGATTGCTACAAGCTTTCGGTGTCCGAACAATTGGCTGTAATCGCTCTGGTGCACAGGCGCCGAATATGAACGAGATGGTTTCGTTCGAAAAGATACTAGAAAAGCTTCCGGAAGCAGACTATGTTATTTCGGTTTTACCAAGTACAGATGAAACCAAACATCTTTTAAAAGAAGACCATTTCCAAACAATGAAAGACAGTGCTATTTTTATGAATTTCGGTAGAGGTGATTTAGTCGCAGATAGCATTCTATTAAATGCGCTGCAAGAAAACGAAATCGCATTTGCTGTTTTAGATGTCTTCGAACAAGAACCGCTTTCCGCCGATCATCCATATTGGTCAATGGATAATGTTGTTGTCTCACCGCATATCTCTAGCAAATCAGGAAAGTATGTAGACCGTACACTCGATATCTTTATACCGAATTTGAAAAAGTGGCTTGTTGATCAATCCGTTCCAACGAATTTAGTCGATATGGAAAAGGGGTATTAAGTTATGAAAATTTATACGAAAACCGGTGACAAAGGGACAACGTCACTTGTCTATGGATCACGAGTAGCTAAAAATGATGCGGTAGTAGAAGCTTACGGAACATGTGACGAAGCAAACACATTAATTGGTTTAGCAGTTGGGCATTTGAATGCAGAGTTCTTTGAGGAAAAAGAAGAACTTTTAAAAGTCTTTCATGAAATCCAGACAACTTTGTTCCATGTCGGGGCAGAACTTGCTACCCCAAAAGGAAAAGAAGTGAAATGGAAACTAGCGGAAGAAGATATCACAAAGCTTGAGCAATGGATTGATCAATATGACGATGCCGTTCCGACGCTCAGCAATTTCATCTTGCCAGGGGGGCATCCGTCTGGAGCAACGCTTCATGTAGCCAGAACTGTAGTTAGAAGAGCAGAGCGTACCGTGCTATCTATTGGAACCGATGTTTCACCGAATGTTTTAGCGTACTTAAACCGGCTATCGGATTTCTTGTTTGTTGCAGCCCGTCTAGTCAATCAACGACTTGGACGAGTAGAAAGAGGTTTGCACGAAAAATAAGGCGGAAATGCGTGATAAACGGCGGTAGTATAGTGATTTCTTGACATCTGACACTTTTATTAGGTACACTGTTTATAACAATTACAATGTAAGAATCTATATGAAGTGAGGTGCACGGCGATGTCTGAAGTACAATTAAAAGACGCGCTTGATGCTTTGAAGTCAACAGGTGTAAGAATCACGCCCCAACGTCACGCGATTTTGGAGTATATGATTCATTCTACAAGCCACCCGACAGCGGATGACATTTATCGCGCGCTTGAAAAAACGTTTCCTAATATGAGTGTTGCAACTGTTTATAATAATTTACGCGTGTTTAGAAAAGCAGGATTGGTAAAAGAGTTAACATACGGAGATTCTTCAAGCCGTTTCGACTTTGTAACACACGATCATTATCATATTATCTGTAATGATTGCGGGAAAATAGTTGATTTTCATTATCCAGGACTCGACGAAGTTGAACATTTAGCTTCGCACGTAACGGGATTCCAAGTGGATTATCATCGCCTTGAAATTTACGGAACATGTCAAAGTTGCATAGCTAAAACGTCGACTGCCCAATAAAATATTCAAAAGAAAAAACATCCAGCGATTTTCGCTGGATGTTTTTATTGTTGTGAACTTTTTTTATTGTAGTCTTGATCAAATTCTTTACCTTCAAGAGAACGATCCATTGTTAACGGCTCATTGCAATGCATGCAAATATCTACGCGACCCAGCATTTTTGTATGTTTTCCACAATTCGGACATTCCACAGGTACAGTCTTCATAGATAGTAAACCAATCCAAGCATACACACCTGTACTGCCGATAATTGCGAGCACACCAAGTAACATTAAAATGACCATCACAATCGGTTGGTTTCTAAAGTATATGCCAACATACATAATAACGATGCCAATAAAGATTAAAGCTAATGCAAACGTTCGAATGCGATTGATTTTATTTTTATAAGGTTTCATGATTTGTTTCCTCCTTGCATCCATCATACTATATCATAAATAACCTTAAAAAGTGATATCGGTTTTGAAATGAAGGAATCCGCAGTAAATATGTCGAAATAGAGAAAAGCAGAAGTATATCTGTTTAGCTTTAACGTTTTAGAAAAAGAGAACGGGTGAGCCCGACAAATGCTAGGGAAATGAAAACAAGCTGGAGTTTATGACTAGCCATTCTTCTATTTATCAGGAGGAATGGGATAGAGACAGCAAGGAGTGAGAATGATGGAACAAATACTACGCCCCATTTATCAAGAGCGCGCCAGCCAGGAAAGTACCCTTGGAGTGATCCTAGTCGAGAAAAGAGAGAAAGTTAGCCAGATTACGGATACTTTTGATTCGATATTGTTGATCATTACAAAAGAAAACGAAACACCGGTGTTTACAAAACATTATACGTATTTAGATAAAAAAGCAGCGATGCACATTGTGACAGAAAAGCAATTACATAAATGGTTATTGCTTGGCACGAATCGGAAATTAGTTGATTGGCTTTTTTATGGACGTGTAATTTATGATCGCAATGAATTTATGGAAAAACTAAAGACTGAGCTCAAAGATTATCCTTTCTATGGTCGGAAAATTAAAATGGGCATGGAGTTCGCTAAACTAATCCGACGCTATATGGAAGGAAAATCATTTTTTGAAGAAAAGAACTATATGGATGCCTATCATCATATGGTAGAATCACTTCATCATTTAGCTCGATTAGCTGTGCTTGAAAATGGATTGCCTCCAGAAGTAACGGTTTGGTCTCAAGTCAAACAAATGGAACCAGCGATTTATAAATTGTACGAAGAGTTAATATCGAGTGATGAACCGATTGACAAGCGATTAGAATTATTATTCTTGGCAAGTGAATTTTATATTCATTCAAGAACAAAAGACGGGGCTCTTCATATAAGAGAAGTAATGGAAAAACAAAGTAGCTGGACCATTCAAGAGTTGCATGAGCAAGAGGAGTTGAAAAACTACTCATCAGATTTAGAAGTTTTCATTGAATTTCTTGTTGAAAAGGATCTTATTTCTATAAATGGCGTCACTACAAAGAGTGAAGGCGTCTTCCACAGATATTATTATGTGAAAAACTAAATGAGAGCTATTTATAAAAGTATTTGTTATATATAGAGGCTTAGCGATCATAACGCATTGAAATACTTGTTTAACTAAAAGTAACTCACCGACACCTTGCAGTCAGTTGACGAGAGAATTCAACAACCTAACAAGAGGTATAGTTTGAGTGCAAGTTGGTTAGTTCTTTAATAAAGTAGATAAAGAAGAACTGTTGCTATAAGTCGATTGATAAGGCTTTTAGCAATAGTTTATTTTATAAGAAAGTATACGAAAAGTCTTAGAAGGATAATGATTTAAAAGCTTGTGAATTAAAAGGAGAAAGTTTTTTTGAACTTTTTTGCTTTAATCGTTGACATCTGTGAGGGGTGTGTATTATGATAATACATGTCGCTAAGGGAAATTAAGTTTTTCACAATAATAAAAAGCTTGACTCTTTCATCAAACGATGTTAACTTAGAGAAGTTGCTTTTACAGAACGCGAA
>NZ_AEPB01000046.1 GCF_000189395.1 Planococcus donghaensis MPA1U2 | reverse complement strand
TGCTACGTATGCGTCAAACGCGTTGATCAACTGATCGACGTGCATGTCCAGTCCTTCTTGAACCGCTGCCGCTGGTAGTAAGCCACCTGTTGCCGAATCAAAGAATTTAGATTGTTCCACTTTGTATTCTTCGAGTTCTGCTAGCGCTTGCTCTTTGCCTTCTTGGTTGTCTTCAGCAGTCGCTGTTACGTAATCGACGAAATAGCCAATGTGTGATTTCCATACTTCGTCAAACTGTGCTGCGCCTTCGTCGCCGTATACCGAACCAACTGCGGCAGACAAGTCATCGGCATTAGCAAGTAATGCGCCCGCTGCTTGGTCAAAATCTTCTGCGCCGTCGACGCCTTTACGCATTGCTTCGATAGCTAGGAATGCATGTTCCGTTAACGTT
>NZ_AEPB01000047.1 GCF_000189395.1 Planococcus donghaensis MPA1U2 | reverse complement strand
GTTTATTTGAATATTGTTGAGAAATAATAGAGGTAATAGTTGAAAAGTCCACAAAAATAGAGGGCGCTGATAGGATTTCAAAATTTATTTTGTTAGAAAATATCACGCAGTTAGTTAACATACCAAACTTTCGCACAGCAAAATCAAACTACTTGTCTACCAAAAAAAGAGACTGTTAAAATTGAATAGCTTGTGAAACAGGGATTGAAATGCCTATAAAACTTAAATAGCTACTTTTAGCATAAATAGAAAAAATGGTATTTTGATTGTTTCTAATCGTGAGCAGGAATCCACGGTGTGCACATTGCCATAAAAGTACTTGTTCAATTGCTAGTTGAAACAAGATTTTAAGTAAAACCTATATATACTAAGGCTTTCTTGGACTTTTCTCTCTTGCTTTCTTAGTGTTTTTCCCCTAGTATGAAAATTAATTCGTAATAGATATTAAAGAGGTGTAGAAATTGGATGTAAACCCTTGGGTAATGGTAGTAATAATTTTTTCGATCAACATCGTATATGTAACATTTTTTACGATACGGATGATCATGACCCTAAAAGGGTATCGTTATTTAGCTGCGGGTGTCAGTATGATCGAAGTTGTTATTTATATAGTAGGGCTTGGATTAGTTCTTGATAATTTAGATCAGTTGCAAAATCTAATAGCTTACGCTTTAGGCTATGGATCGGGTGTAGTCATTGGTTCGAAGATTGAAGAGAAAATGGCGCTTGGTTATATTACGGTCAATGTGATTACTAGTGAAGCTGGAGAATACCTTCCGAAAATGCTTCGTGAAAAAGGCTATGGTGTCACGGATTGGAATGCAAACGGTCGTGATGGTGGTCGACAGTCAATGCAAATTTTAACACCGCGCAAAATGGAGTTAAAACTGTATAAAGCCATACAAGAGATCGATCCAAAAGCTTTTATCATTGCCTATGAAGCAAAAACTATTCATGGCGGATTCTGGGTGAAAACAGTGAAAAGGGGCAATTTATATAAATGAGTAAAAACACAGTATGGTTTGAAGTTGAAGAACATGAAACAATTTCAGAATGTCTAGATAGAATGAAAGCTGAAGGTTATGCAGTAGTAGGCAGAAGAGAAGAACCTTTGTTTAAAGAAGTGGATGGTCAACCTGTACCTATAAGGCAAATCGTTCAGTTTAAAGGGGATAAACTAAAGGAATAACAATATATCCCTTTTAAAAGCGAACGATTAAATAATTGTACAACTTAATGTTCGACTTTATCATTGACGTAGTTTCGTCGTCTTGTTATGATAAATGAGGATACCCCATATATGCAGAAGAATTGGCTTCTGCGTCTCTACCAGGACACCGTAAATGTCCGGACTATGCGGGAAAGCAACTTATTGGTCGTAAAGCGAAGGATGTGCTTTTTTATGCCATCATTTAAAATTTCGTATTATTTACAGTCCTTAAGTAAACTGCTTTTCACGTAATGTGAGCAGTTTATTTAAGGGCTTTTTATTTTGTAAAAGGAGAGTGTAATCGATGAATCCGCGAATTGGCGTCATTATGGGAAGTACGAGTGATTGGGAAACAATGAAGCATGCGTGTGACGTATTAGATGAACTAGGGATAGGTTATGAGAAAAAAGTGGTTTCAGCTCATCGTACACCGGATTTAATGTTCACTTATGCAGCACAGGCACGTGAACGCGGATTGCATGTGATTATTGCGGGAGCAGGCGGAGCGGCACACTTGCCAGGAATGGTAGCAGCAAAGACCACTTTGCCAGTAATTGGCGTTCCTGTTCAGTCTAAAGCGTTAAATGGTTTAGATTCCTTATTATCGATCGTTCAGATGCCCGGTGGAGTTCCAGTCGCTACAGTCGCTATTGGTAAAGCAGGAGCTGTGAATGCTGGGTTACTAGCAGCGCAAATACTGGGGACGGTAGATGAGCAGGCAGCACAAGCCTTACAAGATAGAAGAGATCGCACTACAGCTGCAGTTTTAGAAAGTTCGGAGGACTTAATATGACAAATACGATTTTGCCGGGTCAAACGATTGGCATTATTGGCGGAGGTCAATTAGGACGTATGATGGCTCTTGCAGCGAAAGAAGCTGGTTTCAAAATTGCAGTTCTCGATCCTTCTATGGATTCGCCAACAGGACAAGTAGCCGATATACAAATCGTTGCACCTTTTGATGATCAACATGCGTTAGAAGAGTTAGCTGAAGCTAGTGACGTAATCACTTATGAATTTGAAAATATAGATGTTGAAGGACTATCAAAGCTAGCTGAAATTGCATATGTACCACAAGGTTCTGAACTGATTCGCGTAACTCAAAACCGAGTTGTTGAAAAACAAGCTATTTCTGAAGCAGGCGTTGTTGTTGCCGATTATATTACGGCTTCTTCTTTTGGAGAGTTAAAAGAAAAAAGTAGTAAATTGTCATTCCCATTCGTTGTTAAAACAGCGCGTGGGGGATACGACGGCAAAGGGCAACAAACTGTTTCTTCTATAGAAGGGCTTTCTTTAGCAGAAGGGCTGTTCGCGAACGGCGAATGTGTGGCTGAAGCTTTCGTAGAATTCACAAAAGAAATTTCGGTTATTATCCAACGTAATGTATACGGAGAAACAGCTATCTTACCGATTGGTGAAAATATTCATAAAGATCATATTTTGCATGAAACGATTGTTCCGGCTAGAATCGATAAAAAAACAATCGATGAAGCAAAAAGAGCGGCTGAGAAAATTGCAGCTCACCTCGATATGATAGGCACATTAGCAGTTGAAATGTTCGTCTTAGAAGACGGTGGGATTATCGTCAATGAATTGGCGCCACGTCCTCATAATTCCGGGCATTATTCGATCGAAGCAACAAACATTTCTCAGTTTCATCAGCATATCCGTGCAATCTGTGGGTGGCCACTAAGACAGCCGATTTTATGGTCTCAAGCAGTAATGGTTAACGTTTTAGGAGAACATGTAGCTCCACTTACTTCGAAAATCGCACAATTTCCAAATTGGTCGATTCATTTATACGGAAAAGACGAAGCGAAGCAGAAACGGAAGATGGGACATGTTACGATATTAACGGAAGACTTAGAGGCAACTTTGAGTGAAATAGATGCATCTGGCATTTGGCCAGAATAATTGGAGGAACATAAAAATGATCGCACGTTACACAAGACCCGAAATGGGCGCAATTTGGACAGAAGAAAACAAATACAATGCATGGCTAGAAGTTGAAATTTTAGCATGTGAAGCTTGGGCTGAAATCGGAGATATTCCGAAAGAAGATGTAGCAAAAATTCGTAAAGGCGCATCTTTCTCAGTTGATCGTATTTTAGAAATTGAAGAAGAAACACGCCACGATGTAGTTGCTTTTACACGAGCGGTATCTGAAACGCTTGGTGAAGAACGCAAATGGGTTCATTATGGTTTAACTTCAACGGATGTTGTGGATACGGCTTTGTCTTACTTGTTAAAGCAAGCAAACGAAATCATCCGTAAAGACTTAACAAACTTTATCGAAATTCTTGCAAATAAAGCAAAAGAACATAAAATGACGGTCATGATGGGTCGTACGCACGGTGTGCATGCAGAACCAACGACTTTCGGTTTGAAACTCGCATTATGGCACGAAGAAATGAAACGCAACTTAGAACGTTTCGAAGCAGCAGCAGCTTCAATTGAAACAGGCAAAATGTCTGGTGCAGTTGGAACGTACGCTAATATTGATCCGTTTGTTGAAGCATATGTGTGCAAAGAGTTAGGTCTTGCAGCTTCACCTATTTCAACACAAACATTGCAACGTGACCGTCATGCGCAGTATTTGAGCGTTTTAGCATTGATTGGTTCGTCTATCGAGAAATTTGCGACAGAAATTCGCGGATTGCAAAAATCAGAAACACGCGAAGTAGAAGAGTTTTTTGCGAAAGGTCAAAAAGGTTCTTCTGCAATGCCGCATAAACGCAACCCAATTGGTTCTGAAAACATGACCGGCCTTGCGCGTTTAATCCGTGGCTACATGCTAACAGCTTACGAAAACGTCTCTTTATGGCATGAACGCGACATTTCGCATTCATCAGCAGAGCGTGTGATTTTACCGGATGCAACGATTGCACTTAACTACATGTTAAATCGTTTCGGTAATATCGTGAAAAACTTAACAGTATTTCCTGAAAACATGAAACGCAATATGGATTCAACATTAGGTTTGATTTATTCACAACGTGTGTTGCTAGCTTTGATCGATAAAGGGATGGCTCGTGAAGCAGCTTACGATACGGTTCAGCCATGTGCAATGGAAGCTTGGGAAAACCAAACACATTTCCGCAAAATTGTAGAAGCGAATGACACGATTACAGCTAAACTTTCTAAAGAAGAATTGGATGATTGCTTTGATTACAATCACCATTTACAACAAGTAGACATGATTTTTAACCGACTTGGACTAAACTAAACGGGGGCTTCTGAAAATGGAAAAAGGTCAGCTATTGTACGAAGGAAAAGCAAAACGCTTATATGCAACGGACGAAAAGGAAATTTTGTGGGTGGAATATAAAGATTCAGCAACGGCTTTCAACGGTGAGAAAAAAGAAGAAATTACCGGGAAAGGCATTTTGAACAATAAAATCACGTCACTGATTTTCACGAAATTGCAGGAAGCAGGCATTGCGTCTCATTTCGTTAAGCAATTGTCTGATCACGAACAATTGGTGCAAAGTGTAAGCATCATTCCATTGGAAGTAGTGGTCCGGAACATCACAGCGGGCAGCATGGCTAAACGTCTTGGGATTGAAGAAGGGGTGGCCATTAGCCGCCCAGTTGTGGAGTTCTATTTGAAAGATGATGAATTAGGCGATCCTTTAATTACAGATGATCATGTTGATATGCTAAAGCTGGCAACTGCAGAGGAAGTGGCAGTGCTCAAGCAAAAAGCACGTGAAATTAATGAAGTGTTAATTGGCTTTTTTAAAGAAATTGGCGTAGATCTTGTTGATTTTAAAATTGAATTTGGCCGTGATAAAAATGGTCAAATTTTATTGGCAGATGAAATTTCGCCGGACACTTGCCGGCTTTGGGATATGGAAACAAAACAAAAGCTTGATAAAGACGTATTCCGCCGCAATCTTGGGAATTTGACAGAAGCGTACGAACTCATTTTAACTCGTCTAGGAGGACAACACTCATGAAAAAAGTAAAAGTATACGTAACATTACGTGAAAGTGTATTGGACCCACAAGGTTCTGCAGTTATGGGCTCTCTTCATAAAATGGGCTATGGTGAAGTGGCAGATGTACGAATTGGCAAATACCTAGAATTGGTTATTGAAGACAGCGAACGCGATGTAGATTCGTTAGTTAACGAATTATGTCATCGGCTTTTAGCAAATACTGTAATCGAAGATTATCGTTATGAAATTGAGGAGGTTGTCTCGCAATGAAATTCGCAGTAATTGTTTTCCCAGGTTCGAATTGTGATTTGGATATGTACCATGCGGTCAAGGATGAACTAGGTGAAGAAGCAGAATACGTATGGCATGACTCAAAAGACTTGAGCAGCTATGACGGGATTTTACTTCCAGGCGGATTTTCATATGGCGATTACTTGCGTTGCGGCGCGATCGCTCAATTCTCTGGAGTCATGGACGAAGTAAGAAAAGCAGCTGAAGCAGGAAAACCAGTTCTTGGAATCTGTAATGGATTCCAAATATTAACTGAAGCAGGTTTGTTGCCAGGCGTACTTTTACGAAACAAAAACTTGAAGTTCATGTGCCGTACTGTTGGATTGAAAGTAGAAAACAATAATACTTTGTTCACGAATGAATATGAACAAGGCGAAGAAATCCAAATTCCAATCGCTCATGGAGAAGGCAATTATTATTGTGATGATGCGACATACGATCACCTCAAAGAAAACAACCAAATCGTCTTTACGTATGCAGATGATTTTAACGGCAGTCGAAACAACATTGCAGGAATCATTAACGAACGCGGAAACGTGCTAGGCATGATGCCGCATCCTGAGCGCGCAGTATCAGAGTTAATCGGCGGCAAAGATGGCTTGGCCTTATTTAGATCAATCGTTAAACAGTGGAGGGAATCACATGTCAGTCATGCTTGAACCAAATGCTGCTCAAATAAAAGAACAAAAAGTATATCAACAAATGGGCTTATCGGACTCGGAATTTGAAATGGTCGAAAAGATTTTAGGAAGATTGCCAAACTATACGGAAACGGGCTTGTTTTCGGTCATGTGGTCTGAGCACTGTTCATATAAAAACTCGAAACCCGTTCTTGCGAAGTTCCCAACTAAAGGTGAACGTGTTCTTCAAGGTCCTGGTGAAGGTGCAGGAATTGTAGACATTGGTGACGGACAAGCAGTCGTTTTCAAAATGGAGTCGCATAACCACCCATCAGCAATCGAACCGTATCAAGGAGCGGCTACTGGAGTTGGTGGAATTATTCGTGACGTCTTTTCAATGGGTGCACGTCCAATTGCATTGCTGAACTCATTGCGTTTCGGTGAATTAACCACACCACGTGTGAAATACTTGTTTGAAGAAGTCGTTGCGGGGATTGCTGGATACGGAAACTGTATCGGGATTCCAACAGTGGGTGGAGAAATTCAATTTGACGATTGTTATGACGGCAACCCGTTAGTTAACGCGATGTGTGTCGGATTGATCAATCATGAAGATATTCAAAAAGGGATTGCAAAAGGTACAGGTAACCCGGTAATGTACGTCGGCGCTAAAACAGGACGCGATGGCATTCACGGAGCTACTTTTGCTTCTGAAGAGTTAACAGATGGCTCTGATAAAAACCGACCTGCCGTTCAAGTAGGCGATCCATTTATGGAAAAACTGCTACTTGAAGCTTGTTTAGAGTTGATCAAGTCAGATGCGTTGATCGGTATTCAAGATATGGGTGCTGCTGGACTGACTTCTTCTTCAGCCGAAATGGCTTCTAAAGCAGGTTCTGGGATCGAAATGGACCTGGATCACATTCCACAACGTGAAACAGGTATGACAGCTTACGAGATGATGCTTTCTGAATCTCAAGAACGTATGCTAATCGTCGTTAAAGCTGGTCGTGAGCCTGAAATCGTTGAGTTGTTCGAGAAGTACGGACTTGATGCCGTAACAGTCGGCACAGTAACAGACGATTCGACATTACGTTTAAAACATAAAGGTGAAATTGTTGCCGAAGTACCAGTTGATGCACTTGCAGAAGACGCGCCAGTTTACCATAAGCCTTCAGCTGTTCCAACTTATTTTACAGAGTTCCAACAAATGGACAACGTAGAACCAAAAGTAACGGATTTAAATGAAACCTTAACTTCGTTATTAAAACAACCGACTATCGCTTCTAAAGAATGGGTTTATGATCAATACGATCACCAAGTACGCACAAGCACAGTAGTAAGCCCAGGATCGGACGCTGCAATTGTTCGTGTTCGTGGTACCAACAAAGGTCTAGCCATGACGACTGACTGCAACTCTCGCTATATTTACTTAGATCCAGAAGCGGGCGGTAAAATTGCGGTAGCAGAAGCAGCACGTAATGTTGTGGTATCAGGTGCAAAACCACTTGCCATTACAGATTGCTTAAACTTTGGTAACCCGGAAAAACCAGAAATTTTCTGGCAGTTAGAAAAAGCAGCGGACGGAATGTCTGAAGCATGTACGATGTTAGATTCACCAGTTATTGGCGGAAACGTCTCGTTATACAACGAAACAAACGGTACAGCTATTTACCCAACACCAACAATTGGCATGGTCGGTCTTGTAGAAGATCTTGCACATGTAACAACACAAGATGTTAAGCAACAAGGCGACGTTGTTTACTTGGTCGGTGAAAGTTTTACAGAGTTTGGTGGAAGTGAGTTACAGAAGATGGTCGAAGGGCGTATTTTTGGTAAAGCGCCAGCGATCGATTTAACAGTCGAAGCAAAACGCCAACAAGAAATTTTATCAGCGATTCAGCAAGGACTTGTTGCATCCGCGCATGACGTTGCTGAAGGTGGCGTTGCTGTCGCATTAGCTGAAAAAACATTCGGTAACGGATTAGGCATGGAAGTTACATTGTCTGGATCTGCAACAACTGCGTTGTTTAGCGAATCACAATCACGCTTTGTGATAACAGTTAGCCCAGAAAACGCAGAGCAATTCGAAAAAGTCGTAACAGATGCTAAGAAAGTCGGCCAAGTCACGGGAGACAAATTTGTAATCAACGGTGAAGACGGTACGACTTGGATTAACGAATCCGTCGCAACGCTTCGCTCAGCTTGGAAAGGAGCTATCCCATGCTTGCTGAAATCAGAAGCTTAAATGAAGAATGTGGTGTCTTTGGAATATGGGGACATCCGAATGCGACGCAATTGACGTATTACGGATTGCACGCTTTGCAACACCGCGGTCAAGAAGGTGCGGGAATTGTTTCAACTAATGGAGAAGGTCTTCTCCCATTAAAAGGGGAAGGCATGGTCAGTGAGGTCTTTACTCCTGAAAAAATAGAAAAAATAGCAGGACATGCAGCAATCGGGCATGTTCGCTATGCAACAGCAGGAGGCAGTGGCATTGAAAATGTTCAGCCTCTGCTGTTTAACTCAACTACTGGTAGTTTGGCAATTTCGCATAACGGCAATTTGGTCAATGCCACTCAGTTGAAAGGTCATCTTGAACGTCAAGGCAGTATTTTTCAAACCACTTCAGATACGGAAGTACTGGCTCATTTAATTAAACGAAGCGGCTATGCAACGTTTGAAGAAAAAGCGAAAAATGCTTTGTCTTTATTAAAAGGTGCTTTTGCTTGTGTGATTTTGACCGAAGAAGCGATGTATGTTGCGTTGGATCCGAATGGTTTACGCCCCTTATCTCTTGGAAAACTAGGAGATGCGTGGGTAACGGCATCGGAAACATGTGCATTTGATATTGTGGGTGCAGAATTTGTTCGTTCAGTGGAGCCAGGTGAATTTTTAATCATCACAAAAGACGGCATGCGTGCAGAACGGTTTGCTTATCCAGAAGAGCGTTCAATTTGTACGATGGAATATGTCTATTTTTCTCGTCCAGATTCAGATATCGATGGCATTAACGTCCATTCAGCAAGAAAACGTCTCGGCGTTCAATTAGCAAAAGAAGTCCAAATTGATGCGGACGTTGTCACAGGTGTTCCGGACTCAAGTATTTCAGCTGCCATTGGTTATTCAGAACAAAGTGGAATTCCATACGAGTTAGGTATGATTAAAAACCGCTATGTCGGGCGCACGTTTATCCAGCCTTCGCAAGATCTGCGTGAACAAGGTGTGAAGATGAAACTTTCGCCAGTCCGTCAAGTTGTGAAAGGCAAACGCGTCATCATGGTCGATGATTCGATTGTTCGTGGTACAACATCACGACGTATTGTTAACTTGCTAAAAGAAGCAGGAGCAACAGAAGTACACGTGGTCATCAGTTCACCTCCTATCAAAAATCCATGCTTCTATGGCATTGATATTAGTACAGCAGGTGAGTTAATCGCTGCCAACAATTCGGTAGAAGAAATGCGTGAAATTATTGGTGCAGATTCATTAACATTCTTATCAGTTGATGGGATGGTTCAAAATATTGGACGTACAGATCCTGGATCAAAATGTGGGCATTGTTTAGCTTGCTTTACAGGTGAATACCCGACGAACATTTATCCGGATACCGTATTGCCGCACGAAAAAGAAAAAGTGAAATAAGGGGGAACCGGTGTGTCAAAAGCATATGAAAAAGCAGGCGTTAATATCGAAGCTGGCTATGAAGCAGTTAACCGCATGAAATCCCATGTAGAGCGGACAGCGCGCAAAGGAATGCTCGGTGCGTTTGGTGGATTTGGCGGGATGTTCGATTTGTCTGAGCTGAATTTGAAAGAACCGGTTCTTGTTTCTGGAACTGATGGCGTGGGCACAAAACTAAAGCTCGCATTTATGGCAGACCGTCACGACACAATCGGCATTGATTGCGTAGCGATGTGTGTCAATGACATCGTTGCCCAAGGTGCAGAACCTTTATTTTTCCTAGACTATATCGCAGTTGGCAAAGCAGTTCCTGAGAAAATTGAACAAATCGTTAAAGGCGTAGCAGATGGCTGTGTTCAAGCTGGAGCTGCACTTATTGGCGGAGAAACAGCAGAAATGCCAGGCCTTTATGAAGAAGATGAATACGATATTGCTGGATTTGCAGTTGGAGCAGCGGAGAAATCCAAAATCGTTACTGGCGAAAAAATCGCAGCTGACGATGTATTAATCGGTCTTGCTTCAAGCGGTATTCATTCAAACGGCTATTCGCTTGTACGTCAAATTGTATTTGAGCAAAATCAATTTACGCTAGATCAACAAGTTGAAGGCTATGAGACGCTTGGACCAATTGGTGATGCATTGTTAACTCCTACAAAAATATACGCAAAAGCAGTAGCTGCGATTGGTAAGAAAACCGAAATTCATGGCATGGCCCATGTCACAGGTGGCGGATTTATCGAGAACATTCCACGGATGATGCCAGAAGGCTTAGGCGCGGAAATTTCACTTGGGAGCTGGCCAGTACTTGATATTTTCAAGTTACTAAAAGAAAAAGGCGAGCTAGCAGATCGCGACTTATACTCAGTGTTCAATATGGGCATTGGTTTTGTTGTAGCTGTAGCACCTGAAGACGCTGAAAAAGTGTTGGAAAGCGCTAAAGCGAATGGTGAACAAGCTTACCAAATTGGTCGTGTTTCAAGTACTGAAGGCGTGCAATTCCAAGGACAACAGGACGGCACATTAGATGAAAACTAAAACAAGAATTGCTGTGTTTGCATCTGGCAATGGCTCTAATTTTCAAGCCATTGTCGATGCGATTGCGGCTGATAAATTAGCAGCTGAAATCATGCTTGTAGTTACTGACAAGCCTAAAGCGTTTGTATTAGAACGAGCGAAAACATCAGGCGTAGCATCATTTTCTTTTATTCCTTCAGAGTATAAGTCGAAAGAACTTTACGAAGACATGCTAAAAGAAAAACTACAAGAGCTTGGTGTAGAGTGGATCGTACTTGCAGGCTATATGCGCTTGATTGGTCCAGTATTACTTGGAGCTTATGAAAATCGCATCGTCAATATTCATCCTTCAGTTTTGCCAGCGTTTCCTGGGAAAGATGCAATCGGGCAAACACTTGCAGCAGGTGCAGAAAATGCAGGCGTCACGGTGCATTATGTCGATGCAGGAATGGATACAGGCAACATCATTGCACAACAATCGTTTCCAGTATTAGGTCGTGGACGCGAAGAAGTCGAGCATCAGATCCATCAGATTGAACATGAATTATATCCTGCAACATTGCAGCAATTATTCGACCGATAAACGATCGGTCTTAATCTTTAGGAGGACTATTTGTGAAAAAAAGAGCATTACTCAGCGTATCGGATAAATCAGGGATATTGGATTTTGCACAGGAACTGGAAAAAATGGGCTATGAACTGTTATCGACAGGCGGCACTAAAAAATTTCTTGAAGAAAACGGAGTTGCCATAACTGCCGTAGATGAAGTAACAAAATTTCCAGAAATTTTAGGTGGACGTGTAAAAACTTTGCATCCGCTTGTACACGGTGGATTATTGGCTAAACATGATGATGCAGAACACCAAAGTCAAATGGCTGAAAACGGCATTTCACCGATTGATATTGTCTGCGTTAATTTATACCCGTTCCGTGAAACTATTGCAAAACCAGATGTTACGGTAGAGGATGCGATTGAAAATATCGATATCGGTGGGCCAACCATGTTACGTTCTGCGGCGAAAAATCATGCATATGTAACGGTCATTGTGGATGCAGCTGATTATGCTGAAGTATTGACTGAATTACAAAACGAACAGTCTACAACGCCTGAAACGAGACGTCGATTAGCGGCAAAAGTTTTCCGTCATACAGCGGCTTACGATTCGTATATCTCAAACTATTTGACAGATTTGACTGGAGAAGAGTATCCAGACCAACTAACGCTTACTTACGAATTGTCTCAAACACTTCGTTATGGAGAAAATCCTCATCAAAAAGCTGCGTTTTATCGTAGCCCGCTTGGTTCGAACTTCTCAATTGCCAATGCAAATCAAGTGCACGGCAAGGAATTATCGTATAACAATATTCAAGACGCCAATGCTGCTCTTCAAATGATTAAAGAATTCAAAATGCCGGCAGCAGTTGCAGTGAAACACATGAATCCATGTGGTGTTGGAACCGGAGAAACAATTGCAGATGCCTTTGGTAAAGCGTATGAAGCAGATTCAACGTCAATCTTCGGTGGAATTGTTGCTTTAAATCGTGAAGTAGATGCGGATACTGCGAAACAATTAGCCACGATTTTCTTAGAAATTATTATTGCACCATCATTTTCTGATGAAGCAATTGAATTGTTGACCCAAAAGAAAAACATCCGTTTGTTGACGATTCCATTCGACAGCAAAGTTCGTGATAAATGGAACACAGTGACAGTAGAAGGTGGCTTATTGATTCAACAGCCAGACGTTTTTGGATATGATGATGCAGATATCCAAGTAGCAACTGAGCGTCAGCCTACTGAAGCAGAGATTGAGGCATTAAAGCTTGGGTGGAATGTGGTAAAACATGTTAAATCTAACGCCATTGTTGTCTGTAACTCGGAGATGACGTTGGGCATTGGTGCGGGGCAGATGAACCGTGTTGGTTCTGCTAAAATTGCGTTAGACCAAGCAGGAAGTGCTGCAGAAGGTGCAGTTATGGCATCAGATGCGTTCTTCCCGATGAATGATACAGTAGAAGCAGCTGCAAAAGCAGGCATCAAAGCAATTATTCAACCAGGTGGTTCGAAGAAAGATCAAGATTCAATCGATAAAGCGAACGAATACGGAATTGCTATGGTCTTTACCGGCATCCGTCATTTCAAACATTAATTGGGGTGAAACAAATTATGAAGGTTTTAGTCATTGGAAAAGGTGGGCGAGAACACGCCATCGTTCGACAATTCTCAAAATCAGCTTCGGTCACTAAAGTTTATGCAGCTCCAGGCAATGACGGAATGCGGGAAGATGCTGAAATAGTTGCAATTGATGAAATGGATTTTGCAGGTCTTGCAGAATTTGCAAAAGGGCAACAAATCGATTTTAGCTTTGTCGGGCCAGAGCAGCCTTTATCAGAAGGTATCGTTGATTTTTTTGAAGCTAAAGGATTGCGTATTTTTGGTCCATCTAAAGCAGCAGCGCAAATTGAAGGCAGTAAAGCCTTCGCCAAAGAACTGATGAAAAAATACGATATCCCAACTGCTGGCTATGAGACATTTACAGAAACAGCACCAGCTATTGATTTTATTCGTCAGCACGGGGCACCGATTGTTATTAAAGCGGATGGACTTGCGGCTGGAAAAGGTGTCGTTGTGGCAATGACGGAAGAGGAAGCTGTTGCTGCCATTAACGACATGTTAGAAGGTCAAAAGTTCGGAGACTCTGGCTCAAAAGTGGTTATTGAAGAGTTTTTAGACGGTGAAGAATTTTCGTTTATGTCTTTCGTTTATAGCGGCCAAATTTATCCGATTGTTATTTCACAAGATCATAAGCGGGCATACGATGGAGACCGTGGACCGAATACAGGGGGCATGGGAGCTTATTCGCCTGTACCGCAAATTTCACAAACCATTGTGGATCAAACTTATGCTGAAATTGTAGAGCCTGCAGTCCAGGCGATGGCTGCTGAAGGCACGCCATTTAACGGCATTCTATATACAGGTGTTATTTTAACGAACAAAGGTCCAAAAGTGATTGAATTTAATGCGCGTTTTGGTGATCCAGAAACGCAAGTTGTTTTACCCCGCATGAAATCAGATTTTGGGTTGTTTATGGATACTCTTCTAAAAGGTCAGCCGGCCGAACTAGAATGGGATGATCAAGCTGTACTTGGTGTCGTTGTTGCTGCTGATAATTATCCAGAGACAGTTGAAAAAGGAGCACTTTTACCAGATTTAACAAAGCTCTCGGGAGTAGAGATTACGCATGCAGGAACAAAACAAATTGCGAATGGCTATGCAGGAAATGGTGGGCGAGTATTGCTGATTTCAGCAAGCGGAACGTCTATTGAATCTGCTCAAGAGAAAGTTTATGAACAATTAAACAGCCTGTCTTGGGACGGTTTCTTCTATCGCTCCGATATTGGATGGCGTGCAAAATAATTTTATATATGATATACTCATTGATGACACAAATTCGACAAGAAGATGTGTCATTTTTGTTTTTGCCTGCCCTATAGGCATTTACACTAAAAATGAGGATTTACAACAGCCCACGGTTACCTCTATTTAAACTCCAGAATGTAAACCCGTTACGACCTCAAAAAAATGCAATGAAAATTGAAAGGGGACTAATTATGAATTGGTATGAAAAACTAAATCAGTATTTTCCAGTTGAAGAAATGAAGTCAAAAGAGCATATGGATACATTGCTAAAAGAAAAAGGAAGCGTTTACTACAAAGACGAGGGTCCTTACCATGTATTAATGTATGCAGAATTTCCTCATTTTACGTTTGTTGATTATTTATTTGTTTCTAAAGAATCACGTGGAATGGGTCTTGGCAGAAAGACATTGCAGATGTTAAAAGATAAAAACAAACCGATTATCCTTGAAGTTGAACCAGTGAACTACGAAGACACGGATACGGAAAAACGTTTACGTTTTTATGCACGTGAAGGATTTGAACACGCATCATCAATTGGTTATTGCCGTCGTTCACTTGCGACAGGTGAAGAAAACTCGATGGAAATTTTGTACTGGACACCAAGTGGTGAATCAGAAGAGCAAATTTTCGAAGGCATGAAAAAAATGTATGAAGACATTCACACGTATAAAGACGAGCAATTTTACGGTGAATCGTATGATTCGGTATCTGACGTACTAACTTTCCAAGAAGAAGAAAAGAAAGACGTCTTGAAACCATTCAGCGACCCTGTGAATAATGACTGATTGACCCAACCCACGCATTCGCGTGGGTTTTTTGTGTCTAAAAAAATTAGAATGTTCTTATTTTTGATGTGAATGTCTATTTTCGAATGCATAATTATGCTAGGATATTAAGTATCGAACTAGTAGAAAGCAGGTGCCGGCAATTGGTAAATCCATTATGGAAAAATACAGAGATTCGAAATCAGCTGAAAATCGTCACAAAAGAAATTGCGCCGGATCTCGTTTTGACAAATGCAACGTATTTACATGGAATTTTTAAGAAATGGATAACAGGGAATATATGGATATCTAGTGATCGTATTGTTTACGCAGGCAAAGAAATGCCGAAAATTGATGCTGCTACGGAAGTGGCCGATATGACGGGTAAATACATTGTTCCGGGATACATTGAACCTCATGTTCATCCTACACAATTATACAATCCTCAAAGTTTTGCAGATTATGCGGCTCAAGGTGGAACAACAATGTTCTTGTCCGATAATTTAACGTTTTTTATGGCACTTGACAATAAGAAAGCGTTTTCATTGCTAGATCAATTAAGTGAATTACCGTTTAGCTATTATTGGTGGACTCGTTTTGATTCGCAGACAGAGTTAAACAATGAAGATCAACTATTCACATCGACTTCTGTGGGGGAGTGGTTGGACCGTCAAGATGTGTTACTCGGTGGTGAGTTGACAGGCTGGCCTAAATTGCTCGCGGGCGATGACCAAATGCTGTATTGGATTCAAAAAGCGAAAATGGGCTTGAAAAAAATTGAGGGGCATTTTCCAGGAGCCTCAGAAAAAACTTTAGCTCGTATGCGACTACTTGGAGCCGATGGCGACCACGAATCCATGACTGTAGATGAAGTGGAAATGCGACTACTTCATGGTTACGGTGTGACTCTTCGCCATTCTTCGATCCGTCCGGATTTGCCGAATTTGTTAAAAGGAATCGTAGAACGTGAATTAAATGTCTTTGACAAGCTAATGATGACAACAGACGGTTCAACTCCGGCATTTCACTTAAACGGTGTAATGGACTGGTGCATTCAAATTGCACTCGATGCAGGGGTGCCACCACTTGATGCCTACATGATGGCGTCTTATAACGTTGCTCGTTATTATAATGTGACGAGCCTCCACGGATTAATCGCCACAGGACGTTATGCGAACTTAAATATTCTTGATAACATTGAGAACCCAGTGCCTTCAGGCGTGATTTCAAAAGGTGTTTGGTTGAAAAAAGACGGTAAAAAAATCCACTCATTACCCAATGTCGATTGGTCGATTTTGCCGGATTTGGATATAGAATTTGAATTGACGGATGACGATTTCCAATTTTCAATGCCATTTGGTATTGAAATGGTTAATGATGTTATTACAAAACCTTATACAGTCAGTGTTGATACGCATGATGCCAAATTATCAAAGTCACATGACGAAAGCTTTTTAATGCTTATCGATAAAAATGGCAAGTGGCGTGTGAACACTTTGATTAAAGGGTTTGCACCGGGACTAGATGGTTTTGCATCTTCTTATACAAGCACTGGCGATATTATCCTTATTGGCAAAAATCGCGAAGATATGTGGTTAGCTTTTAATGAGATGAAACGGTTAAAAGGCGGCATCATTCTTACTGAAAATGGTGAAATTGTTCAATCCTTGCCACTTCCTTACGGAGGCGTTATGTCGGATTTACCGATGGAGCAATTGATTGAGCAAGAACAGGCATTGAAAAAAGCGTTGAAAGAGCGAGGCTACAAGCACGGAGATGCCGTTTACACAATGCTGTTCTTACAGGCAACTCACTTGCCTTATGTTCGCGTTACACAAAAAGGCATTTACGATGTCAAAAATAAAAAAATACTGTTCCCATCATTTATGAGGTAATTGGGATGAAAAAATGGTTGTTCATCTTTATTTTACTCTTGATAGTGCTAGCTAGTGCCGGTGGATTTTGGTTGACGAAAAAGGAAGATTCTACACCACCTCCGCCAGAGCAGCCAGTAGAAGAGAATCCTGTACCAACAACACCTTTTACTGGAGAAGTGATGGATTTAACGACAACAGGGCGACCTGTCATGGCAGTTGTAAATAACCATCCAGATGCTCGTCCGCAAACGGGTCTGGCCGAAGCAGATATCATTTTTGAGATGATTGCCGAATTTAATATCACTCGATTTGTAGCGCTTTACCAAAGCGAAGACCCAAATAAGATAGGGCCAATCCGAAGTGCTCGTGATTATTTTGTTGAGCTTGCCATAGCCTATGATGCTTTCTTCGTAGCTCATGGCTATAGTCCGGATGCTCGGGAAATGCTTGAATCGGGCGTTGTTGATCACGTCAACGGCATGCAATATGATGGAACTTTGTTTCAACGATCAACCGATCGCATAGCCCCACATAATTCCTATATCACAAAGGAAAATATAACTAAAGCTATGGATAACGCACAGACTTCAACGGAGTACAAAGGTCAATCACCTTATTATTTCTATGACTCAATGCAAAATGATAAACTGAACGAACAGGCTCTTTCGATTCGAGTAGAGTATGGAACAAATGAGTTGTTTTACAGCGACTTTCTATATAATAGTCAATCGCAGTTGTACAGTCGATCGGTTAATGGCGTAGTAATGGCCGATAAAGAAACCTTTGAAACAATAAAAGTCTCTAATGTTTTAGTTTTTGAAGCACAACATGAGACAATCGATTCTAAAGGGCGCCAGTCTATCGATTTGTCGAGTGGCGGAGAGGCTCTGCTATTTCAAGCGGGCGGAGTTCGTGAAATCGAATGGAATTCAGTTAATGGAATGTTAGTTCCGTTTATGGACGGAGAAGTGGTAAAATTGATGCCAGGGAAAACTTGGATTCACATCGTTCCTACGGATCCAGGAATCGAGCAATCCGTTAGCTACACGCCGTGATGATGGTAGCAATGAAAGGATGAGGAAGCTGCATGCAAGTAGATAAAATTAGAGGCCATCAAACAGATCAGTTGATTGAAGCCGTTTTGGCCTTAAAAGATAAGGAAGAAGCTTATCGTTTCTTCGATGATTTATGTACAATTAGTGAAATTCAATCGATGTCTCAGCGGTTAGAAGTGGCACATATGCTGCGTATGAAAAAAACGTACGAAAAAATAAAAAATGAAACCGGTGCTAGCACGGCAACGATTTCTCGTGTGCGCCGTTGCTTAAACTATGGTAACGATGCTTATGATGGAATGTTAGAACGCCTTTATCCAGATGAAAAACCTTTTGAACTGCCAAAAGACTGAACAGAGAACCAACTCTGTTCGGTTTTTTTGTTATACTAAATAGATGATAACTGAGATAAAGTTGGGTGAAAAAGATGGATTTCAAAACATGGCAGCATGTCTTTAAATTAGATCCAGCAAAAGAAATCATGGATGGACATTTGGAACGAATTTGTAAATCCGGGACTGATGCCATCTTGATTGGCGGCAGTGATAATGTCACACTCGACAATGTCCTCCATTTAGCAGAACGTGTGCAGCGTTATCAGTTGCCGATGGTGTTAGAAGTTTCTACAATCGATTCTGTAGCTCCGGGGTTTGACTATTATTTTATCCCGACAGTTTTAAACAGTGACAATCCCTTGTGGGTTAAAGGACTTCATCATCAAGCAATTCGTGAATACGGAGAGTTTTTGGACTGGGATGAATTAGTTCCAGAAGGGTATTGTATTTTGAATGCCGATTGCAAAGCCGCAAAATTAACGGATGCACAAACCGATTTGACGGCAGAAGATGTGTTAGCTTATGCACGTTTAGCAGAACATTTTTTCCGTCTGCCTATTTTTTATATGGAGTATAGCGGCATGTTCGGTGATATGGAACTTGTTAAAAAAGTAAAGAGTGTCCTTACTGAAACCCACTTGTTTTATGGTGGAGGGATCGACTCAGCTGATACAGCTAAAAAAGCATTTGCTTTTGCAGATACTATCGTCGTTGGCAATATTATTTATGAAAATATCGATAAAGCGATTGAAACCGTAGAGGCAGTTGCGGAAACGGCTGGTTAATCGTTATACTAATAAGAACGAATGTTCGAGGTGGTGCACAATGGAATTGATATCAAAAAACTTATTAAACGGGATGAACCCGGAACAAGCAGAAGCAGTCAAAACGACTGAAGGACCGCTACTTATTATGGCAGGTGCAGGATCAGGGAAAACGCGTGTGCTGACACACCGTATAGCTTATTTGGTGCTGGAAAAACAAGTTTACCCATCCAATATTTTAGCCATTACGTTTACCAATAAAGCCGCACGTGAAATGCGTAACCGGATTGACGGATTATTAGGGCACGGAACCGGGCAGCGTATGTGGGCATCTACATTTCACTCAATGTGTGTGCGTATTTTAAGACGCGATATTGATAAATTAGGCATGTCGAAAAATTTCTCGATTTTGGATACAACCGATCAATTAACGGTTATTAAAAATGTCTTGAAACAACAAAACTTGGATCCTAAAAAATACGAACCGAGAACGATGTTAAATGCCATTTCCTCATCAAAAAATGAATGCATTGATGCGGCTCAATTTGCAGCGGATATGAATCAATTTAACCCATACGAGAAAACAGTTTCAGACGTTTATACAGCTTATGAGAAACGCTTGAAGAAAAACCAGTCACTGGATTTTGATGATTTGATCATGACAACGTTAAATTTATTTAACACGGTTCCTGAAGTGCTAGAGTATTATCAAAACAAATTCCACTACATTCACGTAGATGAATACCAAGATACAAATAATGCGCAATATCAATTGGTTCAGAAATTGGCAAGCAAGTTTAAAAACATTTGCGTAGTTGGTGACTCGGATCAGTCGATTTACCGGTGGCGCGGGGCGGATATCACGAATATCTTGTCATTTGAAAAAGATTATCCTAATGCGAAAGTGATTATGCTTGAGCAAAACTATCGTTCGACAAAACGTATCTTACAAGCAGCGAACGATGTAATTCAGAAAAACACAAGTCGTTATCCAAAAGAATTGCGTACGGAAAACGATGAAGGCACGGCTATTACTTTGCATAAAGCGGGAGACGAGCGTCAAGAAGCGCAGTTTGTTGTTCAAACGATACAAAAGTTGATGGACGAAGAAAACTACAAAACGTCTGATTTTGCAATTCTTTACCGCACAAATGCACAGTCGCGAATCATGGAAGAAATGTTTGTTAAATCGAATATGTCTTATACCATCGTTGGCGGAACAAAATTCTATGACCGCAAAGAAATTAAAGACTTATTGGCGTATTTGCGTTTGATTGCTAACAACGACGATGATTTGTCTTTAGCTCGTGTGATTAACGAGCCAAAGCGTGGAATTGGCGCAACTTCTTTCGAGAAAATGGCACGTTTTGCGATTGAACAAGATCGTACCATTATGGACGCGTTACAAGAAGCTGACTTTATGGGGTTAACGCCTAAAACAGCACAAACGGCTTTAGAATTCCGTAACATGATGGCGAGTTTCACGCAAATGCAGGAATATTTGTCAGTAACAGAATTAGTTGAAGAAGTTCTAAAAAAGTCAGGTTACCGTCAAATGTTACAAAACGATAAAACCATTGAAGGCGAAAGTCGTTTAGAAAACTTAGATGAGTTTTTATCGGTCACAAAAGCTTTTGAAAAGCAAAGTGATGATAAGTCGTTAGTAGCATTCTTAACCGATTTAGCGTTGATTTCAGATATTGATTCATTGGATGACGAAGAAGATGCAGATGGTCCGATTATTTTAATGACGATGCACGCAGCAAAAGGATTAGAATTCCCTGTTGTCTTTATTATCGGATTAGAAGAAAACGTCTTCCCGCATTCACGGTCGAACAATGACGATGAAGAACTAGAAGAAGAGCGCAGACTTGCTTATGTTGGAATTACGCGAGCAGAACAACGTCTGTATTTGACTCACGCCTCTTCACGTACATTGTTCGGGAAAAGTAATTTTAATATGCCCTCTCGGTTTATTTCGGAGATTTCAGAAGATCTGATTGAACAAACACGAGCTCACCATCGTGCTGGGGCTACTACAAGTTATCGACAAATACCAAAACGTCCAGCCGTAACACGTCCTAGCTATAATCAATCAGGCAGTGAGAAATTAGGGTGGAAAACGGGCGATAAAGCAACGCATAAAAAATGGGGTACCGGAACGGTCGTTAGCGTTAAAGGCGAAGGCGAACAAACGGAACTCGATATTGCGTTTCCGAGCCCTGTCGGCATTAAACGCTTATTGGCTAAATTTGCGCCGATTGAAAAAGAATGATCGGGAGGAAACTAGATGGATCGCTTAAAAGCGGAACAACGTGTAGATGAATTAAACGAAATGCTAAGGAATTATGGTCATGCTTATTATGTACTTGATAAGCCGGCTGTTCCGGATGCGATATACGATCAATTACTCAATGAGTTAATCGATTTAGAAACACTTTATCCTGATTTGGTGTTTCCAGATTCACCTACTCAACGTGTAGGCGGGGCACCACTTTCGACTGTTGATAAAGTTACCCATGAACGTCCTATGCTCAGTTTATCTAATGTTTTTGGTGAAGAAGATTTACGCGAATTTGATAAACGTGTGCGGAGCGGTGCGGGCGACAAAGTTGACTATGTTTGTGAATTGAAAATCGACGGACTTGCCGTATCACTTCTATATGAGGATGGTAAATTCGTCAAAGGTGCAACGCGCGGTGATGGTCGTGTTGGAGAAGACATTACGGTCAATTTGCGAACCATCCGTGCAATTCCATTAAAACTAAAAGATGCAGTCACGCTTGAAGTTCGCGGCGAAGTGTTTATGCCGAAAAAATCATTTCATGCATTAAATGAACAGCGTAGCGAGCAAGGAGAAGAACTGTTCGCCAACCCGCGAAATGCAGCAGCAGGGTCCCTTCGTCAATTAGATCCAAAAATTGCAGCAAGCCGTAATTTAGATGTTTTTATTTATGGAATTGGCGGCGACGGTGAGACTTATCGTTTAGCCGAACACGATGAGTCATTGGATTACCTTGCAAAACTTGGTTTTAAAACAAACCAAGAACGCCAAGTTTGTACTTCGGTTGAAGAAGTGTTGGCATATATCGAAAAATGGACTGAAAAACGCAACGACTTGCCATATGAAATCGACGGCATCGTTATTAAAGTCAATCAGTTTTTGTATCAACAAGAACTTGGATTTACAGCGAAAAGTCCCAAATGGGCAACAGCTTATAAGTTCCCAGCAGAAGAAGTAATGACGACTGTCCGAGATATTGAATTGAGTGTAGGGCGAACTGGAGTTGTGACGCCGACTGCAATATTAGACCCGGTGTCGGTTGCAGGAACTACTGTACAGCGAGCATCCTTACACAATGAAGACTTAATCAAAGAAAAAGATATTCGAATCGGTGACAAAGTCATTATTCGAAAAGCAGGAGACATTATTCCAGAAGTTGTGTCAGTCATTCTTGACCAACGAACTGGAGAAGAACTGCCTTTTGAGATGCCGACTCATTGCCCTGCATGTGATAGCGAGTTGGTTCGAATCGAAGGAGAAGTGGCTCTTCGCTGTGTTAATCCACAATGTCCGGCACAAATTACAGAAGGTCTGATTCATTTTGTGTCACGCAATGCCATGAATATTGATGGGCTTGGTGAAAAGGTAATTGAGCAGTTGTACCGAGAAGGTTTGGTCCACGACATTTCAGATATTTACAAGCTGACAAAAGAACAATTAGTAGAGTTAGATCGCATGGCTGATAAGTCCGCTTCAAATTTAGTGGCGGCGATTGATGCATCTAGAAGTAATTCTATGGAGAAATTATTGTTTGGTTTAGGTATCCGTCATGTTGGAGAAAGAGGCGCGCGAATTTTATCTGAGCATTTTGGGACGCTTGAACAGCTAATTGCTGCGACAAAAGAAGAATTAATCGAAGTACATGAAATCGGCGACAAAATGGCGGATTCAATCGTTATGTATTTTGATAATGAAGAAGTTCGTGCATTAGTGGAACGTTTACGTGAAGCAAACGTCAATTTATCGTATACAGGTACACGAGTACGCGTAGAAGAAGGCGCAAATGCCTTTGCAGGCAAGAAAATTGTTTTAACAGGTAAGCTCGAACAAATGACTCGTCAAGAAGCGAGCGCACAAATTGAGGCGCTTGGTGGCAAACTGACAGGTAGTGTCAGTAAGAAAACCGATTTGCTTATTGCCGGGGAAGAAGCGGGCTCTAAACTCGATAAAGCACGTGAGCTCAAAGTGGAAATTTGGGACGAAGAACGTCTCGTTGAGGAATTGAACAAATAAGGGGATTTTAACATGAAACGCATATGGTGGATTCCAATCAGTTTGCTGCTGTTATCGGGATGTGTTCCGTCGAAAACAGATGAGAAAACAGAAGTGATAAATGAAAAAGAAGAAGTAGAAACGGCAATCATCCCGAGCATGCAGTTGGATGATCAGTTTTACCGTACGCTCCTGCCTTATAAAGCAAGCGCAACAAGAGGGAAAATCGTTAATCGTTTAAACTCCCGTTATGATATTGCTGAAACAGAAAATGGCTTATTGCGTTTGTCGCAAAAGCAATTTTCACCGGATGATTATTATTTTCAAGAAGGTCAAAAAATTACGGATGAAGATGTAACTTCATGGTTACGACGTAAAAGTGAAGACAACCCAAACGGGTTAAATCTTCCGGATGAACGCACAGCAGAACAAAAAAAAGCAGGAGAACGTCCTCCTGCTGAAATATTGGCACATGTAGTTGAACAAAATTATTTAGTAAAAACCAATGAAGATACAATTCGTCTTGGTGGCATTTCAATCGGTCTTGCGCTGAATTCATCTTACTCAGGCAGTGAAAACGGCATATCTTACGAAGAAGAAATACCGCAAGCGCAACTAGAAAAAGAAGGCAAACGTATGGCGGATGAAATCGTGAAACGGTTGCGTGAAAAAGAAGGTCTAGCTGATGTGCCGATTGTGGTAGGGCTTTTTAAACAAAATGCAGGTAGTTCGATGATTCCAGGCACTTACTTCTCATCAGGTGCTGCACCAGGCGGGAAAAATGCCGTTGCGAGCTGGAATCAGGTAAACGAAGATTACGTACTGTTCCCTACGTCTGGCAGCAATGATAGTTATCGAGATATCGATACGGCATTTCGGAATTTCAAACAAGATGTTGAAATCTACTTTTCAAATTACACCAGTGTGATCGGTACTGGCTTTTATCAAGAAAATGAATTAAAAGAGTTGAAAGTTGAAATTCCAATTCAATTTTATGGAGTATCCGAAGTGATTGGTTTTACGCAATATGTAACCGGTTTGGTTATGGAACATTTTCCTGAAAATGTATTGATAGAAGTTAGTGTTACTTCAACTAATGGCCCAGAAGCATTAATTTTGAAAAAAGCAGGAGAAACAGAACCCTTTGTTCACATTTATGAATAATCTCCAATGAAAATAGGGATAGCCATGCGGCTGTCCCTATTCATTTTTTTAGAAAAATGGTATGATATAGCGTATGTTTACTGAATCCGGAGGTGTAAAGAAATGGCGAAAATGACGAAAGAAGAAGTAATTGAAGTCGCACATTTGGCGAGACTCGCAATTACTGATGAAGAAGCAGAACATTTTGCAGATCAACTAGAAGCAATTACGAATGCAATGGAATTGCTAAATGAATTGGATACGGAAAATGTTGAACCAACAACGCACGTATTGCAGATGGTCAATGTATTGCGCGAAGATAAATCTGTTCCAGGATTAGATCGTGACTTGGTTATGAAAAACGTAAAAGAACATGAAGGCGGACAAGTAAAAGTCCCTACAATTTTAGAATAGTCGGAAGGAGGAAAAAACATGTCATTTGTAGAAAAAACAGCTGCACAATTGCAAGAAATGATACATACAAAAGAAACGACAATTGCCGAAATGACTGAAAAAGCATTCGAACGCATTGAAGCGCTTGAGCCAAAAGTCGATGCATTTCTTGCTTTGAACAAAGAACGTGCAACACAGCTTGCAAAAGAAATGGATCAAGTTCCTTTTGCTGAGCGTGGACCATTATTTGGCTTACCAATCGGAGTAAAAGACAATATCGTAACAGAAGGATTAGAAACGACAGCTTCTAGCCGTATTTTAGAAGGATTTAACCCTATCTATAATGCAACGGTTGTGGATAAGTTAAGAGAAGCTGGGATGGTAACAGTCGGTAAATTGAATATGGATGAATTTGCAATGGGTTCTTCTAACGAAAACTCGTATTACAAAAAAACAAAAAACCCATGGAATCTTGAAACTGTTCCAGGCGGTTCTTCAGGTGGATCTGCTGCTGCAGTTGCAGCGGGAGAAGTACCGTTTTCATTAGGTTCAGATACGGGTGGTTCGATTCGTCAGCCTGCTGCTTTTTGTGGGGTTGTAGGGATGAAGCCAACTTACGGACGAGTTTCTCGTTTTGGGTTGATTGCTTATGCTTCTTCATTAGATCAAATTGGTCCAATCACAAGAACTGTAAACGACAATGCCTTATTGTTAAATGCAATTTCAGGTTATGACGAAAAAGATTCAACGTCTGCTAATGTAGAGGTTCCGGATTTCACGTCTGCATTGACAGGTGATATTACAGGTCTACGCATTGGTGTTCCTAAAGAATACTTTGCTGAAGGCGTTGGCGAAGCAGCTAAAGAAGCTGTTCTAGATGCATTAAAAGTGCTTGAAGAACGAGGCGCAATTTGTGAAGAAATTTCACTTCCTCATTCAAAATATGCATTATCAACTTATTACATTCTTGCTTCTTCTGAAGCTTCATCTAACCTTTCGCGCTTTGACGGCATTCGTTATGGCTACCGTACAGAAAAAGCAGGAAGTCTTCTTGAGTTTTACATGAATACGCGCTCTGAAGGGTTTGGCGATGAAGTAAAACGCCGCATCATGCTAGGAACGTATGCACTAAGCTCAGGTTATTATGATGCTTACTATAAAAAAGCACAAAAAGTTCGTACGTTGATCAAAAAAGACTTTGATGATGCATTTGAAAAATACGATGTCATTGTTGGCCCAACAACGCCAACACCTGCATTTAAAATTGGTGAAATCATGGATGATCCATTAACAATGTATGCAAATGATATTTTAACTATTCCAGTAAACTTAGCGGGTGTACCAGCTATTTCAATTCCTTGTGGATTTGAAAACGGTCTACCATTAGGCTTGCAAATAATCGGGAAACATTTCGACGAAGAAACAGTCTATCGTGTTGCGGATGTATATGAAAAAGCAACAGATTTCCATAAAAAAACTCCTCAAACATGGGAGGGAGCAGCACAATGAACTTTGAAACGATCATTGGACTTGAAGTCCACGTTGAATTAAAAACTGAATCTAAAATGTTTTCTCCAGCACCGGCTCACTTTGGTGCCGAACCGAATACCAATACGAATGTCATTGACCTTGGCTACCCGGGCGTTTTACCTGTAGTAAATAAAACGGCTGTAGACTGGGCAATGAGAGCGGCGCTTGCATTAAACTGTGAAATTACGCGTCACACGAAATTTGACCGTAAAAACTACTTCTATCCAGATAACCCGAAAGCTTATCAAATTTCACAATTTGATCAGCCAATCGGTGAGCACGGTTGGATCGAAATCGAAGTAAAAGGTGAGAAAAAACGTATCGGAATTACGCGTCTTCATATGGAAGAAGATGCAGGGAAATTAACGCATACAGGTAATGGTCATTCATTGGTCGACTTTAACCGCCAAGGAACTCCATTAATCGAAATCGTTTCTGAACCAGATATTCGTACTGCTGATGAAGCATACGCTTACCTTGAAAAAATCAAAGCAATCATTCAATACACTGGCGTTTCAGATGTTCGCATGGAAGAAGGATCGTTGCGTTGCGACGCGAACATTTCACTTCGTCCGTTTGGTCAAGAACAATTTGGTACAAAGACCGAGTTGAAAAACTTAAACTCGTTCAACTTTGTTCGTAAGGGAATTGAGCACGAACAAGTTCGTCAAGAACAAGTGTTATTGTCAGGTGGCATCATCGAGCAAGAAACACGTCGTTACGACGAATCAACAGGTAAAACGTTGTTGATGCGCATTAAAGAAGGATCGGACGATTACCGTTACTTCCCAGAGCCAGATTTAGTCGATATTGTAATCGATGACGCTTGGCTTGAGCGTGTTCGCTCTGAAATTCCAGAATTACCGGATGCAAGAAAAGCACGTTACGTATCAGAGCTTGGCTTGTCTTCATATGACGCGATGGTATTGACCTTAGCAAAACCCATTTCTGATTTCTTTGAAGCAACAGTAGCGGCTGGTGCTGATGCAAAACTTGCTTCTAACTGGTTAATGGGCGAAGTTTCGGCTTACCTAAATGCTGAACAAAAAGAACTTTCGGATACAGCATTAACTCCTGAAGGTTTGGCAGGCATGATTAAGTTGATTTCAGACGGTACGATTTCGTCTAAAATTGCGAAGAAAGTCTTTAAGGAATTGATTGAAAAAGGCGGCGACGCGAACGATATCGTCAAAGCTAAAGGACTTGTTCAGATCTCTGATGAAAACACATTGCGTGAATTCGTAACAGCAGCTCTTGATAATAATCCACAATCGATTGAAGACTTTAAAAACGGGAAAGACCGCGCAATTGGTTTCCTAGTTGGGCAAATTATGAAGCAAACAAAAGGGCAGGCGAACCCGCCATTGCTTAATAAAATTCTTCTTGAAGAAATTGCAAAACGATAATATCTAGTTGAATGATGTAAAAGGATGGTCCGTTATGGGCCATCTTTTTTGATGAGTTCTTGTAGAAGTAGATGTGAAAAGTCGCACCGACCGCTTTGGGCATAGCTCCCGCAAGAAGCCAGGGAAAAGCGTCTGTCTTCTTGCTTCGCCTAGCCCGCGTGCGCGGCGGTGCTGGTGAGTGGTTGGAGGTAGCGTCTTGGTATCATTTAGATAGAGGGCATAGTTATGTAGAATGAGCTTCTGTGGAAGTAGGTGTGAAGAATCGCACCGACCGCTTTGGGCATAGCTCCCGCAAGAAGCCAGGGAAAAGCGTCTGTCTTCTTGCTTCGCTTAGGTCATGCGTGCGGTGATGATGGAGAATGAAGGTAATAGATTCGATTAGTTTTCGTTAGTTAAGTTAATTAGTTAATTAATGGAACTAAGTTTGCTGTACCGGCGTCTTTTAAGTGAGTGTTGAGCGTTGTCTTTTGTTGATATAGATACGGCTTTAAAGGCTATTTCTGTATCTCAGCCTTGAACACTTTGCTACATAACAGTAAACTGATAGTAAAGACGAATTTAGGTTAATAGAATGTGCTTTAGTATTTAGTGACTGTACCTATACAACTAATTTTGAGCAGAGTCATTTCTGCTTTTGAGAATGAGATTAGTTTAGTGGCAAAGTAGGAAAAGGGAGGCGTGATGGTATGATGACGGAGCAGCAATACTTTGAAAATGGTATTAGTTTGGAAAGCTATATGGCTCAAATGGAGTCAAATCAACAGAAATCTTATAGTATTTATGAAAAGTTTGAGCTACCGAAAGATCCGGAATTCCTAGCTTTACTAAAAGATAAAAAGCCACATGTACTTGTAATCACTGAGGATTGGAGCGGTGATGCAATGATGAACAATGCCATTTTACGAAAAATTGCAGATGCAGCTGATTTAGAAGTTCATTGCATATCTCGTGATGATAATTTGGAATTAATGGACCGTTACTTAACAAACGGGGAACGATTAATTCCGAAATACATTGTGCTGTCTGAAGCTGGAGAGGTTCTTGGTGAGTGGGGACCAAGGGCTCCAAAAGTTCAGGAGTTTGTGGACAAGAAGAAATCAGTTCTTCCGGAAAAAGAAGATCCGCAATACAAACTGCATATGAAAACAGTAACCGGTGAAATATTAGATGGGTTTGTTTACAATGATGATTTTTGGCATGTGGTATATGAAGAGTTTCGTCAAGTATTCCAGACAGCCTTAACTTCAAGTAAATGACAAAGTCATTAGGGAATTTATGAGTAGTTAATTTCAGAAATGAGTTATGTTCATTTTTACAGAAAGTCCAGAAAGGCTGAATCCTATGAAACGTGCACGTATAATTTACAACCCAACTTCTGGTCGCGAGTTATTTCGCAAGCATTTGCCGGAAGTTTTAGAGAAAATGGAGAAAGCAGGTTATGAAACTTCCTGTCACGCAACCACTTCTGAAGGTGATGCTATTCAAGCAGCTGCTCATGCAGTAGAGCGTGAGTTTGATCTAGTAATAGCTGTTGGTGGAGACGGGACATTAAATGAAGTGGTTTCAGGAATCGCAAAATTTGAGAACCGACCAAAAGTAGGGCTGATTCCAATGGGGACAACCAATGATTTTGCTCGCGCGGTTCACATCCCGAGAGATATAACAAAAGCTGTAGATATTATTCTTAAAGGAGATTCTATTCCTGTAGACATTGGGTTGATGAATGAAGATCGCTATTTTATCAATATTGCAGGAGGCGGAAGGCTCACAGAGTTAACTTATGAAGTACCGAGTAAATTGAAAACGGTCCTTGGACAAATGGCTTATTATTTAAAAGGAATTGAAATGTTGCCTTCGATTCGGTCCTCGCGTGTACGTATTGAATACGATGGACAAGTTTTTGATGATAGTGCGATGATGTTTTTGATCGGCTTAACGAATTCTGTTGGTGGATTTGAAAAACTTGCACCAGATGCCAGTATCAATGATGGGAAGTTTACGTTGTTAATTTTAAAAGAGCTGAACATGGCTGAATTTATTCGCGTTGCTTCTTTAGCGTTACGTGGTGAGCACTTGTCAGACCCTCACGTAATTTATGCCAAGGCAAGTGAAATTAAAGTAACAACAGAAGAGCGAGTATTGTTGAATTTAGACGGAGAATACGGCGGTGTGTTACCAGCTACATTTAAAAACTTGGCTAATCACATTGAAATATACGTTCCAATAGATTCGTTAAATGAAAAAGATCGCAAATAAAAA
>NZ_AEPB01000048.1 GCF_000189395.1 Planococcus donghaensis MPA1U2 | reverse complement strand
GCCTTTTTTGTATTTATTTTTTCTCCAACCCAATCGCAAATCCTACATACATCAACGCATTACGCGCCTTAAATAAAGTCGTCTGTGACAAACGTTCAAGTTCAATTTGCGTCATTTGATGCTTACGCAGTTCACCAGTTTCAGCGATTTCTTCTTTTTTCGTAATCACTTGAACAAAGCTACGTTCGAGTTGATCGCGTATCAAGAGTGAACGAACCGTCGCAACATTTTGAACTGCAGATTGCTCATAGCCAAAGAGTTCTTTGGATAGCCAAAACAATGCTTTTAATGCGCCGTTTTTGCTGTCTTTAATAAACGGCTTGAGCGGTTTTTTCGGATCTTCTTCTTCAAACCACATACGCTGTAAGCCGGCACGTGGATTGGTCATTTCGAGTTTGTAGTATTGGCTAACAAACTGCGCAATTTTTGAGAACAAAGTATACGACTGTCGGTAAACGGTCTTAAGTTGTTCATTGCGCTCAGCGCTCGGCTCTTGCTCAAGTGCTTCGAAAAGATTCCAACGCAGTCCCGTAAACTCAGAAACGATGCTATCCATAAATGTTTCAAGGTATCGCCCATGCTCTTTATCGTCCCCTACATGGCGGTAGTTAAGCGTATCAATTTTCATCGTGCCATCAGGATCAACTTCGTTGTTGTCATTAAGCAACAAGCGATGCTTCGCGCACCAGTCGCGGTAATCGCGCTCGCGGCCTTCGAAAAAGTTCGGTTTGTAGCTGCCAGTCAAATCGATCGGGCCAATGTCCTCAAGCATTTTAACAGCCAGCTTCAAGCGGTCTGCATACAACGCGCGTCCATTGGCGTTGGTGATTTTTTCAATCCCGTCACGCAACAAATCACGCGACAAATGAAGTGCCTCACCTTTTGCATCTTTATCGCGCAAGAATGTTGAATAAAACAATAATCCCCATCCACGTTCAGCGTCTAAACGTTCGTACGAGGGATCATTTTCCGCTTCTGTCATTTGCTCTAAAACGTTAAGGCCATCAAGTGAGCGACCTACGTAAATCAAAGCTTCCGCATAGTTCAAGCAAATTTGGTTCCATATAGTAGGCGGCACTTTGCCGCGGAACTGTGCATATAAGCTTTCAAATAGAAACAGCTGGCGTTGTTTCATCGGGCTGTTCCAGTCTTTTTGCAACTGGTGCTCGACGCCGAGCTTGCTGCTCTCAAGTAAAATCGCGAGCGGGTAAGCCGCTTGACCTTCGAGACGTTTTTTTAAGTGTTCAATGATTTCTACTAGTTTTTCCGGCGCAGTACGTGTTTTTTGAAACTCCTGCAGCAATAATTGTGCAGCTTGGTAAACTTCTTTCAACTCAAATTGCCCGTAATCGTCTGATTGGGCAATCTCTTGTAATGTCGACATCGGGAACCCTCCTTGGATCGGTGCTTCTGTTCTTATTGTACCGAAGTCGAGCGAGCGGGTCACCCCTTGTTGTCGGAATTTTTGGGTATTGGTTGTGTTTTTTGAGTGATATGCGCGGTTGGGCGTGTGTTGTGCGCGGTTCTGGAGAAATACGCGCGGTGGTGAGGTGG
>NZ_AEPB01000049.1 GCF_000189395.1 Planococcus donghaensis MPA1U2 | reverse complement strand
TTTTTTATATTAGTGTAGACTTGGTGGATAACCGTGTGTGATAAGTGTTGCGATCGCAAACCCGCCAAAAATCACAAAAGTTCCAAAGTTAAAAAGGAAACCTAGAACTTCTTTGTTTTTAAGCGTTTGTACAGTGCCGATTGCTGCAAGAATTGCAATAAGTCCAAAAATAACTACTAACATCCAACTCATCGATGACACTCCCTTCAACTTAAACAGCCAGTGCCGCTTTGTTCTCTTTATATTGTAAAGATATTCCGCTGTTTTGTCGAGGACAAAAAGTGTCAGTATCTTGACAGTCTGCTAGGGTCTGCATGTTATAATCGGAATGAGGTGAAAGAGATGTTAAAAATCGATCAACTAGAGTTAGGTCCTATTCAAACAAATTGTTACATCATTTCGGATGATCAAAAAAACTGTTTAATTTTTGATCCAGGTGAAGAAAGTACAAAGATAGAAGCAGTGGTGAAAAAGAAAAATTTGAAGCCACTTGCGATTTTATTGACGCATGCGCATTTTGATCATATTGGTGCAGTCGATGACATAAGAGAACGTTATTCTGTCCCTGTTTATTTGCATCACTTAGAAAAAGATTGGTTAAGCCGTCCGAACTTAAACGGCTCAGGAAAATATCCATCATTACCAGATTATCGTATGAAAGACGCAGACGTATTGTTAACGGATGAAAAAACCTTGGAGATTGGATCTTTCAAAATGGATATTTTTCACACACCAGGGCATTCTCCGGGCAGCGTAAGTTTCTCGTTTGGGAAAGAAGGCTTTGCAATTGTTGGCGATGTTATTTTCCGCGGAAGTATCGGTCGTACCGACTTGATTGATGGTTCTGAAAAGAGGCTTTTGCAGTCTATTGAAGAGTCGATCTTGCCGCTTCCTGAGCATATGATTCTGTATCCAGGACATGGCCCTGAAACAACGCCAGAGCAAGAATTAAACAGCAATCCGTTTCTGAAAGTATTTAAACAGTAAAAGCTTTAATAACAAAAAAAACAAACGGTG
>NZ_AEPB01000050.1 GCF_000189395.1 Planococcus donghaensis MPA1U2 | reverse complement strand
GGCGTTTTGTGTGGTTTTATTGCCAGTCAAGATCTTGGTAGTCTTTTTGGTAAGGTCCATTGTCTGTGACTTCTGAGTGATAAAGCGCTTTTAATGCAAAGCCTTTTTCAAGCTCCATGTCTTTCATCAATACTTTCAACCGTTTTTTCAATTCCGGATGATCACTGACCAATTGCTCCATTTTGGATTTGGTGTATTTCATCTGTATCCGCTCCTTTTGAATCTTCTTGTCTATATTGTACACTGATGCAGAAAAAAACGCACTTGCTCAGCAAGTGCGTGGTTTATAAAAAGAGGATCAAATGCGAAACTTAGTTTCTTCATTGACCCTCTAGCTTTTCTTAAGATTGCCTCGGTTCATCATGCTCTGTAGTATGAGAGGTTTCTTTTTTTCCCCAAACACGTTTAGTTAAGTATATATGGAAAAACCATTCGCCAGCTGCAACAAGTAGAGCTGAAAAAATAGAGGCCATAACGATTGAAAAATCAATGTTTTCAATCATCCATAATCCCAATAGCCATACCGCAATAAAGACGATAAAAAAATCTCCGCCCGTCGCCAACTTATTCGAAGTTTTTGGATAGATGATCAAATCTCCTACAAATCCAACCACTGTGATAATAATAGTAAAAACAAATATTTCAAAGACCTCAACTCCATATACAAGTCCTAAGATAATGAAGAGAACTGCAAAAATCATTGAAAACTTAATGAATAAAGCTTCAATATAGTACATTGTATATACCTCCTGAAATATTTTAATAGTTAATTGCTATATACCCCATTTCTTCCAAGCAAACCGTATAAAACAAAAAATTTCAAAAGTAGAATTCAACGAAAAACTTCGTCTCTCTTCATCTACTTTACCTCTTGGTATTCAGAAGGAGATTGGTGTTTAACAAAAACTACTAAAAACACAAAAAGACTGGGGACAAACTCAGACGAGTTTGTCCCCAGTCTTCCATACTTTCTTAACAAGTACTTGAATACGAATCAATTATCCTAAATAATGAAAAATAAAGTTTGCTAAAAATAAACTAGCGATGACATAAAGCGTTGGAGAAACTTCACGCCCTCTACCGACAGCAATTTTTAAAATTGGGTACATAATAAAACCGATTGCGATTCCATCAGCAATGCTGTACGTAAACGGTATTAACGCCACAATCAGCAAAGCCGGAAAGCTTTCGCTCATGTCTTTCATATCAAGGTTTTTGATGTTTTGAAGCATCAAAAAGCCGATGATGATCAAGATTGGCGCAATTGCACTATCTGGAATCAGTTTAATAACAGGAATAAAAAACGATGCAATAAGAAATAACAGTCCTGCCGTAATCGACGTTAATCCAGTACGACCGCCCGCTGTCATGCCTGCTGCACTTTCAACTGTTGCTACAGTTGGACTCGTCCCAAAAATACCAGACGTCATTGCCGACACAGACGTGGCCTGAAAAGCTCGACTGAACTTCTCAGGACGCTCGATAAACGCCACTTGTCCATGAACCAATCCAATGTTTTCAAAGACCAACACCATGGTCAAAGAAAATACCGCGACCCAAAACGTCGTGGACAGGATATTGCCAAAAGACAATGCACCAAACACCGCAAAAGCTTCTGTGGCATTGATCGAAGACTCGTTCATACTGCCAAAATCGATAAGTCCGAAAAACGCGGCAATGATGGTTCCAACAACAATCGTAATCAGGAAATTCCCTGGCACGTTGCGAATAAACAAGACCACTGCAATAATGACCGTGAGTACGGTCGCCAATACATGCGCATCAGCTAGCGAACCGAGTGCCAAAATCGAACTCGTGCCACGCTCAACAATACCGCCTTTTTCCAGACCGATCAGCATTAAGAACAAGCCCAGTCCAACAGTGATGGCTTCTTTCAACGAATGTGGCACTGCAGCGCTCAGCATTTTCGCAAAACGCGTAAATGCTACTGCCACAAAGATCACGCCGGAAACAAATACAACCGCTAGCGCTTCCTGCCAAGACAAGCCCATAGACTGAACCATCGTGTAAGAAAATAGCGCATTAATGCCCATACCCGGCACTAACAAAATCGGCGCATTGCCCCAAAAGCCCATGAGCAAACAGCCAAAAACCGATGCCACAATTGTCGCAACAATCGCTGCTTCAAGCGGCATACCTGCTTCCGACAAAATCAACGCATTGACGGCAATAATGTAAACTACCGTAAAAAAGCCGATCAAGCCCGCTGTCATTTCACGCTTAACTGTCGTTTCATTTTCCTGAAGACCGAAATACCGATCCATCCAATTAAACATAGTCATAACCTTCTATTAAATTAGCCCTCTCCCTACCCGCTCTGCCTATCGAAATAGGTAAGCCAAGGTAGGAGTGTAATCTAAAAAGAAGGCGCTGTCAAGATGGCTCGCTTTGTGGTTCTTTTCGGTGCGTGCGTATTTGGCGTGGAGCGTGCGTATTTTCTCTCCACCGCGCGTATCTCTCGCGAGCGTGCGTATCTCTCGCGAGCGTGCGTATTTTCTCTTCACCGCGCGTATCTCTCGCGAGCGTGCGTATTTTCTCTCCATCGCGCGTATTTCTCGCGAGCGTGCGTATTTTCTCTCCATCGCGCGTATCTCTCGCGGAGAGCGCATATTTTCTCTCCACCGCGCGTATCTCTCGCGGGGCGTGCGTATTTTCTCTCCACCGCGCGTATCTCTCGCAGGGCGTGCGTATTTTCTCTTCACCGCGCGTATCTCTCGCGAGCGTGCGTATTTCCCGGGAAACGTGCATAAGGCAACGCCGTTTGGGTTTGTCGCTTTTCGCTAGCGAAAAGCCGGTAATTAGGGTCTTCAAAATAAGCTTTTGCAGGACCGATGAGAATGCTATAATTCTAGTAATTCACACAAAGGAGGAATTCATATAACAAAAACAATTGGTTTATTGTCACAAGCAGAAGCTTTAACATTATTGCTTTCTAGGCTTGGCCCTCAACATCCGCAGCGTCAATTTCTTGAGCAACAACTCTCTTGGACGACCGCTGGAAAACGTGGCGAAGAACGCATTAAAAGAAAGTTTAACGAGTTTTACATGGAGGAAGATTTCCGTATTTTATGGGATGTAAATTTGAAAATTGGTACTTGGTCTGTGCAAATGGACGGACTCTTGCTTACTGAAAAAGGAGCAATTATTATCGAGTCCAAAAACATTAGTGGACAGCTACATTTCGATGAGAAGACGGGCGAATTTTCTCGCGTTAATTTAGCAGGCGAACGCTCCGTTATGGAAAACCCTAAAATCCAACTCCAGAAACACATTCGCTTCCTCACACAATATTTTAAAATGAAAAAAATTAATTTACCCGTTTCTGGACTGATCGTCTTTACTGCGAAAGATTGCGAATTTATTTCCAAGCCGCATGGCGTTTCTGTATGCAAAACCTATCAAATGATTGAATACTTGCTAAGAATTCTACAGGCTTTCCCCCTTGAAGCCGAAAATTGCAAACTGGCGAAAATCCAGAAATTGATTGTGACCAATCAAACCCCTTATGAACAACCCCCTTTATGTAGCTATTACTTTATTGACCCCAAAGAATTGCAGTCCGGCGTATTCTGCTCTTCTTGCCAATCGCTCAGCATGCAGCGACTAAACAAAAGCTGGCTGTGCAAAAATTGTGGCTTCCAAAATCCTTCAGCTCATCTTTTAGCGATTCAAGAATACTTCAGCTTTGTCGAAACCACTATCACCAATCAAAAACTTCGCGCGTTTTGCGGATTCGAATCCAGATCTGTGGCGACAAGGTTGTTATGTCAGCTCGATTTGAAAAGAGTGGGACAATCAAAATCTCGCTCTTACCAATTGCGCAAATAATGAGGAAGCCTCTCACTTGGGTGGGAGGCTTTTTTGCATTTCGCGGACCGTTCGCGCGTATTTTTTACGGAACGCGCATAAGCATTTCTCCACCGTGCGCAAATTTCTTCCTGCGCGCGTATCTATCCTCACACCGTGCATACACTACGGCGAAGTCCGCTCCTGGGCCCTAAAAACCAAAAGCGGAAATGCCCCGCTTTTCGCGAGCGAAAA
>NZ_AEPB01000051.1 GCF_000189395.1 Planococcus donghaensis MPA1U2 | reverse complement strand
CTCAACTATCCACTCGAAATTTTAAGCACTCTACATACCCAAACCCCAAGCTGAGGAGCGCCAAGGGCTAGGCGAAGCAATAAGACGAGTGTACTTCTCGGCTTATTGCGAAAGCCAAGCCCAAAGCGAGCGAAGCGCTACAGAGACATATTCTTACTTTTCACCAACTTCACTTTTTCTTCTAAGCATCTTGTTTATTAATAACTATTCATATGGTGGACTAAACTCAATACCCAACGCGATCGACAATCCTGGTAACATCCCCAAAAATTCAGGTAAAGAACAAAAAAGTTCATGTAAAGGCGTTAAAAGTTCATGTAAGGACGTCAAAACTTCATGT